>NZ_JBGUAZ010000005.1 GCF_041821085.1 Natrinema sp. HArc-T2 | reverse complement strand
TAGCAGCGGGGACGAGTATTGCTCAGTTTCGGGTGTGATCGGGTGCTTTACAGCGGTTCCCTCTCGGCTTCCACGTCGTCTCCTGAATAGATCACTTCGAATCGTCGGAGGGGCTGCAATGACGTCCAGTTTGGAACCGCCACGCGGTCGACACGGCAACGGAAGTTCCGACAGTATCAGTAGAGATAGTCGGCTTCCGACAGCTGGACATAGCGACTGTCGCGGTATCCGAACTTGCGTCGTTTGTACGCTGTGAGGAGCTTCGCGGCGTCGAGTCCGGCAGCGTATCGCTTGCTGAGCAGGACGTTATCGCCGTTGCCGCCTTGCATGTCGGAGACAGTGTTGAACGCCCAGTCCCAGTCATCCGGGCCGTAGTCCTCAACGATGTCCGCGAAGGCGACGTTACGAAGGATCTCGTCGCCGACTGCTCGTTTCCAGACGTCGTTGTAGTTTTCGAGCGAGTCCGTCCCCGCCAACCGGCCAGCGATCTTGCCGGTGCGGACGGCGACGTGGTAGCCGCCCTCGTGGAACGCCGAGGTGGTACCCATCGCACCGCCCGCGACGGCAATGTTCGCGCCGACGGGCGACTCGATCGGTCGCGTCGACGAGATGGGATAGGTTTCCGTCCCCTTGGACTTCCCACGGTCCTCAACGCGGGGAATGTCGTCCTCGATGTCGTACTCGTCGCCGTACTCCTGTTCGAGCAGACGGCGGATGTACTCCGCACCCGATGGGATTTTCTCGTCGTCAGGTCGCAGGAGCTTGTAGCTGCCGGGGTTGTCGACATCGTCGAGGTCCATCCCGATCGGCATCGTCAGCCCGACGCGGGCGACCGTGCCGTCGTTCGGGAAGACCCACGGATAGGCGGTCTCGCCGGGCATATACCCCCACCAGAACGTGAGGGTATCCTCGAACTCCGCGAACAGTTCTTCGGGGAACTCCCGATACTCTTGATAGGCGATGTGGTTCGCCTCCGGCGGCGAGAGATAGTCGGAGACGCTTCGACCGGGTGCGGTAAACTGGTCGAGCGCCTCGAGCGTGATCCGTCGCTGGGGGCCATCTGCGAGGACGACGTACTGGGCCTCGAGTTCGTCGCCATTTGAAAGCGTCAGCGTGTGGGTTGGTCCCTGCGGGCTCGTCGCCCGGAGGTCGGTCTCGAGATCTTTGACGCCGACGCCGACGCGCAAGTCGGCACCGGCCTCGGTCGCGCGGTCGTAGAGCCAGTCGTCCATGCGCGTGCGGTGGAAGGTATAGCCGAACTTGGGATACGTCGCCTCCATGCCTGTCGTTCGTAGTTCGACGGCACTGTTCGGGCCGATGAACTCCGTGGCCTCGAGTTCCTGCAGAATGACATCGTCGGGGATTTCACGGTAATCGAACCCCATGATGTCGATCCAGTAGTCGAGCATCCCGGCGGCGTCGGTCGAATCCGGGCCGAGTTCGTCCCGGTCCTCACGAGGTACTCCCTGCTCGAAGAGCACCGTCTCTGCGCCGTGGGCGGCGGCCTGTTCGGCCGCGGACGTGCCCGCGGGGCCACCGCCGACGATCGCGACGTCTACGCGTTCCATACGCCGTTTGGACTCAGTGAGCCATTATAAAAACTGCGAGGGACAGTTTCGACAGACTGCGTCGGGGTCTGTATCCGACGGATCGCCTGTCGGGCCCGATCGTCTCATTGCATAGGCGTCCAGGGATTCGAACAGTCGACGTGCCGCGAGACGAACGCTTTTGATCGCGCTGGGTGAGGGCATGACCATGAGCGATGCTGACGCGCCGGACGTGCTCGTGCTTCGGAAGGGGACCCACGGAATTCCGATCGAACAGTACGCGGATGCGATCCGCGATCGGCTCCCGGACCACACCGTTGCGCTCGCACGCACGCCGGCTGCCGAACGCGAGGCGATCCGGGATGCGACGTTCGTCACCGGCATGGCGCTCGAGGAAGAGCTCCTCGAGCACGCCGAGGATCTCTCGGTCTTTGCTTGCGCCTACGCGGGGACCGGCCATCTGCCACTCGAGGAACTCGAGAGCCGGGGTGTCACGGTAACCAACGCCTCGGGCGTCCACGGGCCGAACATCGGCGAGCACGTGCTGGGGTCGATTCTGTATTTCACCCGGCGGTTTCACGTCGGCGCGCGCCGCCAGCGTCGTCGCGAGTGGCGCCACTACCGGGCCCACGAGCTGCAGGGGTCGACCGTCACCGTCGTCGGACTGGGCGCGATCGGGCAGGCGGTCTGTGAGCGCCTCGAGCCGTTCGGTGTCGAGACGATCGGCGTTCGCTATACGCCGGCGAAAGGTGGGCCGACCGACGAGGTGGTCGGCTTCGAGGGAGAGGCGTTCGACGACGCGCTCGCGCGGACGGATTATCTCGTGTTGGCGTGTCCGCTTTCGGAGACGACCCGCGGGTTGCTCGACCGCGAGGCGTTCGTGACGATCGATCCCGATGCGGTGGTAGTCAACGTCGCCCGCGGCCCGGTCATCGAAACGGACGCGTTAGTCGAGGCACTGCGGTCGAACTGGATCCGTGGGGCCGCACTGGACGTCTCCGATCCGGAACCGCTGCCCGAGGAGCATCCGCTGTGGACATTCGAGAACGTCCAGCTCACACCACACAACGCCGGCCACACGCCACAGTACTACGACCGGCTGGCGGATATCGTCGCCGAAAACGTCCGCCGGATCGACGCGGAGGGCGTGGATGCCGACCTCGAGAATCAGGTACTCCCTTGATTGCCCGTCAGTGGCTGAATCAGTTCCAGTACCTGTCTGACGAGCATCGTCACCGTGTATCGTGGATATGGTCGGAAACGTCCACAGCCGACGGATTCGCTCGAGCGCAGGGAGGCCGAGGGACTGATCCAGCGGGAGTAGTTTCGAGTGTCCGTTACTGCAGTTCGGTCAGTACGACTCGACCGGTCTGATCGACCGAGATCCGATAGCCAGCGTAGACGAACGTCACACAGCCGACGGTCCGGTTCGTTCCCTCGGGAGACTGAAACAGCGAATCGAGCGCAGACGGATCGATCGCGTCGTACAGGGGACCGAACTCGTCTGCGATCTCGAGGGCGTCCAGATCGGAGTCTGCCGCGATCGCTTCGATGACCGCTTCGCTGAACGGCTGATCCGGCTGAGCCTGATAGACATCGCAGCCGTCCTGTAGACGCGACTTGCAGAGAGCGGGTTCAGTTTCCATACCTCGTCTATCGGGTCAACTCACGAAGTGACTCCGATTGAACAGTCAACGTTTTAAAACGGGGGAACTCTCAGCCGCTCTGTCGGAGACGAACGGTCACTCGAGTCCCTGGTTAAATCGCCGACTGGGTAGCTGCCGGCTCTAGAGGTAGCCGTTCTCGAGCAGTAGTTCGCCGTTGAGCACGCTCGCACCGGCTGCGCCGCGCATCGTATTGTGTGCGAGACAGTTGTACTGCAGGCCGAACGTCGACTCGCGAATGCCGCCGGCAGAGACCGACATGCCGTCGCCGAGGGTGCGGTCGAGGCGTGGCTGTGGTCGCTCGGGGTCTTCGAAGACTTCGATCAACTGGTCCGGCGAGGAAGGAAGGTCGAGGGAGGGGTACTCGCGCATGGCCTCGGCGGCCTCGTCGGGGGTGAGGTCCTCGGCGGTTTCGACGAAGACGTTTTCGAGGTGGCCGTCGATCGTCGGGATACGGTTACACGAAGCGCCGACCTCGACGTCGTTGAGCGCCAGTTCCGCGCCGTCGAAGCTGCCGAGCAGTTTCTTCGATTCGGTCTCGAGTTTGTCCTCTTCGCCGCCGATGTGGGGAATGGCGTTGTCGATGATCTCCATCGAGGTGACGCCGTCGTAGCCCGCGCCCGAGACGGCCTGCAGGGTCGCGACGTGGACTTTCTCGAGGCCGTAGTCGTCGAGGGCGGCGAGCGTGGGGACGAAGGTGATCGTCGAGCAGTTGGGGTTTTTGACCATCGCGCCGTCCCAGCCGCGCTCGTCGCGCTGGACCTCGAGCAAGTCGAGGTGGTCGGCGTTGACCTCGGGGATCACGAGGGGGATGTCCTCGTCCATTCGACCGTTCGAGGAGTTCGAGGAGACGACGTAGCCGGCCTCACAGAAGCCGGGCTCGACGGCCTCGCCGACGCTCGAGGGGAGCGACGAGAACAGGAGGTCGACGTCGTTTGGCACGTCGTCGGGGTCGGTCGCCGTCACGGTCATGTCGGCGACGTCGTCCGGGATTGGACTGTCGACGCGCCACTTTGCGGCCTGCCGGTACGTCTTGCCGGCGCTTGCGTCGCTTGCGGTCAGTGCTGCGATCTCGAAATCAGGGTGCGGGTCGAGCAGCTGGATGAGTCGCTGTCCAACGGCTCCGGTCGCACCGAGTACGCCTACTCGTACTGCCATTTTCCGCCACTCAGAGTCGTGTCCGCAAAACCGTTTGGGTTTTCGGTAGCGCATGTCAGTCGACAGAATTACTCGAGCGTGGCGATCCAACGTCACTCGAGTCCGCTGGCGTGGCTGACAGCGAGGATACGCCGTCAGGGGAGCGATTCGCTACTTCGGATAGAAGAGATTAAGAAACGGGAGCAGTACCTAGCGACCGATGCACTACCGACAGGATCGACGCGAGGCCACTGGCCAGAGGTGGTTCCGATGACGAGTTCGACCACGAGTACCCGCAACGGGGGACTGCTCGAGACGCCGTTCAGCATGGGCGCGACGGCTGTCGCAGCCGTCTCCGCGCTGCTGTCCGTTTTTATTGCGTGGCTCGGTTTCACTGGTGGCGTGTTCCCGGGGATCGGCTATCAGCTCGATATCTTGACGGGGGCCGTCGCGCTCGTGTTCGGGCTCGGCATCGCCATCGTGGCACTCACTGCCGCAGCCTACATGGAGCCCGGCTTCGGCGAGTAACTCGAGTTTCGACACGATCCGCTCTCGCTTCTCGGTCATCGACCGTTTTCGACCTCACCAGAGTGTCGCGTAGCTTGCCGTCTCACGCTGACAGCGCTTCGAGACAGGAGATGCTGAAACGAGTCACACACCGATCACTATCGCTGTCGTGTGATCGGGTGGACAGTGACGGACCGTCGCTAGTATAAGAAAACCGACTTACGCAGGCACTTGCGCGCCTTTCTTTCGAGTGACGTATCCCGCGATGCGGTTACGAACGCCCTTGGAATCGACGTTGGTGAGCTTCTCGACGCTTTCTTTGTTCTGTTCGAAGTCAGTCGTGAACGCTTCCGGGTACTGCTCCAGGAGGAGGTTGCCGGTCTTCTTGACGTAGGCCGGTTTGATTGCCATACAGGGGGTTCCGTCTAGAGGCCCTTATAACGCACCATTTCCACCGATTGACGACCGTGGGGATGGGTCCGTTGCGTCGCGATGTGGTGAAATCGATCGGCTCGAGACATGCTGACCCGATAAGCGTACGCGTTTGCGACCGTTCTCACACGAGCCTGGTTGTGTCTGTTGTCTGTGCCGGCCAGCGATGCGTTGTCGTATACGGGAGCTGGCTCACCCGAGAACCCGAACCCACGCTACTCCGCTGTCTCGATGACGCCGAATGCAACTGCAATCTGTCTCGCAAAGCCCGCTTCGACGATGTCTGTGACGAGGATGACGAGAAAGACCGTCCCGAGTAAGATGTCCGCACCTGCGGGATCCGTCGGCGGCGTACTCGTCTCGAGGCGAATCGCAAACAGCGTCGCGACCGAGGCCGGAATGATCCCTCGTGGGCCGATGAAGCTCATAAATAGCCGCTCGCGGATCGGAAACGCTCCGCCAGTCGTCGAAAGGAAGACGACCAGCGGGCGCAACAGCACCGCCACCACTCCCACGACCGCAAGCCCGGCAAGCCCGAGCGCGCGGAGTTCGGAGAACTCGAGCAACGCCGCGAGCGTAATAAAGACGAACGAGAGGACGAGCACCGTTACGTCCTGATTCAGTCGCATGATCCCCTCTCGATGGGGCAACTCGAGGTTCCCGAGCGTAAAGCCCGCGGTGGCCGCGGCTGCGATGCCGGCTTCCGAGAACACAGAGTCCGCGATCGCGAACGCGATGACGGCTCCGGCCAACGCGAGCAACCGGGCTGTCTGTGGTGCAGCTTGCGCCGGGAGCTCGACCTGCGTCAGGAGATACCAGACGACGCCTGCGATCGCGAGGCCCGTGAGGATCCCCATCCCGAGGCGCTCTACGAACAGGAAGACGAACCCCCTCGGTGCGAGTTCCTGCGCCGTCATCGTCTTGAAGATGACGACCGCGAGGATCGCGGCGGTGACATCGTTGACGATCCCCTCGGTCTCGAGGGTCGTTTCGACCGCCTCGCGGACGGAAACCACGGCGAGAATCGGCGTGATGACCGTCGGGCCGGTCGCGACCAGTAACGCGCCGACGAGAAACGCAATGTCCCAGTTTGCACCGAGGAAGAGCCGCACGGCCAGCGCGGTTCCAAGAAACGACAGCGCTGCGCCGATCGTGATCAACCGTCTGGCCGCCCGCGGTGCGGTTCGGACGGTCTCGAACGTGAGCCGGAACGACCCCTCGAAGACGATGATGGCGACGCTCACTCCGACGATGGTCGAGAGCGCGTCGCCGAAGGTGTCGGGTGTCACGATGCCGAGTCCTTCGGGGCCGATCGCGATGCCCGCGACGATGAGAAACAACACGCTGGGAACGCGGTATTTCGCGGCGAGAAATTGGGCCGCGGTGCCGAACCCGACGATGGCTGCGACGAGTGCGATGAGCTCGAGGTCGACGTGGATCGACACCGGCTCATCGACCTCCCCGACGACGGCCCTCGGTTTGAACCGAGCCGAACGAACTGACGATCCACTCGCGCTGGTCGGACGTCGCGACCGACATGCCACGTCTTATCACACCGACCGACAAAATCCTCCGCCCTGTCGAAGCCACCGCCAGCCGAGCGGTGTCACCGCTGGTCGATCGTCATACACACACCCGAGTGGCGCGCTACCTGTGGTGGTTCACCACGACGAGTGGTCGCGGACGCGCTCGAGCGCCTCCCGCTCACGCGGACCGCCGGCACGGTCGACGACGGACTCGAAATACGCCAGCCGGTCCCGAAGTGCGGCGTCGTCGTACGCAGCGACCCCGAGCCGGGATGCCGCGACAGTCGCCTCGACGACGGCTCCGAACCCGCGGTCGATCGTCGGGACCGTTTCACGTTCGACGCCCGCCTCGAGTGGTCGAAGCTCCCACTCCTCCCAGTCGGTGTCACCCTCGCTGCCGGCGTCGACCTGTTCGACGGTCACGCGGGCCCAGGCACAGGCCGGCTCGAGGGTCGGCTCGTCGAACTCGACGATCGAGAGGGCAGCGTCGGCGAAGACGACGGGGTCGTCGATAAACTGGATGTAGCCCTCGCCTTGCCGGTGGAAATTCCGGCGCGTGCGGGTGTTGCCCCACGTCCGCGCGGTGACGGGATCGCCGGCGTGGAGCCCGAGTGGGGCGGCGTTCCACAGCCCGTTCGGTCCCAGCGTGGTCACGACCGATTCGGTCACCCCGGAGAGGGTGACGGGCCACGCCGCCGATTCCGCGTCCGCGTCTCGCTCGCCGCTCATACGGTAATCGCCTCGTGCTCGAGGGCGATGAACAGCCCGGCTGCGGTGATATCAGCCGTCGTCCCCGGATTGATTCCGCGCTCGACGAGGTCGTCCGCGAAGGTCTCGACCGCGGTCGGGTCCGTCTCGAGGGCGTCGGTCGCGACCAGTTCCCTGGCTTGCTCGGTCACCTCCTTTGCGGTCGCCTCGTCGTGACGCGTCGCGACGAGCGTATCGGGGCGGTCGGCGAGCACGGAGAGAAAGACCGACGCAGTGCGGTCGGTCACTGGGCCGTTTGCGTTGGCGAGTCTCCGGGCCGCCCCAAAGGAGCGATCGAAGCCGCGGACCCACTCACGGGCGACATCGTCACCCGGGACGCTTCGCTCCATGATCTCGAAGAGCGTCAGTCCGCGCTCCTCGAGTGCCGGAATCGCGTCCGAGCCGCGGCGCACGTCGAGGTCGTCCATGTCCGTGGGCGGATCGGCCACGCCCACGTCGACGTGGTCGAACGCGCGATAGAACGCCGCCGCATCCCCCACTGTCGTCTCGCGGACGATGGCTTCGGCGACGGGTTGGGAGAGGTCCTCGCGAGCGGCCCGCACGAGGGGAACGAGCAACAACAGTGCGCCGAACTGCGTGTTCCCACCCTTCTGTGTAGCCATCCCCGCGACGGCCCGCTCGAAGGCTGGTCCCACTGCAGCCCCGTCTGCAGCCAGCTCGAGCCCCTCATGGGCACCCACCGCCCCGGCGAGGAAGTGTTCGAACCGCAACTCCGCGAGGTCTCGCTGGCGGTCGACGTTGCCCGGTTTGGGCGTGCCCGCCACCTCGAGCAATAGCGCTAGCTCCGCGTTCGCCGCTGACGATCGCATACGTCTCTGTCTGTTGCGTTCCCGTTTAGGGGTACTGGGTCGCCAGACGTCGTCCCCGGATTGCGGGCCGAAGGCCAGTAGCGGCTGGCTGTCGCTTTCGATGTGGGCCCTCGATTTTAAGTCTCAAAATAGAGAGAACCGACTATGGGCTACGACACGGCCACCAAAACCGATCCGGAGTCAGTCATCGACGACACACTCGGTGGGATGTGGATGCTCAAAGCGCCGCTCGAGGCCGACGAGTTAGGAATCTCAGTGCTCGAACTCGAGCCGGGCAGTCAGGGAATGGAACACGACGAGACCGACTCCGGACAGGAAGAGGTGTACTACGTCGTCAAAGGAACGGTCGACATCGAGTTGCCCGACGCCGACGAGACGGTGACGCTCGAGGCAGACGAGGTGATTCGACTCGATCCCGGCGAAACGCGACAGATCCATAACCGCGGCGACGAGCGCGCGAAACTCGTGTTGGTGGGCGCGCCGCTGTAGTCCAGTCCCGTCGCCCTGATTGTTATGAGTCGAGGTCGCGCTGTCGGCCCTTCGGCACCATCGAGCGCAGCTCGCCGTGGACGTAGAGGCCGATGCCGATCGGCTCTAATTCCCCGGCGATCTCGTGGGCGGCGATGAGATACCCCCAGTCGCCGTCCCACGCGAGTTCCTGATCCTCGCCGGTCGCGAACCGGCGAGCCTGCTCGCGCTCGAGTTCGATCACGCAGTCGCTCGCGTGCCGACCGAAGCGCTGGACGAAGTCCGTCGTGGGCTTCCAGTGTTCCTGTCGGGTCCGCAGGCAGGTCATGCCGATCGCCTCGATTTCGATCGGCGTCGGCGCGTCACCGGCGTAGATCCAGATCTTGCCCGCGCCCTTTTCCCAGAAGGTGTAGTCGTCGAAGGTCGTCGGTGGGATCCCGAAACGATCTGCAAAGTAGTCGACGACCGCCTCGCGCGTGGCTCGTCCGTCGACGGTTCGCTCCGCGTCGGTTGCGGGCAGTCGATCGAACCGCTGGCCGTCGTTCGTTCCTTCGTCGCTCATTACGCGGTCACCTCCAGTTTCGCGACGAAGAAGCCGCCGGTGTCGTTCTGGTGGGGATAGATCCGGGCCGCCTTCTCGAGACTCGCGTCGTAGGTCGCGCCGTCCCACTCGGTCAGTCCGGGCGAGTGCTCGAGGCCGAGGTCGAAGTCGACGACGCGACAGGATTCGGTCTCGAGGGCGTGCTGGACGACGGCCTCGTTTTCTTCGGGGGCGAAGGTACACGTCGAGTAGACGACCGTGCCACCCTCGCGGGTGGCCTGGATCGCCCGGCGGATGATCCCCTTCTGGATGCCCGCGACCGAGGAGATGTGGCCTTCCGACCAGTTATCGAGTGCATCGGGGTTCTTGCGGATCGTCCCCTCGCAGGAACAGGGCGCGTCGACCAGCGTCCGGTCGAAGGCGTCGAAGTCGAAGCGATTGAGCGAGTAGTTGCGCGCGTCGGCGTTGGTCACCGCGAGGCTGGTCGCGCCCAATCGCTCGGCGTTGAATCGTAGCGCCGAGATGCGCCCGAGGTTGTTGTCGTTGGCGACGACCGTCCCGCGGTCGTCCATCAGCGCCGCGAGCTGGGTCGCTTTCCCGCCCGGCGCGGCACAGGCGTCCCAGACTCGTTCGCCCGGCTGGGGATCGAGGACGACTGCCGGCACTGCAGACACCTCTTCTTGGCCGTGTGTAAAGCCGTGAAACGAGGTCCACGTCGATCCCGGCGAGTCGGTCTCGAGGTCCAAGACACGCGGGTTCCAGTCGGCTTGGTCGTAGCCGACGCCCTCCTCGTCGAGGGCTGTGAGCGTCCGCTCGACTGTGGCCTTGATCGTGTTCACGCGGACGGCGTTGCCAAGTGGCCGCCTGCAGGCCGCGAGAAAGCCGTCGAAATCGTCGATAATCGATCGATACCGCTCGAGTGGCTCCATTGGCGGCGAGTTCGAGTGCCCGGCGCTTGTGGGTTTCGAAGCGTGCGGAATCAGCATCAGCGTCGCTGTCGGCTGCCGTCGGCGGTGGTCGGTCGCACACCACTACGGGCGTGCAAGCGGAAACCGGGACCGCGTTCCACCGATTTTATGCAGATGACTGCCGTCCGTCGGGGTATGGCTGAAGTTCGCTTGCAGGGTCCGGAAGCGGAACTCGAGAACCCGACGCTCGTCGAAGGGTTTCCCGGCGTCGGCCTCGTCGGCAAGATCGCGACCGACCACCTCGTCGAGCACTTCGACATGCGCTACTACGCGAGCGTTCACTGTGAGGGGCTGCCTCGGATCGGGATCTATCGGGGCGGTGATCGAACGGTTCGGCCACCGGTGCGACTCTACGTCAGCGAGGCCCACGACCTGTTCGCACTCCGGAGTGACGCCCCGATCAGCGCCACAGCAGTCGAGGACACCGCCGACTGTCTGACCGGCTGGATCGTCGAGCAGGGTGCGACGCCGCTCTATCTCAGCGGCCTGCCAGCCGATCTCGGCGACGAGGACAGCCGCGACCTCTACGGTATCGCTACCGGCGACGGCGAGGAGCACCTCGAGGCAGCCGACATCGCGGTGCCGCCAGAAGACGGCGTCATCACCGGTCCGACGGGTGCGCTGATCAACAGTGCTGCACGCGACGAGATCGATAGTGTCGGCCTCGTCGTCGAGTGTGATCCACAGTTCCCCGATCCCCGGGCCGCGAGCGTCTTACTCGAAGAAGGGATCGAACCGCTCGCCGACCTCGAGGTCGACGTCCAAGAGCTCGTCACCAGTGCCGAGGAGATCCGGGCGAAACGGGAGCAGTTGGCCCAGCAGATGCAGGCGATCGGCCAGGAGGAGAGTTCGCAGGCCAAGCCGTTGCGGATGTACCAGTAGCTGCTTTCACAGCGAGATCTAGCTCGCGTGTCGTTTCACGCGACTGTCTATGACTGCGCTCGCAGCTCGAACCCGACCGGGCGAGGTCATGGCAACCCAACAGTCGAGGCTCCCCTCGAGCGAATCGATGTCCGCGACGAAACATTATGCCGTGGGCATCGTTCTCGAGGAATCTCTGGCGTCTCGCCGCCGATTTCGCTGTCACAAGGCGAACCGCTGACCGGTACCAAAACCCCTTTTCGCGTTCTGCCCGTCTATCCACGTATGGTGACTTCCGACGCCGATACGATTCCGCCAGAGACGTGTCCGACCACCGACGGTATGCCGATGCTCGGGCTCGGAACCTGGGAAAACGAGGACCCCGAGCAGTGTGCCGAGAGCGTCCGGACGGCCCTCGAGGCGGGCTATCGACACATCGACACCGCCCAGATTTACGGCAACGAGGACGCCGTCGGTGACGGAATCGCGGCTGCGGATGTCGACCGCGAGGAGATCTTCCTCGCGACCAAGGTCTGGATCGACAACCTCGAACACGACGACGTCCTCGAGACGACACGCGAGAGTCTCGACCGACTAGGCGTCGACTACGTCGACCTGCTATACGTCCACTGGCCGTCCCGGACCTACGACGCCGAGGAGACGCTTGGGGCCTTTTCCGAGCTCGTAGACGAGGGCTTGACCAACCACGTCGGTGTCAGCAACTTCCAGCCCGAACAGCTCGAGGTTGCCATCGACGTCTGTGACGTACCGATCTTCGCGAATCAGGTTGAGTTGCACCCGCTGCTTCCCCAGGAAGAGCTTCGGGAGACCTGTGAGAACTACGACGTCGAGGTCGTCGGCTACTCGCCGCTGGCACGCGGGCAGGTCATCGACCAGCCCGAAATCAAGGAGATCGCCGCGAAACACGACGCCAGCGAAGCGCAGGTCAGCCTCGCCTGGGCGCGCGAGAAGGGTGTGACGGCGATTCCGAAGGCGACCAGCGACGCACACATCGCCGACAACTGGGCGTCGCTGACGCTCGAGCTCGATCAGGAAGACCGCAACAAGATCGACGCGATCGACGAGACGAGTCGCGAAGTCGATCCCGACTTCGCCCCCTGGAACTGATCGGCGCACGGACGGTCGTCTTTATCGACCTGACTGACACGGCACACGTACTGATTACTGTGCCGTCACGCGATCGACCGTGCAGTGACTGTCAGCGACGCCGATATCTACACGCTGATTTCGACCGACCGCCATTTCCGTAGGTGTGACAGCTGTCGGTCATATCGGCCATGAAGAAAAAGCAGGAAAGTTTACGGTACGTCAGCTTTTTGGCTCGCGTATGTCTACCCGCTCACAACGCAGTGGCGGTGGTGGGCTCGTCGGCGCGGTTAGGACCGACATTCAGCGGTTACATGGGGCCTGGATGGAACTCGTCTTCCGCAGGCAACGTGGCCGCGGCCACTCCGTCATGGGCAAGTGGAAGCCCGACACACTCCCACAAAAGGTCGGCTATCACGGCTGGAGCGTACTGGGAGTCATCGGCTTGCTCGTCCTCTATCCGTTGACTGTCCTTGGCTTTGCAACCCGCTTTTACGCGGCGAAACTCGACTCGACGCGGACGCGACTCGGCATCGCCGGCGTCACGGGTCTTGCGCTGCTCGTCTGGGGGTCGCTGACGGCGATCGCGTACCTGCGGATCCCCTTTGACGCCTTCCTCGCGATTGCAGCCGCCAGCGCCGTCGCGATCGTCTCGACCACGCTCGCAGCTGTCACCTCGAAATTCGGTGGCCGGGCACTTTCGGTCCTGCTCGCCTATCCGTTCGCGATGACGGCGCTGTTCCTGCCGCCAGTCGTCGCTGCACTCGTGACGCCGTCGCTGCACCCATACGTCCTCGACCCAAGCTACGAGTTCGCCGTCTGGGCGCTCGATAACGTGCTGGTCGTCGGCGGCATCAACGACTACCTGCGAAGCAACTTCAGCCTCGAGGGGGCGGCCTACGCCGCGATGTGGCTCGGCATCTCGTTCCCACTTGGCTGGTTCCTCGGGGCCGTCATCGGACTGGCGAACCTGGTTCGTCCCTCGCAAGCGTAATCGCGATCCGCGTCCATCTGGCGGAAGAAATTACTGTCTCTTCTCTGAGAGCATGAATGGGCTGCCGATTTCCGATACCATTAGGTGACCGATTCCTAACCCCCGCATATGGAGTTCGATCTTCCCAAGACGGCGGCCGTATTCATCGTGATAATCGCGCTCGGCGTCGGTGGGCTGGCTGCCGCCCCAATGATGGGCACGAGCACCGTTTTGATGATGGTCGCGCCGTCGATGATCGCCTTCGGCCTGATCATGCTCGCACTCGGCGTCAAACACGGCGAGTACCGCGCAGCAGGCCGCTAACGACTGGGAAGTAGCGCTCGCTGTTGTATCGCTATCGGATCACCGATTCGCTCTCTCCAAGCTGTCGCTCGTGACACTCTCGAGCGTCAAAACCGCAAAAATCAGCAGTTAGCGAGTGATGCGACCCTCGACCGCGACCGGCCTACATGTAGCCGAGGTCGCGCAGGCGCTCCATCAGGTCTTCTTTGTCCTGGGCGCGGCCCGCGCGCTCGGTCGTCCCCTCGAGATCCTGGAGCCAGGCGGGTTCCTGGTCGCTCTTTTCGGTGCTGACTTCGCTGCCCAGCGAGCGGAAGCCGGCGAAGTACTTCGGCGAGATCGGGATGTCGTCCTGTGCGACGCCTTCCGGCAGGTCCTCGTCGCTCTCGGGGACGTAGCCCTCCTCGGGGAAGTTCTCGACGGTGTCCGGCACCACGAAGTTCCAGAACGCGTCCCAGACGGCGGCCTCGTCGAACTGCAGAATGGGCTGAATTCGGTCGTGGGGCGGGTAGATGTCGGGGTCGTGCCGCGGCGAGAAGAACGTCTCGTCGGCGCGGGCTTCCTGTTCGTCCCAGCGGACGCCGGAGATGACGCCGTCGATGTCGTACTCCTCGAGGGCGTCGTTGAGCGCGACCGTCTTCAGCAGGTGGTTGCCGACGTAGGTGTCAAGCAGGAACGGGAACGTGTCCTCCTCGTATTCGAGGATGTCACGGACGTGGTGCTGGTTGTGCTCGGACAGGTCCGAGATGTCGATGTCGTCGCCGGGTTCGAGGTCGTGTTCGTCGACGTAGCCGCCGACGTCCTCGTTGCGCGCGTAGATGACCTCGAGGTCCCACTCGTCAGCCCAGTGGTCGACGAAGTCGTGGATCTCGTCGAAGTGCTGGTAGTGGTCGATGAACACTGCAGGGGGTACCTCGAGGTCGAAGCGGTCGGCGACCTCCTTGATGAAGTACAGCGTCAGCGTGGAGTCTTTGCCGCCAGTCCACATGACTGCGGGGTTCTCGTAGGACTCGAGGCCCTCGCGGGTGACCTCGATCGCTTTCTCGATCTTGTCCTGAATGTGGGCATAGTCCTCGGGATCTTCGCCTTCACCGTCGGTATAGTCGACGTCGACGTAGTCGGGGAAGTTCTCGCTCATCTCGTAATTAGATATAATTAGGAGATGTAAATCCTTTGTGTCGGCGGAAAGCTCTGTCGGCATCCCGAATCCATCGTCGCTGTCTGGTTCCGGCGACTGGTCCGGAGAGCGCCGTCGACACTGGCGGATCGGACGACCTCCAGAAAGCGTGACCACGCGCGATCGACACGGACGAGACGGGCAGGACGGCTGGGCCGAGCCGGCTTCGTCGCCGCCCCGTGTGCGAATGTTACCACTCGCGAAAATTTCTTGTAGTGGCTTCCCGATGTGGGCGTGTGGTTAGTTAGCAATCGGTAGGCAGCGGGCAAGTGATGTACAGCCGAGAGCGCTGGGGGACCACTGGTCCGCATGAGACGATGCCGCAATCCGGAGGACACTGTGTCAGCACATGAACCCGAGCCGATACGACGGAGCATCGAAGTCGAGTACTGGGTCATCGACGACGAGGGGCGGCTGGCCGAACCGGCGGAACTCGTCGAGGCGTCGGCGGGAGCCGAGCGCGAGTTCGTCGAGCCGCTGCTCGAGATCAAAACGACGCCGTGTGAGACGACAGCGGAGCTACGCGACGAACTGTTCGATCGAATCGAACGCGTGCTGGACCGGGCCGACGAACTCGACAAGGGCCTCGTCCCGCTCGCGACACCGGTAAACCACGACGAGGTGCGGGATCGCCCGAGCGATCGGACACGAATCCAAGATCAGGTCATCGGTGACGAGTTCGAGTACGTCCGCCACTGTGCGGGAACTCATATCCACGTTGAACAACAACCGGGACGCGAGATCGACCAGTTGAACGCGCTCATCGCGCTTGATCCCGCGCTGGCGTTAGTCAACTCCTCGCCGTACTTCCGCGGTCGGTATCTGGCCAGCGGGGCACGGTCGAAACTCTACCGCTGGATGGCATACGATGGCGTCCCTCACCAGGGCCGGCTGTGGCCCTATGCCGACGACGCAGACGAGTGGACCCGCCGGCTCGAGCGGCGATACGAGGAGTTCGTGACGGCGGCCATCGAAGCGGGTGCCGATCGGGCGACCATCCAGTCGAGTTTCGACCCCGAGAGCGCGGTCTGGACGCCCGTACAGCTCCGAGAAACGTTTTCGACGGTCGAATGGCGGTCTCCCGATACCGCTCTCCCGAGTCAGGTCGTCCGGCTGGCCGACAGGATCGCCGACGTCAGCGCTCACCTCGAGGATGCCGAGATCCGAATCGAGGGTGAATCCGGTGCCATCACGGCCGACGAAGTTGTCCTGCCGGAGTTCGACGCGGTGATCGAGTACGTCAACGCCGCGATCCGGGAGGGGCTCGCGTCGGACGCGGTTCGATCCTACCTCGAGCGGATGGGGTTCGACGTCGCGACCTACGAGCCGATCTCACACGAGATCGACGGCCGGGGACCGGTCGGACTCGAGGAGGCACGACAGCTCCGACTCGAGTACGCCGAGCGCCTCGAGCGGGACGTTCGGCAGGCGCGGACGGTCGCGAGCGACTAGTCTCCCAGCATGACTCGATAGCGGACCCCATCACACACCGAGTCTGCCATCCACTGCGGGAAGAACCGCCTACAGCTGGTGTTGACAGCTGTGACAGTACGTCACACCAGCCCGGTTTCGCGTTCCACACACAGCACACCGAACGAGCGACGAGCTACCGGCGTCGACGCCGCGCTCGTTCGTCAGCGCCGCGAGGGCGTCCTCGCGGTCCGTGACGTCGTGTTCCGCGTGGCCGTGCGTCCGCGCCCACTCGTTAATCAGGTCGTCGTCTCGCAACCGCTCGAGGCCGCGGGTCAACCCCAGAAAGCAAAGCGTCGGCGCGATCATGACGAACGCTGCCAGGGTGAGGCGGCCGAGAAGTGCATACGATCCCGGATCCTCCATAGGCGTCGGGTTCGCGGTTAAGGGTAAAAATGTTACTACTGTCCGGAACAATCGATGAAACCGCCCTCGAGCGGCGACTCCGTGCTTCTCAGAAGAGTGTACTCACATAGCGGAGACGATCCGGTGGAGGCCACCACTATCGGCTCCCAATCCGAGGACGTACACTGCACCCTCGTCGTCGCGACCGAACGAGAGTATCCGCTCGAGTTTCGATTCATCGTCGACTTCGATGACGGTCGTCGGCCACAGGTCATCATCGTCGTCGGGGCGGGTGGCAGCGAACAGCCGGCCATCCGCCGCGAGATCACCGAAGACGTACGCGCCCTCGAGCGCCGGGAGTGAGGAGTCGCGGGAGACGTAGCCGCCGATGACCGAGACGCCGCTGACGGCAGTCTCGGTCGGCGGGTGTGGGTACTCGATGATGGGGTCCTGGAACTGGTCGCCGCTCAGACCGGGTCCGGATGCCTCGTCCGGACAGTCTTCTTCCCGATAACAGTGGGTGCCCTCCTTGACGTTCCAGCCGTAGTTGCCGCCCCGCTCGACGAGGTTGACTTCTTCGTACTCGTTCTCGCCGACATCCGCAACGAAGCAGTCGCCGTCGTCGAACGACAGCCGCCAGGGGTTTCGAAACCCCCAGGCGTAGTACTCGTCGAGTCCATCGCGACCGACCAGCGGGTTGTCCTCGGGGACGGCATACTCCCCGGCGGTCGAGCGACCGTCGACATCGATGCGGATCACGCTTCCCAGCAGATCCGTCGTCACATCCTGTCCACCGCCGCCACCCCCGCCGCCCGCACCGATCCCGGCGTAGAGGTAGCCGTCCGGCCCGAACGCGAGATCACCGCCGTTGTGGAAGTCCGCCGGCTGGGGAATCTCGAGGACGACGCGTTCGGAGGTCGATCGCACTCGCGTCCCATCGTCGGTCGTCTCGAACGTCGCGAGAATACCCGTGTGGTCGAACTCCTGTGGCGTGTCGGATCGACGCGGCGCGCTGTAGTGGACGAACAGGCGACGGTTCTCGGCGAAATCGGGATGCAGCGTCATCCCCAGTAGCCCTCGCTCACCGCCGGTGACGACCGTCTCGCGCAGGTCGAGCAACGGCTCATCACGGAGCCCATCGGACTCGTGGACCCAAATCCGACCGTCGCGTTCCGCAATATACCGCCGGTCCGAATCGGGTGCGAATGCAACGGCCAACGGAAACGCCAGTCCATCGACCACCGTCTCGAGACCGACTGCGTCGGGTAGTGCAGCGATCGCGTTCGGTTCGTTCGTGTCGACGGCAGCAGCCACCGACCGCGAGGCGGTGCCGACGATCCCGGTCGCCGCGCCGACGGCTGCTCCCGTCAGAAAGCGGCGTCGGCTGAATGGCAGGTTCATTTTGGGAGATTCCATACCACACCGAGACGGAAATACACCGTTCTGCCGTCGGTGAACGGTACGGCGATCCGACGGATCGTCATCGGCTTCGTCGATCCAGTCGCCGGTTCGAGCCCGAGCCGGGCTGTGGCTGGCATCGTGACCGACGGGTTCGGAGACCGCCGACGCTCTCACGACTGGCTCTCGAGGAACCGCTCGGCACGCCGTATGGCTCCCGCCGCCCTGACAGGCGATCGCGACTCGAGTCGTACTGCCGGTATCGATACGGTCGTTCATGCATGACGGTGATCACGGACCGCGGGTTAGGGATGTGGGTGTGGATTCGAGCACAGAGAAGTCGCTCTTCGGTCGTCTCACGTGCGGTTCGGTCGGAGAACGGTCCGCGTTGACTCAGTCTCAGTCCGTGATGAACTTGTTTCCTGTGTATAGGTACATACCAATCACATACCACTCAGAACCGAATTCGATTTCTAGGTCCGCTCTAGAATGTTTTTTTCAAATGATATTTCCTCCTCAGATATCCCGTACTCCTTCTTTAGCTCTAGCTTCCGGTCCTCTAACATTCCGAATGTTTCCTTAGCAACTTCAAGATATTCCTGCTCTAACTTTTGGATCTCCTCTAATTCTGCTTCTGGTAAATCTTTTGAATATTGGATGAGGCGATCACCATACTCTTCCCAAAACTGATATAGATCACTCGATTCACCAAACTGATCAACCTCCTTAAGGATAGCCGACGTGATAACCCGTAAATCAGAGTCGATATCTTGTCCCCTATCCGACTCCTCAAGAAATTCTCGGATTTTAGGATGGATTTGTTCTTGGAACCGCTGTGTACGCTCTGCAACGTCCCCTATTTTCCCATTATGAGCCGTGATTTGTTCTACCAGATCAGGCCTGCTTGTTGATAATCTAGATAGCGCTATCGAGTCGCTAGTAAATATCGCATGAGGTCTCCTGCCTCTTTGAGACAATTCTTCTGGATCTAAATAGTTCCATTCAAACCCACAACCATTTCCATGAGAGTTCTTTGGGGCTTCGAGATTGGCTTTTACGGTCTCTATTCCCGGTTCAATAAGATTAGAGATTTCATCAATTGCTAAAGGCTTCTGCCGTTTCTTTTCACGTATCTGCAGCACTTGGTTGCTCTGAACAATATTGAAAAAGGTGGCAAGTGCGAGAATAAGTGTGCCAAATGCCCCAGTTCCTGTAGCAATAACAATCGCTTGATTACTTCTATTTAGGTCTGGTAGCAAAACAACCAGTACTAGAAATCCAAATAAAATAGGAACTACTGCAATAACGGAAACTCCGGCGATAACTCGATTAGATATCCAGTCAGTTAGATCTATCATCTTACTTCTCGAGAAGCCATGAATAATAAAAAAGGCTGTCTATTTTCACAGCGATGGTGCATGAATATTATGCACCAAGAGGCTAATCGGTCTGGCGGCAATGTCAGAAAATGACAACGGTTACGACAAAGAAAGCGTGAATCTCTGGGTTGATCCGGAGCGCAAGGAACGCTGGAAGAAATATTTGGAGGAAGAAAGCGAATTCCAGTACTTGTCACAACTCATTCGGCAAGCAATTGAGAGCGAAATCCAGCAGAGCCAAGAAGGGAACAGTAGTGCCGAACTGTCTGAAAACGCCGTTAGCCACTTCGATGAGATCCACAGTAGTATTGGCCAAGTGGAGCAGGTACTGAAGGAGGTCGAGAAACGGTTGTCTGGGCTTGAGCGAGAGGTGAGAGCCGATCCCGATGTTCGGCAACTGGCCAACGAGGTATTTGAGAAACTGCCAACGAAAGCTGAGATCAAGGAGTACGAACAGAAGGTTTCTGACGGAGCTACACTTCGCGAGATCGGGATGGTCCGATCGGACTCTGGCCGAATTAAGCTAATTGCTGATGCTCTTGACACTCGAGAAAAAGAGGTCCGCAAAGCTCTCAACCGACTCCAGCAGGATACCCACCAAGTCCACACACTGGACTGGGATGGTGAAACCCGCTACTACAAGGAGGGCTAATTCATGGACGATTGGATTACCCGCCATCTCGACCGCGTAAAGGTAAAGAAAGCCGAATCGTCCTACGATACTCATCTCTCCAATCTCAGAAATTTCGATCGATGGCTGTCTGACCAAGATGAGTCGCTGACAGATCTCAGGGCACTTGACCTTGAGGACTATTTCGTGGACCAGATGGAGCAGGGCTATGCACCAAATACTATCGCGAGTCGCTACGAGTCCGTGCGGGCACTGTTCAATCGGCTCTCAGGCCGGTTTGAGGCTATCGAGGAAAACCCGTTCGAAGATTTGGAGCGAAAGGAGTTCGTCAAGAAGGATACGAAGAAACACAACAACGCCGATATCGTCTACGTCACTCCGGAAGAGAAGGAGGCGATGTGTGAGAACGTCCCGTCACCGACTCTCCGAAACGAATTGATTATTCGGCTGATGTGGCAGACAGGCATCCGAAAAATCGAACTCAATGAAATCAAATTGGATGAGGTCGACCGAAAGAATCGCCGTATCGAGGTTTGGTCAAACAAGAGCAAAGAAACGCGCTCCGTATTCTACCAGCCATCGCTTGATCTGCTCTTTGACCAATGGCTCGACGGTGGTCATAGAGCCTCTTACGTTCCTGCCGAGTCCTCAGAGTATCTGTTTGTGACTGAACGGTCTGAGCAACTCCACGAGTCAACAGTCACAGACAAGGTAGTGAAGCCAGCTGCGGAGGCAGCAGGAATTCAGGAGGTAATGTACAAGGATCAGTGTGGAAACAAGCGGTATCGAGTCACACCGCATACTCTGCGACACGGCCACGCGGTTAACGCACTGAAATCAGACATAGACATTCGGAGGATTCAGCAACATCTCGGCCATTCTTCGCTCGAGATTACAATGGAATACCTCCAGTTCATCGATGAGGACGTGAAAGAGGCCTATGAGCGGTTCGAAGGCTAATATCTAGTTGATTTGAGTGAGGTTTCCATCATCGTCTTTGACTTTTAAGCCGTCTTCACCAGCTTGAATCTGTTCAAGCGTTAGTTCACCTTCTTCTAATTTCTCGAGTGTTTCATGAGCCTCCTGGATTTCCTGCTCTGACCTATATGCGTCAAATAAGTATGCGCCGCCAGCGATTAATGCTAGTAGGCTTGTTGCGACTATACCGATCTCCACACCTGGCACCGAAGGCAAAAGAACCAGGCCGAAAATCATAATCGCTCTGAGGACTTTCAGAGGTTTCACAGGGTAAGCCATTCCTATTTATCAGCTTTTTCTTTGCTATTAAACTCACTTGCGTTCCTGTGCGAAGGTTATTCGTTCTTATTCAGATCTCAAAAACAGAATCAGCAAGGCTGGAGTTGGGTATGTCTGCTGGTCCGATCCTATCGCTTTAACGCGGGTATAGATAATTATGGCATTAGTTGTGCATAGGCATATAGCGGTCTGGAGGCCTACGCCGTATTGCGTTTCTTGAAAAGCGAGTATGTGAGAGGTGTGTTCTCTACATGTACCAGTGGCTCTAATCCACTAACAGCGCCATGGCTGTGTTCCGCATAAATGTATTATCAGGGTGAGGCTGTACACTATGTTGTCAGGGGCATGGAAGGATACACTACAATCACTGTCCACGAAGACACTCACCTAGCTCTCAAGCGGATCTGCAAGGTGTACGGGTACGAGTCAATTCACCAGTTTGTACTCCAACAGGCATTGAAAATAGATGAGCAAGGCGAGGGTAACGCGATCCCAACAGGGCTCCAGATCGCCTTAGAAAAGAAATCAGCCAGTTCAGAACACAAGGCCCGACAATGAGTTCTCCCGGTCCATCCCGTAGCAGTAGGAAGCAGCGTACACAGAACAAGCAGCAACAACGACAGAACGGATCGAGCACGAGTTCCAAGGCCAGCACCGGACCAGGGCACGATCGGAAGAGCCGCAATGACAGCGGCGTCAATCTGTCCGTGCCAGGGTATGCCCAATCTGGAGCACCAAGTCTTATCGAAACGCTGGTCGAGAGCGATGTACCTCCTGAGGTGGAGCGACTTGTGGATGCAGAATTAAACCGGGATCACATCTTAGGCAATCTAAACGAGGCTGAAACTACGTGGCGACGTTATACACTCTTGAATAATCTCGAGATGGTACTAGCGTCTCATCCACCTCGAGAATCGATTTGGTCAGGGCGAGAAATGAGACAAGAAGCTGGCCTCGATGATGGCCGTACGGCACTTACTCCTGAACAGGTTCATCAATTGCGGGATGCATTCGATGCCGCATATGAACGTTCAACACGATCTCGAGGAGGCTGGCAACAACGATTACTTAGTGAGCAGCAATCAGAGCGGCGAATTATAAAGGAAAGAGAACGAGAACGACAAAACCAGGGCTGGCTCACAAAATTAATAGGCTGAGTTTCATTTAATTCAGAACATTATATAAATCGGCTATGAATTGTCGATTTCTATATTTTGAATATTTACTCACCTGTGTTGAAAATGATATTGCAAGGAGAAATAGAATCCAGACCATCAAATATCGTGAACTAAAATCCCAATTCATCCATCTGAACTCTCTGCCGGGACCAAGTAGTGAGATGAGACTCAGGAAAGAATAGAGCAGATAAACTATCCAAAAAACAACAGATAGGTTGCGGAAGAAGGTCGTTAGTATATTATATCTTTGGTAGAGTGTCTCTTTACCAAACATTTTCGAATACCCGATATACCTGATCCACTCAAGGTCAGTGTTACCATGAGGAAGTGAAGTTTGATTTATATCTATGTCATACTGTTTATTCAAAGCAGATTTTATCTTCGCATACATAGATGCCTCAATTGGACCAGACAGTGAATCGGAAGTCGATATTGACACATTCCCTTTTTTGAGCCAAGAATCTATATCTTCATCAGGATATTCTGCTGGTAACAGAGTATAGATAGAACTCAAAGCGTTATCATCTTGAATCTTAGCTTCAGTATCCAAGTCCCACGGGAAGTATCGAATTGCTACCATGAATTTATACACGATATATAGGGAAAATATCTGAGTTATCAAATACATCACAATATCCTCCGCATCAGGTTCTGTACTGGTTATGTGATGAAAGTTAGACACTATATCGAATGATAGTGAATCAAATGGGATCAAAAGAAGGGAAGCTTGGACAATAAGCAATAATACTGATAGCTCTAGTAAGAGTATTCCAATAAACAACTGCCGACTTTCTTGCAGAACATCATTTAATTTCCCTGTTGTGGAGTGAATTAACCTTCCAAGGACATAACCGGCTGTAATCAATATAATTGCGAAAACAGGTCCGGATGAGAGAAACGTAGGAACACTATCAACGATAGAACTATCAGAAATAGGATATAGAAGGGCAATAAAAATAACACCAGGTAGAAGATCCACTATTATATCATACAATCTGAGTTGTTGGATAGGCATACTCTATTTGCTGCTGAAAGCTAAATTTATATAGTGTTTTATATCCTATACGCTGTCGAAGTGGTCATATACTTTCTCCGTTGTTTGGATTGTTGAGTGTCGCAGGCGGTTCCGAACATTGTAGAGCGTATGCCCATCCTCGTGGTTTAGCATCCGATACGCAACCGAGTGTCGTAGTGTGTGCGGCGTGATGTCGCCGGGCTCGCCTCGTCCAGTACGAGTATGCGGCTGAACCTCAGCGGCTTCAGCAGCCAGACTCACAACGTCTCGAACGGCTTGTGTAGTCATCCGATCAGAGTGTGTTGACGGAAATAGGGCGACTGATTCTTTCCATCGACTACTGAGGTACTGATCGAGGACTCGAGTGGTTTCTTCGGCCAACCCGATCCGGGTATACGTCGGGGTATTCTCGTTTGGGTAGTCTTTCTGCAGATCGGCCGGAAGCCCTAGCACGGATTCATCAAGATCGAGATGCTCTACGTCTACTTGGACAGCCTCACCGACTCGCAAGCCAGTGTCATAGAGTAGTTGAATCAGAGCATCGTTTCGCTGTTTCAAGTAGCTCGGGCTCTTTTTGACGATGGCGTTTCTCAAATCTTTGACCTGCGCAGGCTTGAGCCAGACAGTCGCCTGTCCTTTGGAATTCGTAGAACGCGGCGTTTCGCTCGTGGTCATACATAAAGCGCCGTCGCCTCTGCCAGCATATACTTTGGAGTTCATTTACAGTCTCCAAAGAATATGTGAAGTTGACAGTTGGAATATATATGCCAACAACCGTTGCCCAGATTCAGCCACTAAGAGGGTCAGATTAGAGGTAACGCAGAGAATCGGCAACCTTTGCGATTTTATTGAAATAATCTCTATATTTCATTAATCGCCTATAAGAAGCTCTCCATCATCGGTATTGATGATCTCATGATGGATCAGCTCAAAGCAGACGGTAATCGCAGTGTCGACAAAGATGGTAGGATCATAAAGGGTTCGAACGACCACATAATCGAATATCAGGGTCTTAGCGGATCTGAATGGGTGAATCAATACACCGATCTCAACGAGATTCCTTGGCGTCATTTGATTCGGCTTGCTGAAGAGCCAAAAGACGGAGACTACAAGGAGGCAAAGTACGTCGGAGGTGCGACAGCCGAGAATGTCCTGAAGCAATTCGATCAGAACCTCAAGGCCTCTGGTACTGATCTTGGACGACTCCTTGCGGCATATCTGGTTGCCTCAGCCGAAACTGTCTGGGTGATCTATTACGAGGCCGAACAGCAGGGATACTTCCATGAGGTCGGCGATGTCGCCTTTGTTTCTGACCATTCGCCAGACTCTGAACCGCCAGAAATAGACGCAATTGAGTGGTAACTAACATTATAAGTATTCTCACAGAAGCAGTGATGGCTTCTAAATATCCAAGGATACGCGAGGGTTTTGTTGGATGACATAGTCGCCCCTATAGCCCCTACAAAGAACCGTTCGGCCGCGATCCAAGCGCGGCCTGATTTGAACAGCCGTGCCAAGGAGGTCAGCTATGAGTGGACACGACAACTCGAATGATGTAAAAGATTACAATAAATCCAACGCTGAGTCGAACCAAACAGCAGGAAGTGATCCGAAGGAAGTACTCGAGTCCAGACTGCGTGAGGCAGGACTTGATGCTAAGCGGTTCATCCCGCTCCAAGAAGGAAGTAAGGCACCAGTCGCCCATACCCAGTACGAGCATCATACAGTTGACGGTCAGTATGGCGTCTACGCAGGAGGTGGGTTGGTCATCGTAGACTATGACCCTTATAAAGTCAGCGAACGCCCTAATTTGATCGAAAGACTACCTTCCACACTTACAGTTGAGTCACCGCATGATGGTCGACATTACTACCTCTCTGTCGAAGATGATGTCGGAAATGGCGATTTTGATGGTGGGTCGATTCAGGCTAGCAGGAAGTATGTTGTCGGCCCAGGCAGTGAGCTAGATTCATGCGATAAGGAATGGCACGATTGTTCACCGGACATAGAAGGCCACTACTGCATACTTCATAACAGACCCATCGCCTCGGTATCTGCGACTGTCTTTCCAGATCAACAAGGCAACACACACGCCCATACCACGGACGCAAACGTCACCAATATCTCAGAAGAGATTACGGATCTCGCGGAGGTCGAGGCACCATTTGATGTTGAGCGTCGAATACAAATGCTGCTGGACTCTGATGTCGGTGAGACAGTCCGGTATCTCATGGATGGAGAGTACAATGAAGTCGGATACTGCGGGGACCGCTCAGGTGCTGAAACCAAACTCTGCACGTATCTGAAGTTCGCACTTAATAATAATCACCAAACTGTCAAGCAGGTCATGGACTGGATCTGCTACAAATATCCTAAGACGGCGTGTGGCAAGCCACGCAAATGGGCAGTAAATGAATATCACCGGCGATCAGCACTATCATCGAAGTACGACCCAGACGATACCTACGACGAGCCTATGCCAACAGCTGGTCCTCGGCCTAAAGTTAGTCAGGTTGCGTATCTTGATGTACTGGACGCTATAATGGTATTAGGATCAGCCAGTTCCGCCGAGATCTCTCAGCACAAGTTGGTTGACGTGGGGCAGAGACAGGTACAGAACGCTCTCAATGAGCTCGAGGAAGACGGGCTAGTTACTTGGGAAAGGGAAGGCCGATCAGTGATCTATAAACCAATCTCATTTGAGGAATTGGCATAATAAGCAGTACTGTCATTACTGTTTGCGCTAATTAAGACTTCTTACATTTTATCAGAACGGCTAAGAGACAGCCATCAGCAATCGTCAAGAGAGAGCTCGTCAGGATCGACTTCCCCGATCAGGTACCGTTCCCCGAGTTCCGTAATTCGATAGTTTGTCGCGTCCACTCGCTGGAGTAGACCAGCATTTTCAAGTTTGTTACAGCGCCGCGAAATATATTCGCCCGTATAGTCAATATTTGCAGCAATGACACTTGGAGACGATACGATGTCTTTCTCATGGAGAAATTCTAACACACGCTCGTCGGCCTGCGTCATCCATTCGACTCGCGGGCGCATTCAGTGAGGTTTTCATCGGGAGATGCGACCTTAGCGACCTACGGAGATGTGTCTATAGACTCCTTTTCTTAATCTATAGACACAGAATTTTGTGGTTAAACCTAAGTACTGATAATGGGTTGCTAGGTCTATGGAACTTACAGGTCGGCGTATTCGGGAGGCTGCTCGAGCATACCCGAGACAGGATAGGGTGGATTTCGAAGAGGAAGAGCGTCAATTAGATGTCCTGCCTATAGCATTCGCAGAGGGGACTTGGACGTGGGAGGATCTCGAGTGGGTTGTCGGCTGGAAGAGCAATAGAGTAATACCAGATTTTCGAATGAACGATACAGAGCTTGCTGAGGACACAGTACGACGTACGCTTGAACGGCAGTCAGTTGTGGAGAAAGTCGAGACGTTACAGAACAACCTGCATGGAGTAGGAGTGCCTGTCGCGTCGGCTCTCTTGCTGTTCATGGACCCGATCGCCTATACGGTGTTAGACGAGAGAGCCTGGAGTGCGCTTCAGGTCGCTGGCCACCTTGATACCGAGCTATCAGAGACGCCAACCGTAGACGAATATCTCATGTATCTCGGAGTCTGTCACACGCTGGCCAATGAAATTGATGTGGAACTGCGGACGCTCGACCGTGGCCTATGGGTTCTGAGCAAGAATTTTGATTAGCACTTTCTTCGGGTTAGGTACTCATCATCTCTAAAAAGGATAAATACTCCTCATCGGGGATCTCTTTCTGTTCAATCCCCAGAGATGCAACGCGAGAGAATACATTGTGTATATCGTCAATATCCATCTCGAGACAGTTTTCTGTATTATCTATGATATCCGTGTCTGAATCGTGTTTTGAGGAGGATGTCATATATCTATGCAGTGTTGCTCGGAATCCTCGTTCTTTTCTTTGGACATTGGATTCGTTCTTCGTATATAAATTAAATAATTCCAAGAGAGCGTCGAATTTGAAATAACAGATAGTGCTATTCCCGGAACTATTTTGAAGAAATCTATTTTCATCTATAAATTCTGCTAACCTCTTCACATTTGATTCTTTTATACCAGGCGTAAATAGGATAATACCCTCCACTCCGTCAAAATTATTGTCAATGCTTGGAACAGACTCGATGCTCGTTTCATGTCTTAATATTTTATCATACTCGCTCTTGAGCGTCGTTTTTGTCCTTTCACCAGAAGTATAGTCTACAAATTTCGCGTCCCACATAAAGAGCGGTGGAGGGCTACTGTAATCAAGAGTCAGTAGCCCATCTGGGACACCGCTGCCAGCCTCCGATGAGCCAAGCAGAGAACTAGTAGCAATAGTACCTGCGAGCAAATTTTGTACAGATCTTTCAAAGTCATCGTATTCCATCTGTTCTAGAACTTCTCTGTCTGAACAAAGGCGGTGCGAGAGACTTGCGCGGAGTTCCCGATCAGAGAGCAGTCCACGGTCTGCCTCAGAAATTATACTAACAAAATCGTCAGAAATAACCTCTGAAAAGCCAAAATGTGGGATCCGCAGGTCAGAAAGTTTATTTGATACTGACCGAGCGTCTCCGATCAGTGCAAAAACAGGCTTTTCATTGTATACCTTACACCATTCTGCAACTTCGGCACTAATACTCGAAGATAGAATGAAAATATTGATATCGGGGTCCTCAACATCCAGAACATAGCTAAACTTACGGTCAAAGTAGCTTCTACTCACTGTGGTCGCAGTCGTATCAAATTCTTCTTTTACTCTCTTTCGTATTTTGTCCCTCACACCCCGTTTATTAAGATATAATATCTCACTTTGAAACTCTTCTTTCCCTTGTGGGTCAGTAATTATCCTACTACACTTCTCACAGACTAATCTCTCTGCATCAACATCTACAGTTCCCTCACAGCTCCGATCAGGTATGTATTCATAGTCTGGATCACTAGGATGAGAACATTTATAGAATTTCTTTGTACCTGTGGTATACAAACTTGAATCTATTTCTTGTTCTAAAATTCTTATCTCGCTATCTTCAACTTCTCTACCATCCGATAATATAATATCTATTTTGGATCTCATGACGAAGATTGATACTTAATATCTATCTGGAACTCTTTTTCCATCAAGTTTTCAAAATCTTTCCGTATAGATGATCCTGCATGGCAACCATACACCAATTCTCTGTATGTGTCTCCTGTTCCAGTCCTCCTCTTTGAGTTCGTTACAGTGAACGTATATCCATTAAACTTGATCTTCAGCCTATCTATATGCTTTGGATCAGATAAAAGGTCGTAACCTAAATTCCTCAGTTCCTCAACTGACTTACCAATACCGCTCGCAGAAGACAACTTTAGTTCAGGATTGTTCGCTAGCGTTGTCCTTGACACATGAAGATCAGTCAATACATAATCAAGGTTTGCATCATCTTCCTGCCGTTCCTTATCCTTCTCTGAGATATTCTTAGCAAAGTCGCCTACTTCACTAGGAGTAACTGTATTCCTATCTTCTTCATACTCTTCACCGGAAATGTCCCTATTCACACCTGATTGTGTGAGATTGGCTGAACTCCGATTATCTGTATAGATATCTAAATATGGCCCTTCGAAATGGAGGATTATGAGGTTGGCCGGTTCCTGCTCTATGTTTCCGCCAACCTGACGTTCAACACCATCTCGGTCTTCCTGTTCTATCGCAATATATCGACTTCCTTCATGCTCAAACTGATGCCATACGGCATAGTTCTCTACACTGTTTTTTGATAAAGTATCGATTAGGTCGTCCCAGTTATTAATCGAAGGAACACCGCCGGAATCTCTCTTGTAAACAGATTTTGGGTAGCGGCTAGAAACTCTAGAGTGGATAAGCATCTCCCTTAGGAGATCAGGCTTTGCCAGTTGACACAGCGCAGTCAGACCGTCTTTATTGGGATTTGAATCTCCGTTTCCAATATTTTGATTATATTCGTCTTCAAGTCCGATATTTATGATTTCTTCTTCCCCCTTTTCAGCAAACTGTCGAATCGTATCAGTGCTGATCCCCGATGAAAATTCAAATTGGCAACATAGATTAATTGCCCATTCTTTTCTTTCGTTCTCTAGCACCTCTATAGCATCATCTCGCTCATGAGGGAAATCTGTTCTACCCATAGATTTGAAATAGATAGATAGAACTCGCTTTTGCAAACGCCCATTTTTGACATGTTGATGTAGACGAGGTTTATATTTCCTCTTCCATTTTTTCACGATTTTGCTATAGGGGACCTCAATATCTACCCAGTACTCCTTTCCTTTAGCTAATCCAGGAGGGGTAATAGTGAGAGTTGACATATAATTTCAACAGAACCCCACTTACTAATTTCTTAACATTGGCCAGCTAGCATCAATGGCATGGAAGTAAATAGGCTTATATGATATCTGGTCCTCAAGATAGCGGCTTCGCTAAGAAGGGAATGGGATCTGCCGACAGGTATGTATCTGCTACATACCGTCAGTCCGTAATGAACTTGTTGTCCCGCCAGTTGACGCCGCCCTGGCCCGAGCCGTGGTCGCGGGGGCCTTCGACGACTTCGATGTCGGCGGGTCGCGGTTCGCCGTCGACGATCCGGGTCGCCTCGAGATCGCCGTCGCGTTCGGAGATCGCCGTCAGCGTTCCTTTCTCGGCAGCTTCGGCGATGCCACAGAGCACGAGGAACATCTGGTACTGCAGCAGCGAGTTCTGCAGGACGGTCTCGCGGTCGCCTTTGAACGCGGCGAACTCGACGAGTTCGGATTCGATCTCCTCTTCTTCGTCCTCGTCCCAGCTAAAGGACTTCTGCCGGCGCTCGTCGGGGTCCTCTTCGTAGACCCGGTTTTCCGTGACGCTGGCTTTGAGCTGGGCCGTCGGGGTGTACTTGCTGACGGACTGATCCTCGGCGACGGCTTTGAGGATCAGCGTGTTGTTGCGCCGCGTGATCTCGACGTCGTCGACTCCGTCGGGGAACGTTGCGTCGTCGATGTGGTCATGGAGATCTTCGAGGGGCAGTTCGAGTGTCGAGTGCAGCCGATATACGTGTCTGGATTCCTCTGTTGACATAGTGGGAAGGTGTCTACGGCGACAGTCGTGGTCTGTTACTACGAGGCCGCGACTTATATGACCTGCTATTAAATCCGTGAGAGATGACTCGTGACAAATCTGCGTTCACGGTCGGACGCCCTACGCCGCGTTGAGCGTCTCCGCAAGTTCACCGCGTTCGTCGAGTTCCTCGAGGATGTCGGAGCCGCCGACGAACTCGCCGTCGACGAACGTCTGAGGGATCGTCTCCCAGCCGCTTTGCTCGTTAAGTGCGACGCGATACTCGTCGAGTGACTCGAGGACGTCGACGGTTTCGAACTCGTCGCGATGCTGGCTGATCAGCCCAAGCGCTTTGCGGGAGTAGCCACACTGGGGCATCAGTTCGGTCCCTTTCATGAAGAGGACGATTTCGTTTTCCTCGAGCGTTTCGGCGACCTGCTCGTTGACCTCCTCCTGATCGAGACCTTGGTTCGGTGGGAACTCCATACACGTTCATATGGGGGAGAGGGGGATATGCCTTGTGTCCTCGCGATTTCAGATTCTCAGTCGGCCGCCGTCGGTGACTCGAGAACGTCGACTTTTTCGGCGGTGTAGCCGAAGACGTTCCGGTAGCCGTTCGGCGACATGAGCACCGGGTAGAACGCCTCGTCGGCGACCTGTTTTTTGCCGTCGGCTGCGGCAAACGGCGCGCCGGCTTCGACTTCCGTGAAGTTCTCGACGAAGACCTCGTAGGTGTCGGCCTGTTCCTTGTCGATGACGTCGGTCAGTCGATAGACGGGTAGATCACGACGGACGGTATCGCCGGGCAACGCATCGACGGCGGTGAGAAACGCGCGCGTCAACCGGTCGGCGTTTTCGGCGGCCGTCTCCGAGCCCTGCAGCCCACACTCGACCTCGACGGTGTCGACCGTCGAGAAGAGCCGTCCGTCCGCGAAGTTACTCGTCTCGACCATCGCCGTGACGGGCAACTGCGGGACGATCGCCTTGGCCGTCTCGCTCACACCGTTGACGATGGCGAAGGGATCGGCGTGGCTCTGCGTGGAGTGCATCGAGAAGGTCAGACAGCCCTCGAGTTCGCTGACGAGGTCGTGTGCGAGCTGGCCTTCGTGTGTCTTGGCGTTCGGATCGCCGGGGAACGTGCGATTGAGATCTTCGTCGACGAACCGCACCCGTCGCTCGAGCGCTTTCTCGTTGGCGACGATGAGCTTGACGGGGCGTTTGACGGTCGGGCGATCGTCGAGCAATCGCTCGACGGCCCGGACGCCACAGGGTTCGTCCCCGTGGACGCCCGCGACGACTGCGATCTCCGGCGTTCCCGACCCGAGCTGTGCAACTCTCATTACCTATTAGTACGCCTGAAAGGGGAAAGGCGATTCGGTCTCTGACGGGGTCAGTCCTCGAGCGCGTCGGCGTACGCGTAGTCGTCGCTGTGAGCGATCGGCTGTGTGCCGTCGAGTGTGAGCTGCCAGCCGTCGATCCGCGTCGGGTCCGCGAGGGCGTTCGTCAGCGTGGTTCGGACCGCGAGCACGTCGACGCCGTAGTAGTCGCGGGGCACGTCTGTGAGATACCCCAGTGCCGTCTCGAAGAGACTCCGCATGCCGCTGTCGTTCTCGAAGTCGACGCGTTTGTACACACCGGCAGCCACCTGGACCATCCCGTGACAGAACTTGCTCTCGATGGTGCCGGCCCCGTAGTTGTACCACTCCGCCTCGAAGCAGTCGTGAGACTCGTGGAACGCGCCGTCGTTGAACAGCCGCACGCCGTGGACGGTCGCCCGGCGCAACGTCGCGTGCTCCCAGCGACCTGCGGACTCGTTCCAGCCCGTCGGGGCCCCGGCTGGTGGGTCGACGGTTGGATCGCGGGTGTGGTCGTCCATGGTCGACTCGAGGACCGATAGACGGGTAACGCCGTCGGTTAGGTAGTCCGTAGCGTGTGTAAGCACGGTATTTATCCCGTTACGAGGACCATATTGGCCTAATGGCTCAGCCATACGGTCGCTGCCAGCACTGCGGGGAACGCCTGTACGCCCACATCGAGGGGGGCTACCAGTGTCTGAACTGCGATCAGCGGTACACGGAGACGGAGTTCGAGAGCCGAGCGACGTGAGCGGGTCCGCTGCCTCTACGCGCCGCGGGGTCTCGTCGGTCCGCGAGCGATGCGTTTCGTGATCGAGTGGCGCTCGAGCGGCAATCGGACGATTTAACCCCTGCGAGCGTCTCAGAGCGAGATGCGTGCGAGGGTAGCCAAGCGGTCAACGGCGGCGGACTCAAGATCCGCTCTCGTAGGAGTTCGTGGGTTCGATCCCCTCCCCTCGCACTCACCATAGTGCGCGGCAAGACGGAGCGTCTTGCCCTCGCAAACTTCTGGACGTCGCTGCCACCAAAGACCAGCCACTGGTTCGTCGAGGGAATCGCCGTCGTTTAGCTACAGCACGGCGCTCGAGCCAATATCACGGCTACTTTTGAGGGAGGGCCGCCGAGAGATGGCAATGAGCAACGCCGATGCTGGCAGTCGTGCAGCCGTCGCCGTCCGTGCAGCCGGCGAGGGTGCTGCGGTCGCGGTCGACTCGTTTCGGACGGATATCCCAGTCGAGCAGAAAGGCGAAAAAACCGATGTCGTCACGCAGGCCGACCACGACGCACAGGAGACCGTCATCGAAACCATCCGAGAGATGTTTCCGGACGATCCGATCGTCGGCGAGGAGGCCGACGCCTTGAAACAGGTCCCTGAAACGGGGCCCGCGTGGATCGTCGATCCCATCGACGGGACCAACAACTACGTCGGCGGAATCCGTGCGTTCGGGACTGCTGTGGCAGCCGTCGTCGACGGCGAACCCGTCGGTGCCGCGTTCGACTGTCCCGCCCTCGCGGACCGCTACCGCGTCGGCCCAGAGGGGGCATATCGCAATGACGAACCGCTGTCGGTCAGCGACTGCGCCGATCCCGAAGCGGCCACCGTCTGCCCGACGTTCTGGTGGGACTTCGATCAGCGCGAACAGTATGCCATGGCTACTCGCGCGCTCGTCGAACGCTTCGGCGACATGCGACGCTTCGGCTGTGCCCAACTCGAGCTCGCGATGGTCGCCTCTGGCGCACTCGAGGGGACGATGACCAACCTGCGGGCGAACCCGTGGGACACCGTCGCTGGCGTCCAGCTCATTCGTGAGGCCGGCGGCGTCGTCACCGATCTCGAGGGTAAGCGCTGGCGACACGACAGCGACGGACTGGTCGCATCAAACGGCGCGATTCACGACGAATTGCTCGCAGCAGCCCGCGAAGTCGAGGCGTAAACCGACTGGCCTTCGAAGTCGACTGGCCCGACAGTCTCGCTCGTTGAAAACCGGAAACGGTAAGCGGCCCCCACTACCGGGTTCGGGTATGGACGACTTCATCGACCGGTTCGGGCCCGAGCGTGTCTGGGCCGCGACCGTCGCGAGTCTCGCCGCCATCGTTGTCCTCGGCGCGGTCCTGTTCCCCCAGCGAGTGTACGTCGAGTTCATCTGGCAGTACTTCTGGGGGCCGGTCGTCGCCGACGCCCACAGTTGGCCCTGTGTCGCGTGGGCCGACGGCCAGCAAGTGGCCTGCAGCCAGCTCGAGGCCGGCGCGAACGCCGGTCCGACCGCTGAACCGGGCTACACGTTCGTCTCGTATGCCGGCTACATCCCGACGCTCGTCCTCCTGCTAATCGGGATCATCTTCATCATTCGCCGCCTCGAGATCGAGCGCTACCGCGCGGGCTTTTTCGCGCTGTTCCCGTTCATGCTCTTCGGCGGTGCCCTCCGCGTCGTCGAGGACGCTAACGCCGCAGCCTACGAGTACACTGGCGAGATGGCCATCCAGTTGCCCTGGTCCGGCTTCATCATCAGCCCGCTGATCTACTTCACGGTCTTCTTTATCGCCCTCGGGGCGGTCGTGAGCTCCATCTGGCTCGACCACAATGACTACGTCTCGGGCTATGAGTACCCGCTGGCCGGGATCGGGACGACGCTGCTGACGGTGGCGGTCGCCTATCTCGGCTATATAGCGGCGACGGAGCCGTACTCGGAGTTTTACCCGCTGATCCCGCTGGTCACCCTCGTCGGTGCGACGCTTGCCACAGCGATCACCTGGGTTGCAATCGTGCGGTTCGCCCCCGAACTGAACCGCGGCACCCAATATATGGGGATCGTCGTCATCTGGGCACACGCGGTCGACGGCGTCGCGAACGTCGTCGGCCTCGACTGGGCGACCACGCTGGGGCTGCCGGCGAACCTCGTCCCCAAACATCCGATCAACGCAGCGATCGCCAGCACGACGGCCGACATCTTGCCCGAAAGCGTCGTCTCGGCGACCGGGTCGGCTTGGCCGTTCCTGTTCGTCAAGCTCGCTGCCGCCGTCTTCGTCATCTGGATCTTCGACGAGACCGTCTTCGATGACAACCCTCGCTATGCGGTCTTGCTCATGATCACCGTCGTCGCCGTCGGGCTTGGGCCCGGCACCCGCGACATGCTGCGGGCGACGTTCGGCGTCTGACGCGCCTCTTTTTCGTTCCAACTTACTCGAGCGTGCCATTCCTCACGCGATCCGAACGCCACGAACGGGGCCTTTAATCGCCCGCGGCGGGAACGGGCGTGCATGAATACGACGGACGGATGGTTCGCGGACGTTGACCGCGACGATCCCGACGCGATGGCGACTGCGGTCCGGGAGGGCCGCGCCGACGAGCCCCGCGACTGGCCGACTCTCGCGCTCGAGGCCGGATTCGCGGACGACGAGGACGACTACTACGACGCCGTCCGCGAGGCGACGACGGCAGCCACGCGGGCAGCAGTGACTGAACGCGAGCGGGCCGACGACCGTCAGCTCGTCCACGCGGTGCGCGCGATGGACGACTGCAACCGGACGGCGAACGAACTCGCCGAACGGCTGGCCGAGTGGGCCGGCACCGTCGACCCAGATGCGGGCACCGGCGTCGCGTACGCCCGCGAACTGGCACGCGGTGAACCAGACGACGCGCTCGAGGAACCCGCAGTTCGCTCGCTCGCCGGACGCGTCGCCGACCTCGCCGACGAGGCGGACGACCTCCGAGAGTTCATCCAACGCCAGACACCTGCCGTCGCGCCGAACCTCGCGGCACTTGCCGATCCAGTCCTCGCGGCACGACTGATCTCGCTGGCCGGCGGCCTCGAGCAACTCGCGAAGAAACCAAGCGGCACGGTTCAGGTGCTCGGCGCGGAAGACGCCCTGTTCGCCCACCTGCGGGGCCACGCTCCCTCGCCCAAACACGGGATCATCTACACCCACGACGCGGTCCGGGGTACCCATCCCGACGACCGGGGCTCTGCAGCGCGTGCGGTCGCCGGCAAACTCGCCATCGCCGCCCGGGTCGACCACTACTCGGGTGAGCTGAAGCCCGAACTCGAGGCCGAACTCGCGGAGCGAATCGAGACGATTCAGGCGCGGACGACGGGCGACGATGGAGGTGCTGACGATGAGTGACCTCCCAACCGGCGTCGAGCGCCACACGTTCGACGGCACCGACCGGCTCGCGACCCGCGGCGAACCGGTCTACGGCGAGCCCACCGATGGGGAATGGCGAGCCTGGAACCCCAATCGGTCGAAACTCGGCGCGATGCTCGACCTCGAGATGGACACCGGTCTCGCGGGCGGTGAAACCGTCCTCTATCTCGGCGCGGCAAGCGGGACGACGGTGAGCCACGTCGCTGACTTCGCCGGTCCGACCTACGCTGTCGAGTTCGCCGCGCGGCCGGCCCGTGATTTACTCGAGGCCGCCGAGAGCCGTCCGCAACTCTTTCCGCTGCTGAAAGACGCCCGGAAACCCGAGACCTACGCCCACGTCGTCGAGTCGGACGTCGATGTCATCATACAGGACGTGGCGACGCGCGGGCAGGCTCGCGTGGCACTCGAGAACCGGCGCTTCCTGGCCGACGATGGCCGACTGCTATTGGCGGTGAAAGCGAGGAGTGAGGACGTGACCCGCGAGCCGTCGGCTGTCTTCGCAGACGTGCGCGAGGAACTGTCCGAGGGGTACGATATTCTAGAGACTGAACGACTCGAGGCGTATCACGCGGACCACCTCGGAGTCGTCGCGCGACCGCGATAGACCACTGTAACCCGCCTCGCTGGCTCCGGTTTCGGAGGTGATTGATCCGTCGTCGCCGCCCCACGAAGACACTTATAAAAGATCGCGCGAACGTCTTCCCGTGGGTTTCGATACGGCGGGAATTCCACTCGCCACTTATTCAGTCCTCTATCGACGTGTCGCGTATGAACTGCAACCAGTGTGAGCAGACCCCCGAGGGCGGCTGTACGACCGTTGGCGTCTGCGGGAAAGAGCCCGACCTCAACGGCCTTCAGGACCTGGTCATCTACGGTCTCAAAGGGATCTCCGCGTACGCGACCCATGCGCGGGATATGGGGTACCGTGATCCCGATGTCGACGGCTTCGTCCACGAAGCGCTGTACTCGACGCTGACGAACGTCAACTTCAGCATGGACGACCACGCCGACCTCGCGATGCGCGCCGGCGACGCCGCCGTCGACGTGATGGAACTGTTAGACGAGGCCCACACGCAGGAACTCGGCGTCCCCGAACCGACGACGGTACCACAGAATAACGTCGAGGGGAAATCGATTCTCGTCACGGGACACGACCTCTACGGCCTGAAGCGGCTCTTGGAACAGGTCGAAGCCGACGACGAGCAGATCAACGTCTACACCCACTCGGAGATGTTACCCGCCCACGGCTACCCCGCGCTCGCGAAGTTCGACAGCCTGAAAGGCAACGTCGGCGGGGCGTGGCACGACCAGCGCATCCTCTTTGCGGACTTCCCCGGTGCGATCGTCGGTACGACGAACTGCGTCCAACCGCCCCGAGAGGAGTATCGCGACCGGTTCTTCACGACCGGCCTCGCCGGCCTCGAGGACGTCGAGTCCGTCGACGGCTACGATTTCGAGCCGGTGATCGAGACCGCCAAATCGCTACCGGCGGCCGACTGGGCACAGGACGGAACCGTGACGACGGGGTATCACCACGAACCGGTCCTCGACCAGCTCGACGAGATCGTCGAGGCCGTCGAGTCCGGGAAGCTCCGCCGGTTCTTCGTCGTCGCTGGCTGTGACGGCCCGACGCCCGGCCGCGACTACTACCGCGAACTCGTCCAGATGATCCCCGACGACTGCGTCGTTCTCACGACCTCCTGTGGCAAGTTCCGGTTCAACGACCTCGAGCTGGGGACCGTTCCCGGCACCGAGATCCCGCGCTACATCGATCTCGGGCAGTGTAACAACTCGATCTCGACGGTGAAGATCGCGGCCGAACTCGCCGACGCGTTCGACTGTGGGGTCAACGACCTGCCGCTGTCGGTCGTCCTCTCGTGGTTCGAGCAGAAAGCCGTCGCCGTCCTGCTGGGCCTGCTCAGCCTCGGCGTCGAGGACATCCGTCTCGGCCCGACGGTGCCCGACTTCCTCACCCCCGAACTCGTCGAGTTACTCAACGCCGAGTTCGGGCTCCAGCCGATCGGCGAACCGGAAGCCGACCTCCGGGAGATGCTCGACGAGCCGCTGCCTGCATCCTCGGCGGCTGGGCGACCGGCCGACGACTGACACGGGCTGCTGTCACCGTGTTCCGGCGCACCCCACACCATATGCGGGTGCGCTGGCACTGGCTGGCAGAAGTCTGTCTGACCCGCTCACGCTCTCGGCAGTGACGCGGCTGGCCCGCTCCGGCGGCTGCCATCGTCCGTGCCAACGGCGAGACGCTCCCGAGTCCAAACGGTATTTACCACCGCGCCCGAAAACGTGAGACGATGGAACGCGGGTCGCGAGACGCGTTTACGCGCATGGGAACGCTGGGAATCGAAGAGGAGTGTTTCGTCGTCGACGAGGCCGGCCGGCCCACCAGCGGGACCGACGACCTCGTCTACGAGTACGACCCGCCCGAGATCCTCGAGGGGCGGCTCGATCACGAACTCTTTAAATTCGTCATCGAAACCCAGACGCCGCTGATCGAGGATCTCGACGACGCCCGCGAGTCGCTGCTCGCGATCCGCCAGGCGTTAGTCGACCACGCCGAGGCCCACGGCTACCGGATCGCCGCCGCGGGCCTCCACCCGCTCGCGAAGTGGCAGGAACTCGAGCACGCCGAGAAACCCCGCTATCAGGCGCAACTCGACCGCATTCAGTACCCACAACATCGAAACACGACCGCGGGCGTCCACGTCCACGTCGGCGTCGACGACGCCGACAAGGCGGTCTGGATCGCCAACGAACTGCGGTGGTACGTCCCGATCATGCTTGCGCTCTCTGCCAATTCACCCTACTGGAACGGGTTCGACACCGGGCTCCAGTCCGCGCGTGCGAAGATCTTCGAGGCGCTGCCGAACACGGGGATGCCGACCTACTTCGAGGATTTCGAGGACTTCGATCGCTTCGAGCGGCTGATGCTCGAGACCGACTCGATCAACGATCGGGGCGAACTCTGGTACGACGTGCGGCCCCACACCGAACACGGCACGGTCGAACTGCGGACGCCGGATGGACAGGCCGACCCCGACGTCGTCATGGCGTTCGTCGAGTACGCCCATGCGCTCGTCGAGGCGCTCGCTGAGGAGTACGAGGACGGAACCAGCGGCCACCAGCACCGCCGGGAACTGCTCGACGAGAACAAGTGGCGGGCCATCCGCTACGGCCAGGACGCGTCGTTTATCGACCGCGATCTCGAGGGCACTGTGGACCTCGGCGACCTCGTCGACCGCGAGTGCGAACGGCTCGGTATCGACGGGATCAAACAGGTCTACGAGCGCGAAAGCGGTGCGCAACGACAGCGACGACTGTTCGAAGCGGAGGGGCCAGACGCGCTGTGTGAGTCGCTGTTCCTGCAGACCGAGTGACTCCCTCACAAAGGTTTAACTCCGCGCGAGGCCTCATCCTGTACGAGACGCCACATGAGTTCCGACGACGCAGACGACCATCCGGTCGACGACGCTGACGAGAGAGAGGAATCGCTCGAGGGACCGGACGACGTCGTCGAGACCGAACTCGGCCGCAGTCCGACCGTCGAGGAACTCGACCAGCGGATCGTCGATCTGCTCTCGTGGATTCTGGACACGGAAACCCGGGCGAAAATCTACGTCTATCTGCTGGCCAATCCGGGCAGTACCTCCGAGGAGGTCGCGAAGGGGACTGGCCTCTACCCGAGTACGGTTCGCGAGGCACTCGCGGAACTCCACGAAGAAGCCCGCGTCAGCCGCGAAAAACGCGCCAGCGAGGGGGCCGGGAACAATCCCTACGAGTACACCGCGATCCAGCCAAGCGACCTCGTCGGCGATGTCGTCGATCAGGTTCAACAGGAATTAAACACCATCTTCAGGCTCGATCGTGTCCTCGACCGGAAAAGCGAACACGAACCGGACGCCCTCGAGGAAACGGAACCGGTGACGATCACCGTCGATGACAGCGCACCGACGCTCGGCGAGGGAGACGCGGACGCTGAGACCGAAACCGATGCGCTCGAGTTCGATGACGAGATGGAGGTCGAATCCGTCGACACGGAGACTGACGAGGACGATACCGCCGAAGAAGACGGCTAGTCTTCCGAATCGACGCTACAGCCGTTACGGCTCGAGTTCGAGCACGGCGGGTCGTTCCAGCTCGAGATCTCGATCGACTGCCGAGACGGACGTCGTCGGCCACCGTCCTGTCGCCGTCAGCACTTCGATATCGTCGTCGGTAACGAGCGCAGTCCCCTCACTTTTTGCGCCCTGCACCGTCGGATTCCACGCATACGCCATCGGCGCTTCGACCGGCGCATCGTGGTCCGGCGTGGCGATCCACTCGCGGCCAGCGAAGCCGGCGGCCCCGCCCTGATGGTGGTGCTCCCACTCGCCTTCGTAGCCCACCGCGTCGTAGGCCTGCTGGATCGCAGTGAAGACATCGCCAGCAGAGTCACTACTAGTTGCAGCGTCCTGCGTCGCCGCAAGTGCCGTCGCCTCCACGCGGGCCGCGGCTTCGTGGCGTTCCTCGAGCCACGCGGGCGGGTCGAACGCGACGGTACGGGTACAGCTCGCGTGGAGGCCGGCCCGTTCGGCGGTGACGGAGACGAGCGCGTACTCGCCCAGTTCGGCCTCGGTCGGCGTGTAGTGGCGATACTGCTGGGCCCGGGTTGCGCCGCCGACGAGGACGACCGGGGCCTCGATGTCGCGGGCCGACAGCGCGACTCGCAGGGCCGAGGCTACCTCGTGTTCCGTGTCACCGGACTGGAGTTCGCGACAGACGGCTTCGACGGCCGCGGCTGTCTGCCTGCCAAGCTCGCGGTATCGCTCGCGATCGCGCTCGGTCAGCGGCTGGCGCAGCGGCGTCGGATCGACGCGTTCGAACCCGGAGAGAGCGATGTCGATCGCTGCTCGCTCGTCGCTGCCGACGTGTTCGGCGACGGCCTCGTCCAGCGACGACGCGTGCCAGGGGAAGTCTTCGACCACGAGTTCGTCGACGTCTAGATCAGGCACTTCCTCGCTCACGATCCGATCGGCTTCGATGTTGTTCGCCACGAGGGTTACGTCGGTCCCGTCGTAGCCGACCGCAGCGACGCCGCTGTCGCCCTCGCGGTCGACGACGTTGGTCCCGCCGGTCAGCCATGCAAACGAGTTCGGCCGGGCGAACCAGACCGAATCGAGGTCGTGAGACTCGAGGTAGGCCTCGAGGCGCTCGCGTTTGTCCATGTCGGGTGCTGGCGAGGGTGATCCTTGATACTGTCGGACGGCACGACTCCCTGCTCGATCGTGACGCGACGGTCGATCGGTATCGCTACCCCTCGAGGGCGCGTGCGAGCAATTCGACGGGATGCGTGGGCCGGTCGTAGCCTTCAAAATCGCCGATCTGTGTCCGACAGGAGGTGCCGGGGGCGACGATCGTCGTCTCGCTGTGGTCCGGGTGCTGGCGCTCCTCGAGTTGGTCTCGCAGTATCGAGCCGATCGCCCGCGAGAGGTCGTAGTGGTCGGCTTCGTAGCCGAAACTGCCGGCCATGCCACAGCAGCCCGAGTCGACGGGGTCGACGGCGTAGCCCGCCCGTCGGAGCACGCCGACGGCGTGGTGGTCAGCGCCGCGGGCCTTCTGGTGGCAGTGGCCGTGAAACGTGAGCGGGGCCTCCGCTGTCACGGCCTCGTCGAACGACACCTCTGCGTCCAGTCTGCGGTCGTCGACGAACTCACAGACGCCGAAGGCGTTCGCGGCGAGCGTCTCGACGCGCTCGTCGTCGAGCAGCGAGCGGTACTCGTCGACGACCATCGCCGCGTCTGAGGGTTCGACGAACAGGACCGCCCAGCCGCGCTCGAGATACGGCTCGAGGTCGTCGAGCAATGCCCGGCCCTGATCGGCAGCGACCTCGAGCAGTCCCTGGGAGTAGGCTGCGCGACCGGTCGGGCCGAGCTCGGGGATGGCGACGCGGACGTTCGCGGCCTCGAGCACGTCGACGGCTGCCTTCCCGACTGCCGGATTCGAATAGTTGGTGTCCGTGTCCGGGTAGAGAACGACCCCCGCGGTTGCCGTTTCCGCATCGATCTGGGGTCCACGCTCCCCGTACCAGTCGACCAGCGTTTCCCGCTGGAACGTCGGCAGCGTCCGATCGGCCGCGATTCCAACTGTTTTCTCGAGAGCGGTCCGTGCCCCCGGCAAGTCCGTTGCGTGGTTTGCAAGCGGCGCGACCGTACTGCCAAGCGCCGCCAGCCGATCGACGTTCGCGAACAGCCGTTCCCGGAGGCTCGTCCCCTCGCGGTCGTGGTACTGGTGTTTGACTTCGGCTTTGAGTTTCGCGAGATCGACACCGGTGGGACAGTCGCTCTGACAGCCCTTGCAGCCGATACAGAGGTCGAGCACCTCCGATTGGAACCGCTCGCCGTAGAGTTCGTCGGGGTCGATCTCGCCGCTGATCGCCGCCCGCAGCAGGTTCGCACGGCCCCGCGTGGTCGCGATCTCCTCTTCGGTCGCTCGATACGTGGGACACATCACGTCGCTGCCGGTCTGCCGGCAGGTCCCACAGCCGTTACAGAGTTCGACGAGCTGCGAGAAGTCGCCCTCGTCGTCGAAGTCGAGCGTCGTTCGCGGCTCGAGGGTGGCGTAGTCCGGCCCGTATCGGAGGTTGTCGCGGATGTCGGTCGGATTTTCATCACGGTAGACGACCTTCCCGGGATTCAGCCGCCAGTCCGGGTCGAACGCCGATTTGAGTTGCTTGAACGCATCCCAGAGTTGGGGACCGTACAGCTTTGGATTGAACGCCGTCCGCGCGAGGCCGTCGCCATGCTCGCCAGAAAACGAGCCGTTGTGTTCGGCGACGAGGTCGGTGACATCGTCGGCGATGGCACGCATCGTCTCGACATCGTCGCCGTCTTTCAGATTGAGAACCGGTCGAATGTGCAGCGTGCCGACGCCCGCGTGGGCGAAGTAGGCCGCCGTCGTGTCGTGGCGCTCGAGGATCTTCTGGAAGCCCGCGACGTACTCCGCGAGCTCTTCGGGTGGGACGGAGGCATCCTCGACGAAGGGGTACGGTTTCGGATCGCCTTCCATGCTCATCAACAGCGGGATGGCAGCTTTCCGGAGCTTCCAGAGTCGGTCCTGTTTCTCGGAGGTGAAGGCCTCGAGCGATCCAAACGCCGCGCCCTCGTCTACGAGGGTTGTCGTCGCCGCGTCGACCGCCGCCGACAGGTCGTCGACGACTTCCGAATCGAACTCGAGCATCAGCGCCGCTTCAGTCCCCTCGGGAATCGGCTCCGCGTATTCGGCGTACTCCGCCGAGTCAGCGGCCAGCCGGAACACCTCGTCGTCCATGAGTTCGACCGCGCTTGCCTCGCGTGCGAGCGCCTCGGGGACGGCAGCAAGCGCCTCGAGCAGGTCGTCGTAACAACAGACCGCGAGCGCAGTCTCGTCGGGGCGGGTAACGAGCGAGAGCGTCGCCTCGACGACGACGCCGAGCGTGCCTTCGGCACCGACGAGCAGTTTCGAGAGGTTGATGATCCGATTCCCTTCGCTATCCGTTCGGATCACTTTTTGTAGATTATAGCCGCTGACGCTACGTTTGAGCTCGGGATAGCGTGACTCGATTTCGTCGGCGTTGTCCTCGACCAGCGCCCGAACCGTCCGGTAGAGGTCGGCTTCGCGGTCGTCTTTCGAAACGATGCGATCCCACTCCGGACTGTCGAGGACGATATCTCGCGTGTGGATCAGTGAGCCATCGGCGAGGACGACCTCGCACTCCTCGACGTAGGCGTCCGTGATGCCGTATCGAACCGAGTGTGCGCCCGTCGAATTGTTACCGATCCCGCCGCCGATCGTCGCCCGGTTCGACGAGGCCGGATCCGGCGCAAAGCGGAGGCCGTACGGCTCGAGCGCATCGTCGAGATGGTCCTGCACGACGCCTGGCTGGACCACGGCGGTCTGCTCGTTCGGATCGATCGCTTGGATCTCGTCCATATGCCGAGAGAGGTCGAGAACGACACAGCCCGGGCCGACGGTCTGGCCGGCAAGCGACGTGCCAGCCCCCCGCGGGAGCACCGGTGCGTCGTGGGCGGCTGCGACGCGGACCGCTGTGCGGACGTCGTCGACATCCCGCGGGAAGACGACGCCGGCGGGTTGTGCGCTGTAGATGCTGCCGTCGGTCGCGTAGAGCACGCGCGTATACTCGTCGAAGCGCACGTCCCCATCGCAGGCGGCACGAAGGGCGGTTGCGAGCATCTCGCTCGTCTCGTTCTGGTCCGTCTCGAGCCGTGGCTGGTGTCGCTGCCGATCCTGCTCGTCGACCGTCGCCTCGACGCTGTCCTCGGCGGCCATATGCGGTAAGACATCGTTCCGCATGAGGTTAAACTATGGGCGTCACTCACGAGACGCGTGGTATCGGGGACCAAATTGGGTCGGACGGATCGCTCAGTTACAACCGCAGCTATGGCCGTGGCTGTCGGTCGCTTCCTGCCAAGAAAAACAGGGATCGTGACGGGCTCGTCGCTTACTCGAAGTGGTCGAGGCACTTCTGGTACTCTTCTTCGGCCTTCTCCCAGTTGACGACGTCGAAGAAGGCGTCGATGAAGCTCCCGCGGTCCGGACCGTAGTCGTAGTAGTAGGAGTGTTCCCAGACGTCCAGCGCGAGCACGGGATGAGAGCCCCAGAGCGCGCCCTGGTCGTGCTTGTCGACTGCGACGTTGCGCAGTTGCTTCGCGACCGGGTCGTATACCAGCAGTGCCCAGCCACCGGCAGCGCCGGCAGCGGCCTCGAATTCGCCCTTCCAGCCTTCGTAGGAGCCGAAGTCCTCCTCGATGCGGTCGGCGAGGTCGCCCTCGGGTTCGCCGCCGCCGTTGGGGGACATGTTCTCCCAGAACAGCGTGTGGAGATAGTGGCCACAGCCGTTGTGGGTGACGTTACCGAGGGCGCCGGGCGTCGAACTGAAATCGCCCTCCTCGCGGTTCTCCGCGAGGGTCTCCTCGGCGGCGTTGAGGCCGTTGACATAGCCCTGATGGTGCGTGTCGTGATGCCAGGTCAGGACCTGTTCGGAAATCGATGGCTCGAGCGCGTCGTAATCGTATGGAAGTGGTGGAAGTTCGTGATCAGTCATAGTATTCGTCTCATGTTCTGTATCGGTTCCTCGCCTGTTAAGTTTTGAGGAGTGGGATGTTATCACCCCGAATAAACTCACGGCTGTCCCGTCATGCGATTTCCCGATACTCACGAACATCCACCACTGGCTGGCTATTAAAAGTTTCAGCGATCGGTGACGCCTCGTCCCGACCCGCTGGCCGTCACTGTCGATTGCCGTGAATTCGCCAGTGTTACGTAATCTCCTTGTGGTAGGCGTGCTCGAGCCACTCCTCGAGCGACGGCTGGCGCCAGTATCGCACCGTCTCGCTTCGCTGGTCGTGTTCGAGAATGCCTGCGTCTTCGAGTTTCGGGAGGTGGGTATGCGTGAGCTCCATTTGAACGCTCGCATGCCGATCCGTCGTGTGTTCCCCGTCTCTTGCGCCCGTCTGCTGTTCGAAGCCGATGACGTTCTCGGTGAGCGCTTCCAGCGTTGCGACGCCGTCCGGTTGGTCGTTGAGATAGTACAGCGCGTATCGTCGTCGACTGTTCGAAAGCAGATCGAAAACGACATCCAGCGACGGCGTCGCATCCGCCATCAATGCGGTCACCTCCCCGTTCGTTTCACGCATTCACGGCCCACCTCCTGTGTATTACCATTCGAAACCACCACCTGCCTTTACTTCAGCCGCGACATTAGATGTTACGTCTCTCTAGATGAATACGTATATTTTACTCTAGAGTATTTTCGAGTTGTATAACCCTGTGAAGGGTCCGGTAGGTGTTGCATCGATACGGACACACTCTGCCGGTCGAGTGCCACTGTGTGCTGAGTGACGCCCTTTCTGATTGCCGCCTAGTCGCCACTCTAGGTGTGTCCGCCCGTCAAAAAACGAAAACAGCTGTCGACTCGAGATCGATTACTCGTAGAGCCACTCGGCGTCGTGCTGATCGTAGTCGATCAGCTCGTCCTCGTCGAAGTGGATCGCGATCTCGCGTTCGTTTGCGCCCTCGTCCTCGTGGTCGGCGGCGTGGACGACGTTCCGACCGAGATCGAGCGCGTAGTCGCCCCGGATCGTTCCGGGTGCGGCCTCGAGCGGGTCGGTCTCGCCGATCATCTGGCGGACCTGCCGGGTTGCGTCCTGGCCCTCCCAGACCATCGGCACGACCGGACCCGAGGTGATGAAGTCCACGAGGTCGTCGTAGAACGGCTTGTCCTCGTGTTCGCTGTAGTGTTCCTCTGCCCGTTCGCGGGGCATGTTCTCGACTTTGATGCCGACGAGCTTGAGCCCGCGGTCCTCGAGTCGGGAGACGACCTCGCCCACGAGGCCACGCGCGAAGGCGTCGGGCTTGACCATCACGAAGGTGCGTTCGTGATCGCTCATGCTTCTTCAGCCTCGACTTCCTCGCTTTCGTCCTCGGCGGACGCGTCAGCTTCGTCTTCGTCTTCGGCTTCGCTTTCGTCGGCCTCGGCGGCAGGCGTCTCGTCCTGGACTGGACCTTTGGCGCGACGACCTTCCTCAGTCCACTCCAGATCTCGGGGCTCGCGCCCGAGCTTGTAGTTTTTCTCCGCTTTGGAGTCGACGAAGTGGAGCACGGTGCCGTCGGTTTTGACGTACATGATGCCCGTGCCGGGTTCGATCTCTTCGCCCGTGTAGTCGCAGGTTCGTTTCTCGACCATTATTGTCCTCCGATGGAGTCGGCCTCGCGGGCAGTCTCGCGAAGCTGGAGTACGTCCCCTTCGCGGACCGGCCCGAGGCAGTTACGGGTGATGATGCGTCCCTGGTTCTCGCCCTCCTTGATCCGGCATTTGACCTGCATGGCTTCACCGTGCATGCCGGTCTTGCCGACGATCTCGATGACCTCGGCGGGCGTAGAGCCGCTTTCTTCCTCTTCAGCACTCATCTCTGGTCACCTCAGTCGAGGTCCTCGACCTTGCCGGCGATGTCCTCGACGTCGCCCTCGGCCTCGCCAGCGTCGACGATCGCCGCAGCGGCCGAGCCGACCTCGAGGCCGGCAGCGTGACCGACGTCGTCCTGCGTCTCGATGAAGACGACTGGGATGCCCTTCTCGTCGGCGAGCTCCGGCAGGTGCATGACGATCTCCTCGGGGGAGACGTCTTCGGCGACGTAGACGAGGTCGGCGTTACCGCGCTCGATGGCCTTCGTCGTTTCGTTGGTTCCTTTCTTTACGCGTCCGGTGTCTCGTGCGACCTCGAGCGCCTCGAGGGCGTCGTCTGCGAGGTCGGCTGGGATATCGGTGGTTACGTAGACTGACATTGGTTGTTCACCTCTCCTACACGTGGGCTCGCGCTCCCCTGCCGTCCGGGCGCTGGGCACCCGTGCCGGAACGACTCCGGCGGAAGTCCTGTAGGGCTAGGAGCATCATCAACCCCGCGTAGGGTGTACACCTGAGTAGCGCTGCCCTCCTTAAAAGCGTGTTCAAACGAACGAGGCCGTGAGATGGCACCGCACAGGCCGAGTAGTCCCTTGGCCCGGTTAGGGCCTTCCCTGCTTGCTCGTGTTGGAACACGTCCGGTAGCCGGTGTTAACCGTCACGTTCCGTGGCGATACTGCAGTTGTCCAGCAATATATTACGCTCGAGACGCCAACGCCACCACACACATGGACGTCGACGCCGTCGGCCTTGCCGAGTTGCTTCACGAGGAAGCCACCCGAACCAACGAGCGCCGACTGCTCGTGCTCGCCGGCGCTCGAAAGCGGGGATACGATGCCCTCGAGTCGATTCTCGATGCGCTCTCTGTCCCGATCACCGAGACGACCCTTGTCGGTCCCGACGACCGCCTCCGCTGTGAACAACTCCGACAGGCCAACGCGAGCGACCTCCTCGGGACGACGCGGGACGTCATCGCTGTTGACGCCCACGACGAACTCCGGCCAAACGCGCTCGGCAAAGTCGTCGGCGCGGTCGACGGTGGCGGTCTCCTCGTTTTGCTCACCCCACCGCTTGCGTCCTGGCCGGACCGCCGCGACGAGTTCGCCACCTCGCTTGCCGTCCCGCCGTTCGTCGTCGACGACGTTACCGGTCGGTTCAAACGCCGACTCGTCGAGACACTGCAAACCCACCGCGGGATCGCGATCGTCGACCTCGAGAACGACAGCGTCGACGCTGACGGGTTGATCGACCCGGCCCCACGGATGCCGATGGAGCCACCGACGCCGCCAGCCGACCACCGGTTTCCGGCTGCGACCTACGAGGCCTGCCTGACGGCAGACCAGGTCGCCGCCGTCGCCGCCTTCGAGTCACTCGCCGAGTGCGAGCAGGCCGTCGTCCTCGAGGCCGACCGGGGCCGGGGCAAATCGAGCGCGGCGGGGCTGGCCGCGGGCGCATACGCCGCCGCTGGCGAGGACGTACTCGTGACCGCCCCTGCCGCACGGAACGCGGCGGAGCTGTTCGAGCGTGCCAATGAACTCGTCGAGGCACTCGGGACCGACGCGACCGTCGAGCCCCGCCGGATCGAGACGACCGCCGGCGGCTCCGTCCGCTTTCGCGAACCAGCCGCGGCTGTCCACGCCCTCGAGGCGGCCGATATTGTTGTCGTCGACGAGGCCGCCGCACTGCCGGTCGCCACCCTCGAGTCGCTGCTGGCTGCCGACCGCGTCGCCTTCGCGACGACGATCCACGGCTACGAGGGTGCAGGACGGGGCTTCTCGGTCCGCTTTCGGGATCGACTCGCCGAAAGCGATCACGACGTGACCGACTGTCAGCTCGTCGAGCCGATTCGGTATGCGGCGGGCGATCCCGTCGAAGTGTGGGCTTTTCGCGCCCTGCTGCTCGACGCCCGGCCACCGGTCGACTCGCTCGTGGCCGACGCCACACCCGAGACGGTCGACTACCGGCGACTCGAGCCCGACGAGCTGCTGGCCGACGAGCGCCTGCTCCGGGAAGCCTTCGGTCTGCTCGTGCTCGCCCACTACCGGACCGAACCCGCCGATCTCGCGCGGTTGCTCGACGCGCCCAATCTCGAGGCCCGCGCGCTCGTCCACGACGGTCACGTCGTCAGCGTGGCGTTGCTCGCTCGCGAAGGGGACCTCTCGCCGGAAACCCGTTCCATGATGTACGAAGGTGGCCGGGTTCGCGGCAACATGTTGCCGGACGTGCTGACCAGCCAGTTGCGGGACGAAGCGGCAGCCGAGCCGGCTGGCTTGCGCGTCGTCCGCATTGCGACCCACCATGCCGCCCGCTCGCGGGGACTTGGCTCGCGCCTGCTCGAGCGCGTCCGCGAGGAGTACGCTCCGTCGGTCGACTGGCTCGGCACCGGCTTCGGCGCGACGCCCGGCCTGCTGGCGTTCTGGCGCGAGAACGGCTACCGTGCAATCCACATCTCGACGACGCGCAACGACGCCAGCGGCGAGTATTCGGCGCTCATGCTCGCGCCGACGAGCGACGAGGGCCGGGAACTCCACGACCGCCACGCCGACTGGTTCGCCCGCCGGTTCGCCGCGCTGTGTTCGGACGCACTCGACGACCTCGAGCCGGACGTCGCCCGCGCAGTGTTGCGCAGCGTCGCTGAGGGTGCCGGGCCGCCGCTTTCGGTGACCGACCACGAGTGGCGCGTCGTCGCCGGGGCGGCCTACGGGCCGGGACTGTTCGACGTCGATCCAGGGCCGTTTCGTGACCTCGTCGTCCGGTACTTCGTCGACGACCCCGATGCCGTCGACCTGACCGGTCGCGAGGAACGGCTGCTGGTCCTTCGCGCCCTCCAGAGTCGGGACTGGGAGGCCGTTGCCGACCGCCTCGGGTATCACTCGACGGGACAGTGTATGCGAGCGCTCGGCGACGCCGTCTGTCCGTTGGTCGATCAGTATGGGGAAGACGCGGCACTCGAGGTTCGAGAGCGATTTGCCGAGCGCTGAGCTCGATGCGTCCAGTAACGACTGGTACGGTCTGCTGTACCGATGTCCCGGTGAGCCCGCAGAACGGTCGCGGGTGCACCGGCACTGACTGACAGGAGTCCGTATGCACGGTTTGCATACCGATCACACGCAGGCGGCTCGAGACAGCCGGCAGTACGGCTTTGACGCTCGGGTCCCTCGAGTGACGTATGGTCGATGCGGTGACGCTCGTCGCGATCGCGTTGCTCGTCGGTGCCATCGTCGGCGCAGCCGTGCCGATGGTTCCGAGCGGGCTCCTCTCGCTGGCTGGTCTCGGCGTCTACTTGTGGGGTGCCGGATTTGCCGAGGTGAGCGTCCTCACGTTCGTCGTCCTCGCCGTTCTCGCCCTCATCACGGCACTCATCGAGTTCTTCGGCGGCTCGATCGCCGCCCGAGCAGGCGGCGCGTCGTGGCTCACGACCGCGGCCGCCGCCGTCGTCGGCATCGTCCTCATGGTCGTCACCGGCCCGCTCGGCCTGCTCGTTGGCCTCTTCGGGACCGTCTTTGCCCTCGAGTTTGTTCGTGAGGGCGAACTCGAGGGGAGCACCCGCTCGGCGGTCTACACGACGATCGGCGTGCTCGCCTCGACGGCAGTCCAGGTCCTACTGACAGCGTCAATCCTCTTTGGGTTCGTCGTGGCCGTGTTCGTTCTCTGACCGACAAGAGAAAAGACTGAATTCGTGGGTAACGTTCCCACGGACGAATGGACACGGAGTGTTCCGAGTCTGACTGCGAGCGCCCCGCCACAGTCGAGTTACACATCCCCTGGGACGAGAACCGACTCGTCTGTGCCGCTCACGCTCGCGTGCTGGGTCGACAGGACGGCGTCGTAGCCGATCCCGATCCGGACCGGGCGGACGACTTGCTCGAGTAGGGGTTCAGGGGTGGGTGTAGTACGCGACCGTCTCCTCGTCCTCGTGGCGGTCGATCCGCGCGAAGCCGACGCGCTCGAACTGCACGACCTCGTCGGGCTCGAGGTCGGCGACACCCGGCTCGGCGTGGCCGGAGACGTCGCCGTCCATGGTTCGCATCCGGACAGGCACGCTCTCCTCGGCGGGGACCCAGTGAACGACGTCGACGTCTCCCTCGCGGACGACGTCGATGTCGTCGCCGGTATACTGGAGGGTGTCACGGGTGTACTGGAAACAGCCCAGGCCCTTGAGCCAGATCCGCTCCTCGCGGTCGGGGAGGTCGCCCTCCTCGAGCAAGACGGCATCACTGACCGGAATCTCCCGAACGCCACGCTCCTCGTGGTTGGGGTGCAGCGGCGGGTTCGCTTCCTCGGGCGGGCTGCCGCCGAGAGGGAGCTGGACGCCGTCACGGACCAAAAAGCGGCGGTCGGTCTCGTCGTCGATCAGGTCGCGGTTGTTCGCGTAGATCGAACTCATCGCGAGGTCGACGTCTGTAGTCGAGGTTCCCAGCCCGGTCATCGCCTCGACGATGGCCTCGCCGCGGATGCCGCGTCGGCGCAGGCTCTTGAGCGTCGGCGCACGCGGGTCGTCCCAGCCGTCGAGTTCGCCCTGCTCGATCAGTTCCGAAATGGTCGACGTACTCACCTTGACGTCGTAGTCGTCGAGTTGGACGTGGCCCCAGTGGATGACTTCGGGATACTCCCAGTCGAAGTAGTCGTAGACGAACTGCTGGCGTTTCGCGGAGTCCTGCAGGTCGATTCCGCGGATGATGTGCGTGATCCCGATGAGGTGGTCGTCGACGCCCGACTGAAAGTCCAGCATCGGCCAGCATCGGTATTCGCTGGCTTCCTCGCGGGGATGAGGCGTATCGATCATCCGGAAGGCCACCCAGTCGCGTAGCGCGGGGTTCTTGTGTTCGATGTCGGTCTTGACCCGCAGCACCATCTCGCCGCTTTCGTACTCGCCGTCGATCATGGCCTCGAATTCCTCGAGTACCATCTCAGTGTCCTTCTCGCGGTGGGGACACGCCTCGCCCGAGTTCTTCAGTTCCGAGAAGTCCTCGCCCGAACACGAGCAGGTGTAGGCTCCGCCCAGTTCGATCAGCTCGCGGGCGTGGTCGTAGTAGGTCTCGAGGCGGTCGCTCGCTTTGTACGTCTCGTCGGGCTCGAAGCCGAGATAGTCGAGATCCTCGAGGATGTCGTCGTAGGCCGCGAGATCCGGGCGCTTGGTCTCGGGGTCGGTGTCGTCGAAGCGCACACAGAACCAGCCGTCGTAGCGGTCGCGGTAGGTGCCGATGACGGCGGGCATCCGGGCGTGGCCGACGTGCCACGGGCCGTTGGGGTTTGGCGCACACCGCATCCGGATCTCGTCGTACTCCTCGGCGTTGGGCAGGTCCGGCAGATCGTATTCGTCTTCCTCCTCCTCGGCTTCGATCTCGGCGAGTTCCTCGGGTGCGAGTTCCTCGAGGCGAGCGCGTTTGGCCTCGTAATCGAGGTCGTTGACCCGTCCGACGACGCCGCCGGCGATCCCCGGAATCTCGTCGCCGTGCTCGCGGAATTCGGGGTTGTCGCCCATCAGTGGCCCCATAATCGCGCCGACGTCGGCGTCGCTCTCGTGTTTGACGGCATTCAATAGCGCGTGTTTTTCGACCTCGCGCTCGACGCGCTCGCGTAACTCGTCGTTCATTATCGTGTGCTATCCGCGCCCGGTCAAAAACCCTCGCGATTCGCGGTGTCGCTCGATCTGTGCGGCGACTGGTGTTAGTAGCCGCGTTCGATCAGGTAATCCGCGAGTTCGCGGAGGAGGTCACGCGCCTCGTTGTCCGGAAGGACTTCGAGTCTGTTCTTGCCGCGCTCGACCAGATCGCGGGCAGTCTGGTTCGCATACGAGATCGAGCCCGCCGCCTCGAGTTCGGCGACCGCGTCGTCGATCTCGGCTTCGGTGACCGCGTCGACATCGTCGGTGTCGACCAGGTTATCGACATCGACGCCCTGTTTGCGGGCGTGGACGGTGATCAGCGTCTGCTTGTTCTCGACGAGGTCGCTGCCCCGCTGTTTGCCGAGTTGCTCGCTTGGCACCGTCAGATCGAGCACGTCGTCTTGAATCTGGAACGCGCGGCCAACGTCGAGCCCGTAGCCGTAGAGTTCCTCGACCGTCTCGTCGTCAGCGCCGAGCAAGATCGCCGGCAGACACGCCGACGCTGCGTAGAGGACGGCGGTCTTCTGTTCGACCATCTCGAGGTACTCGTCGGGCGTAACGTCCGTTCGCTCCTCGAAGGTAACGTCGAGCGACTGGCCTTCACAGATGTCCGTACAGGTCGTCGCGAGCACGTCGAGTGCGTCGACGATGCGATCGGACTCCGCGCCCGTCTCGAGCATGATCTCGAACGCTTTCGAGTAGAGCGTGTCGCCGGCCAGAATGGCCGTCTCGAGGTCGTACTCTTTGTGGACGGCGGGGACGCCACGTCGGAGGTCGTCGTCGTCCATGATGTCGTCGTGGATCAGGGTAAACGACTGGATGACCTCGACGCTGACGGCGCCAGCCATCACGTCGACCGGGCCGCTGTCGTCGAGTGGGGGAAACGACCGATACTCCGTCGAGAGCGAGTCGACATCTGCCAGCGCCTCCGCCGTCGTCAGGAAGACGGTCGGGCGCAGCCGCTTGCCGCCCGCGTCCAGCAGGTATCGAGAAGCTTCGTAGAGCCGCTCGGGTCGCTGGATCGGCAGCTCCTCGGGAATCGCGTCGTTGACGAGTTCACGACGCTTGCGTACCGCTTCGAGCACCGCCTCTTCGCGTGCCTCGGGACTCGTCATATCAGTCGACGAGCTGGATGAGGTTCCCGTTGCGCGTGGCGTGGATGTCGCGCCCGAGTTGGTACCCCTGGTTCTCGGCGAGGTCGATGTACCGAGAGAGGTGCTCTAAGTCCTGGTGGGCCGGGATGACGTGCTGGGGCTGGAGCGCATCGAGCATCTCGTAGTGGCCTTCCTGGTTCATGTGGCCGGAGACGTGGATGTCGTCGTAGATGCGGGCACCCTGCATACCCAGTAGCTTCTCGGCCTGGTAGCGCTGGCCCTCGTTGGTCGGCTCTGGGATGACGCGAGCGGAGAAGACGACCTTGTCGCCTTCGTCCAGTTCGTACGGCGTCTCGCCGCGAGCCATCCGGGTGAGCATCGCGCGGGGCTCGCCCTGGTGGCCGGTGACGACGGGCAGGTAGTCCTCCTTGCCCTCGTTCATGATCCGCTTGAACGTGCGGTCGACGGACTTTCGGTGGCCGAACATCCCCAGGTCCGTGGGGAAGTCGACGAAGTCGAGCCGTTCGGCGGTGCCCGAGTACTTCTCCATCGAGCGACCGAGCAGGACGGGCTGACGACCGATGTCGTCGGCGAACTCGACGAGCGATTTCACGCGAGCGATGTGACTCGAGAAGGTGGTAGCGACGATCCCGCCGTCGTAGTCCTCGAGACTGTAGAGGACGTCGCGGAGGTGCTCACGGGCGACGTTCTCGGAGGGTGTCCGGCCCTTCCGACCGGCGTTGGTACAGTCCTCGATGTAACAGAGGACGCCCTCTCCCTCGCGACCGATCTCACGGAACCGCTCCATGTCGATCGGATCGCCGATGACGGGCGTGTGGTCCATCCGTTTGTCCAGCCCGTAGACGACCGCGCCTTCGGGCGTGTGGAGGACAGGGTTGATCGCGTCGATGATCGAGTGGGTGACGTTGACGAACTCGAGGTCGACCTTGCCGGAGTCGCCGATCGACATCGTCTCGCCGGCGTCCATCTTGATCAGGTCGTTCTCGACGCCGAACTTCTGTTCGCCCTCGATCTGCTGTTTGACGAGTTCGATCGTAAACGGCGTCGCGACGATCGGCGCGTCGTATCGGTGTGCCAGTTTGGAGATGGCACCGATGTGGTCCAAGTGACCGTGGGTGGGGACGATCGCTTGCACGTCGCCCTCCAAGTCGCTCATGACCCGGTCGTCGGGGATTGCACCCATGTCGATCAGGTCGAGACTGTGCATCCGCTCGGTTTCGACGTTGTCGTGGATCAGCACCTGCGAGAGGTTCAGACCCATATCGAAGATGACGACGTCGTCGCCGGCGCGGACGGCAGTCATCTGCCGTCCGACTTCTTCGTAGCCGCCAATCGTTGCAATTTCGATTTCCATGGTTCGTAGCACTGAAAGCCGCGTGATGGACTCTCATCGAAACGGTCCGCGGACTCCCGGTTGTTCGGCCCCGGCGTCTTACAGCGCGTCGGCCATCCCGCTATGCGCTCGCGGAGACAACCCGTCTCCAGCCGGCTCACGACATCGTGAGCCCCGAACGCACTTGCCCGCGGGTTTCGCTATGTGCTCGTACACGCCCAGGTCTTAAAAACACAATGGGTTAGCCCGTCAGTCAGTGTCCGCTTCGATGCTGGGTCCTCGAGTGCCCAACATCGACGGCCCACCGCGCCGCTCAGCCTGTCTTCGCGCATCGTAATCCATTTCCCGGTCGCCCCGAAACACGGGTTCAGTACTCATGCTTTCGGAGGGATCGTCGTGTACGTAATCATCGTCGGTGCCGGTGAAGTCGGTCGCTCGATCGCCGCGAACCTCGAGGACACCCACGATGTCGTCGTCGTCGACCAGGACGGTGACGTGACCGAGCAACTCACCTACGAGCTCGACGTCCTCACGATCCGTGGCGACGGAACCGACCTCGAGGTGTTGCGCGAGGCCGGCCTCGAGCAAGCCGGGCTCGTCATCGCCTGTACCGACAACGACGAGACCAACGCGGTCGTCTGTGGCGCGGCGAAAGCCACATCCGAGGTCTTCACGATCGCCCGGGTCCGCCGACGGACGCTCCTCGAGACCTGGCAGGGCTCGCAGGGGGCCTTCGGCGTCGATTTCATGGTCTGTACCGACCTGTTGACTGCACAGACGATCTTCCGGATATCCGGGCTCCCGAGCGCCCACGACGTGGATACGTTCGCGGGTGGACTCGTGCGCATGGCCGAGTTCGACATTCCAGAAGACAGCCCGATCGTCGACCGGACGGTCAGCGAGGCGGACTGCTATGACTCGCTGACCTTCGCAGCGATCTTCCGGGACGACGAGATGATCGTCACGCGCGGCGACACCGTCATCCGGGCGTGTGATCGGGTCGTCGTCATCGGGAGTCCAGATTCGATGAACGACTTCGCCGACGAGGTCGCGACGACGCCGGACGACACCGAGGAAGTCGTCATCGTCGGCGCGAGCGAGATCGGCTTTCAGGCCGCCCGCGAGTTCGAAGACCACGGCTTCCGGCCACGATTGATCGAACAGGACCACGAGCGAGCCCGCGAGGTCGCCGAGGCGTTGCCGAACACGATGGTCATGGAAAGCGACGCGACCAACTCCGAGTTCCTCGCCCGCGAACACGTCGGCGAGGCCGATGTCGTCGTCGCGGCCCTAGACAGCGACGAGAAGAACCTGCTCGTCTCGCTGCTGGCCGACAGACTCGGCGTCGATCGGACTGTCGCCATCATCGAGACGCCCGAGTACGCCGACCTCTTCGAGACCGTCGGCGTCGACGTCGCAGTCAACCCCCGTGAGGAAACCGCCGAGGAGATCATCCGCTTTACCCGGACCGACCACACCGAGAAGATCGCGATGCTCGAGCACGACCGTGCCGAAGTCATCGAGATCGAAGTCGGTCCCGACAGCGTCCTCGTCGGACAGGACATCGCGAAGGCGACAAACGACCTTCCAGACGGCGTCGTTATCGGTGCGATCTCCCGTGGCGGCGAGCACATTACACCGCGTGGCTCGACGGCCGTCAAGCCCGGTGATCACGTCATCGTGTTCGTCGACGCGACCGTCCTCGACGAGGTCGTCGACCTGATATAGCGCGCCGTCGCCTCGTCACTCCGCTGGAACACGCTCGAAGGCAGGTAACGATGGATTCATAAATGCTAGCTGAAATGCCGTTAAATATCGTGTACAGGCGTCATTACGCGAGCGGGGTGTTCTATGCGACTACGCACTGATTGGCGTGCCAGCGTCGCGCTCGTCGGGACCGTCATCAAGTATCTCTCCGTCCCACTGGTGATCCCGGTCATCGTGGCGCTCATCTACGGCGAGTCGCTGTTGCCGTTTGTCGCGACGATCGCACTGACGATCGCCGTCGGCCACGGCCTCGAGCAACTCAGTCCCGAACCAGACCTGCAGATCAGAGAAGCGATGCTGTTCGTCGCGATCTCGTGGCTCGCCGTCGCTGCCGTGGGCGCGGTCCCGTACGTGCTCGCGGGCTGGGGGACCGAGTCGACGCTCGCTGATCCCGTCAACGCGCTGTTCGAGTCGATGTCCGGCTTCACGACGACCGGGGCCACCGTCCTCGGAGAAATCTCGCTCGAGCGCCACTCCCACGCCGTGATGATGTGGCGACAGCTCACCCAGTGGCTCGGCGGGATGGGGATCATCGTGTTGATGGTTGCAATCTTGCCGGAGGTCGCCGTCAGCGGCGCCCAGCTCATCGAGTCGGAGGCGCCGGGGCCGGAGTTACAGAAACTGACCCCGCGGATCGCCGAGACGGCACGCATCCTCTGGCTCGTCTACTTCGCTTTTACTGCTATCTATATCGCGCTGCTCTATGGCTTCCATCTCGCGGGGATGGCACCGAACATGGGGCTATACAATGCCATCGCCCACGGGTTCACGACCCTTCCGACCGGTGGGTTTTCGCCCGAAGCCGACAGCGTCGCTGCCTTTTCCGCGATCGTCCAGTGGACGGCGGTTCCGTTCATGATCATCGCCGGGACGAACTTCGCCCTGTTCTGGCACGTCTTCAGCGGCGAGGGCCATCGCTTCGTTCGAAACACCGAGTTTCGCGCCTACATCGCCGCGATCGCCGGGCTAACCGTTCTCCTCGCCGGGATGCTCTACGCCGGTGCTGCACCGGCGCTGTCGGGTCTCGGCGGCGTCACTGAGGGTCTCCTCGAGAACTCGCTGCGACAGAGCGCCTTCCAGATCGCGTCGCTGTTGACCTCGACCGGCTACGCGACCAGCGACTTCGTCGAGTGGACCTCGACGGGGAAGATCGTCCTTCTGTTTGCCATGCTCGTCGGTGGCTCCGCCGGCTCGACCGGCGGTGGCGTCAAGGTGGTTCGCTGGGTGATCATTTTCAAGGTCCTCCGACGGGAACTGTTCACGGCCTCTCACCCCGAGGTCGTCCGACCGATCCGCCTCGGCGGCAACGTCGTCGACGAAGACGCGATCCGCGGCGTGCTCGGCTTCACGTTCATGTACCTCTTTATTTTCGCCATCGCGACGCTGTTCATCGCGCTCGATGCCAGTCGCATCGGCTACACGCTGACGCCGCTCGAGGCGTTCAGCGCCAGTCTCGCGACGATCGGCAACATCGGCCCCGGATTCGGCTCGGTCGGCCCCTTCGGGAGCTACCTCCAGTTCCCCGATAGCTCGAAGCTCCTGATGGTCTTTCTCATGTGGATCGGGCGGCTCGAGATCATCCCCGTGCTCGTGCTGTTTACTGGCGGCTTCTGGACCCGCTGAAAACAGTCGTCTCGGCTCCGCTGCCGTTGTCAGTCGATCGTCGTCCCTGGATTCTCGCCCTCGAGGAACGCAGCTAGCGCCTCGAGTCCGAAGATAGACGCCTCTGCCTCGAGCGCCAGCAACGTCCGCACTTTGCCGGCCATCCCGCCGGTCACGTCGGTCGCGTCGCTGGCCCCGAGGACGTCGGCGACGGCGTCGAAGTCGTCGATCCGGTCGATGACGGCGTCCGAGTCGTCTAACACGCCGGGCACCGTCGAGCAGAGTCCGATCCGGTCGGCACCGAGGTCCGCAGCGAGTTCGGCCACGAGTTCGTCGCCGCTGACGATCGTCGCACCCGCACCCGCGTGGGCGATCACGTCGCCGTGGAGTACTGGGACGAACCCCTCGCCGAGCATCGTCTCGATCTGGCCGGTCGGGAATTCGAGCGCCCCATCGCGCTCGCGGTGGCCCGCCGAGAACGGATGGACCGGCACCGCTTGCACGTCGCGCTCGAGCAGCCGACGCAGGACGAACTGATCCAAGGTCTTCATCGCGCCGTGGATTGCGAGTGCCGCGTCCGCATCGTGCGTTCCGTCAGTCGTGCTGACGCCGTGTTCGCTGGCGTTGTGATGACCGAAGCTCCCGCCGCCGTGGACGATGACGAGGTCCTCGAGGCCCGCCTCGAGTGCTGCTGCGACCGCGTCGGCAGCCCGCTCGAGTGCCTCGCCATCGAGCGTCTCCGGGCGGTCTTTCTCGGTGATGACGCTGCCGCCGAGTTTCAGGACGATCATTCGAGTCGCTTCACCCCTTCCTCGGCGAGTTCGGCCCGGAACGCATCCTCACAGCCCGGGGTAAAGGACAGCGCCGTCTCGGTTTCGGGCGTCGGATCCAGCGCAACGATACAGCCACCGCCGCCAGCACCGGTGAGCTTCGCGCCGTGAGCGCCCGCGTCGCGGGCAGCCCAGACCATCGTATCGAGCGAGCGTGATGAAACGCCCAGTGCCGACAGCAGGCCGTGATTGAAGTCCATGAGCCGACCGAGCTCCTCAATGTCGCCGTCGGCGAGCGCCTGTTCGCCGTTCCGGACGATATCGCCGATCGCCGCGACCGTGTCAGCCGCGAAGTCGTATTCGTCTCGGAGTTCGCGCACGCCGGCGACTAGCTGGCCGGTATCGCCGGCTCCGCCGTCGAAGCCGATCACGATCGGCAGGTCGGGCGCCTCGAGCGACCGACAGTCGTCGCCCTCGACGCGGACCGCGCCGCCGGTCGCCGAACAGAACGTGTCCGCCCGCGAGGCCTGCCCATCTTGCACCTGATATTCGGTTCGGTAGGCTCGCTCGGCGAGTTCGCCGGACGATAAGGTGACGCCGAGTTCGCGCGCCGCGGCGTCGATCGCCGCGACGACGACCGCCGCGGAAGAGCCAAGGCCCGCACCCAGCGGGATGTCGCTCTCGATCGTCACGTCGAAGCCGACCTCGTCCTCGCCGGTCACGTCGCGAACCTGCGCGATTGCCTCGTCGACGTAGCCCATCGCGGCGCTGATCAACGATTCCGAGACGTCGACGTCCGGGCCGTTCCCCGGCGTGCCGTCGTACTCGACGGTAAAGCCGTTTAGACTGAGGTCCTCAGCGTGAACGCGGAGCTTTTCGTCGTCGCGTTGCTGTACCTCGACCCGCGCTCGCCGCTCGATCGCACACGGGACGGCAGGCTCGCCGTAAACGACCGCGTGCTCCCCGAACAAATATACCTTGCCGGGAGCGCTCGAGAGTGTCATGCCCGGCGGTTCGCACGACGACGGTTAATAGCTATCTTTGTCTCGGCGCTCGCAGTCGGCGCGGTGTCGACCGGAACGCAGGCGGACTTATGACGGTGGGCCCGCACGACGGTCGTATGACACTCGTCTTGCCGAGCGAACTCGTCGTCGATCGGTTCCTGCCGACCGTCCGAGCGATGCTTGCCACACGGCTCGCCGACCACGGGCTGACCCAGAAAGAGATCGCCGCCGAACTCGGCGTCACCCAAGCTGCGGTCAGCAAGTACGTCGGCGGCGAGGGTGGCGGTGACGACCGCTTTCGCGACGATCCCGAAACCGTAGCGACCGTCGACCGGATTGCCGATGGCCTGGCAAGCGACGAGATGGACGGCTACGACGCCCTCGCCGAACTCCTCGCGTTGATTCGCAGTCTCGAGGACCGTGGTCCGATCTGCGAACTCCACGAAGAAGCGATGCCCGAGCTTCGGGGACTGGGCTGTGATCTCTGCGTTCGCGGGCTCGATCCTGACGTCCGCGCCGAACGTGACGTGCTCTCGAACGTCCGCACCGCCGCGCGGACGCTCGCTTCGATTCCCGGCATGGCCGACTCGATCCCGAACGTCGGAACGAACGTCGGCATGAGTCTCCCCGATCCCAGCGACGAGACAGACGTCGCCGCGATTCCGGGCCGAATCTATGCCATGGGCGGTCGAATCGAGATTCCAGCCAACCCCGAGTTCGGTGCCTCGAAACACGTTGCGACGGCGGTGTTAGCCGCCAACGAAGTCGACTCGAGCATCCGCGGTGCGACAAACGTCGCCACCGACGACGACCTGCTCGCGGCCGCGACGGAGTTGGGAATCGACCCGCTCGAGTTCGACGCGGACTACGAGGACCGTGGCGAGCATCTCAGCCGCCGCTTCGAAGAGCGTGGATCGGTCCCCCGCGTCGTCTATCACCGCGGCGCGTTCGGGATCGAACCCGCGACCTACGTCTTCGGCACGACGGCAACCGACGCCGCCGAACTGGTCGCGCAGTTGCTCGCGGACGGCTCGTCGTAACCACGAGGGTCCGAACGCTGCCGCTGGTTGTCACTCGCGTGTGTGCTGTGATGAGAAAACGAACAGCGCCGATCGAACGCCTTAGACCGTGCTCTCGAAGTCCTCGAGCGAGTAGGACGGCTCGGCACCGCGGCGGTCGAGGACCTCGTTTGCGAGCAGCCAGTAGACGACCGAGAGGGCCTTGCGACCCTTGTTGTTCGTCGGGACGACGAGGTCGACGTTACTGACCTGGTTGTTCGAGTCACACATCGCGATGACGGGGATACCCACCGTGATGGCCTCCTTGACGGCCTGGGCGTCGCCGATCGGGTCCGTGACGACGAGCACGTCCGGCTCGATGTAGCCGTCGTACTTGGGGTTCGTCAGCGTGCCCGGGATGAAGCGACCGGTGCGGGCGCGTGCGCCCACGGCTTCGGCGAACTTCTCGGCCGGGAAGCGACCGTACTGGCGCGAGGACGTGACCAGGATCTGTTCGGGGTCGTAGTTGGCGAGGAAGTCCGCGGCCGTCCGGATACGACCGTCGGTCTTCGAGACGTCCAGCACGTAGAGACCGTCGGTTCGGACGCGGTGGATGAACCGCTCCATGTCGTCGGTCTTCTGCTGGGTCCCGATGTGGACACCAGCGCCGAGGTAGTCCTCGACGGGGATCAGCAGGTCCGCTTCCTCGTCGGACATAACGTCGTCGTCGAGGGTCGGACCGGCGTCTTCTTCCTCGGCGGCGTCGTCGGCTTCTTCGGCGTCGGCCGCGGGTGCTCCCTCGGCGTCGGCGGGCTGTTCGTCTACTGGCTCGACGTCCTCCTCGGCGGCGGGGCCAGCCCCTTCGGCTGGCTCCTCGTCGATGTCCTCCTCGGCGGCGTCGAGCCCTTCCTGGGTTGCGTCGTTTTCTGTCATGTCGCGTCGTCTGCGATTCGAATGAGCTCGTTGAGCTTTGCGGTTCGCTCGCCGCCGACGGCACCCGTCTTGATATAGGGGGCGTCGGTTGCGACGGCGAGGTGTGCGATCGTCGCGTCTTCGGTCTCGCCCGACCGGTGGGAGACGACCGAGTCGTAGCCGTTCTCGGTCGCGAGTTCGATCGCGTCAAAGGCGTCCGTCAGCGTCCCGATCTGGTTCGGCTTGATCAGGATGCTGTTGGCCGCGTCGCGATCGATTCCCTCGACGAGACGGTCGGTGTTCGTGACGAACAGGTCGTCACCGCAGATCAGCGTCTGGTCGCCGACTTCGTCCGTGAGGTCGGCGAAGGCGTCGTAGTCGTCCTCGTCGAGCGGGTCCTCGACGTAGACGAGGTCGTACTCCTCGACGAGGTCGGCGATGTATTCGATCTGCTCGTCGGTGTCGCGGCTCCGGTCGCTGTACTCGTAGGTACCCGAGTCGGCGTCGTACAGCTCCGCGCCGGCGACGTCGAGGCCGAACTTGATCTCAAAGCCGACCTCGTCTTCGACCAGCGAAACCGCCTCGTCGACGATCTCGAACGCCTCGCCGTCGTCGATCGACGGTGCCCACGCGCCCTCGTCACCCTTACCACAGGGGACACCGCGTTCGGACAGCAGGTCCGAGACGGCGGCGTGGACGGCGGCGTTGGCGAAGACGGCGTCTTCGACGCTCGGTGCACCGACGGGTGCTGCCAGGAACTCCTGGATGTCGGTCGCGTCGGCAGCGTGTTCGCCACCGCCGACGACGTTGCCGAGCGGAATCGGGAAGGTCTCGCCCCGGAACGTGCCACCGAGGTGCTGGAACAGTGGGGCACCGAGCACGTCGGCACCGGCCTTCGCGGCAGCCATCGAGATGGCGACCGCGCTGTTGGCACCGATCTCCGAGAAGTCGTCGGTGCCGTCTGCAGCGTGCAGTGCGGCGTCGACGTCACGCTGGTTGCCCGCGTAGACCTCGCCGACGAGTCGGGGGACGGCGTGTTCTCGAGCCGCGGCGATCGCCTCACTCGGCGGTCGCTCGACGGCTTCGTACTCGCCGGTGCTGGCCCCGCTGGGTGCTGCAGCACGACCGAAGCCGCCGCTTTCGGTCACGACGTCGGCTTCGACCGTCGGATTCCCTCGCGAGTCGAGGATGCGACGGAGTCGGATGTCCGTGATGAGCGTCATTTGCGATCGTACCCCCGCTTGACGGTAAACGGTAGCACGCCAGCGTCGTACTCCTCGGCGGCGATGAGGATCGGTTGCGTCTGGTTGGTCTCGATCAACACCGGTGCGCCATAGGAGACCTGCAGCGCTCGCGCGCCGAGGATGCGTGCTTTCTCGTAGCGGTTGTGCTGTTGTTGTTGCATTGTTACTGGTACGGGGAGACGATGTCGACCAGGTCTTTGTGACTGACGAGCATGCGTCGGCAGCAGTAGCGGTCGACGCCGAGCTCGTCGAGGACTTCTTCGGGATCTTCGTCGCCCTCGTTGGCTCGTTCGTCGAACTCCTCCCAGTGTTCGCCGACGACGTTACCACAGGTGAAACACCGGACCGGTACCATCATGCCTGAATCACCTTAGCGGTAGGACTTCTGGTAGCGCGCCCGAGCGCCCGGGCCGCCCCATTTCTTGGGTTCGGACTGGCGAACGTCGTTGACCAGCAGCGACCGGTCGAACTCCATGAACGCGTCACGGAGTTCGGCGTCGTTCGTGTGCTGGACGATGCCGCGTGCGATGGCAGTGCGGACGGCGTCTGCCTGACCGCTAATGCCGCCACCCTCGACGCGAACGTCGATGTCCATCTCGCCGCGCAGGTCCTCGCCGACGATGCGGAACGGCTCGAGCATCTTGAGCCGGGACATCTCGGGTTCGACCAGTTCGACGGGCTGGGAGTTGATTCGAACGCGACCCTCGCCCTCGTGGACCGTCGCTCGCGCGACGGCCGTCTTTTTCTTGCCACTCGTGTTGGTTACCATGTGACGTTAGCACCTAACTGTTCGGACACTTCGTGTAGGTGGACGAAGCGGATGTTCGACAGGCGATCCAGCGACGTTCCCTCGAGCACTTCCGAGTCGCGCTCGTCGTCGTCCTCGTATGGATTGCCGACGTAGACGCGGACGCTGTCGAGCGCTTCGCGACCGCGTGGTTTCTTGTACGGCAGCATACCGCGGACGGACCGCTTGAAGATCGTGTCCGGCCGTCGCGGATAGTATGGCCCGCTGTCCGAGCCAAGCTGCAGTCGCGTGCGGTACGTCTCGAAGATGTCTTCTTTGTCGCCGGTGATGACAGCGTCCTCGGCGTTAACGATCGCGACGCGTTCGCCGTCCAGCGCGCGCTGGGCGACTTCGCTGGCGACGCGACCGAGAATGCAGTCACTGGCGTCGACGACGGTATCGGCGTCGAACTCTGCGAGACTCATCGAATCACCCGGACGTCGGAGCCTTCTGGGTTCTCTTCGAGCGCTTGCTCGAGCGATACCGGTTCGCCGACCTGTTCGATCTTCGTCTCTGCGGACGAAGAGAACTTGACGGCGGCGACGGTGACGTTTTTCTGTAGTGCGCCGGATCCCAGCACTTTGCCGGGAACGACGACAGTCTCTTCTTCGCGTGCGTACCGCTCGATGCGGCCCAGGTTCACCTCAGCGTGGGTGCGCCGGGGCTTCTCGAGTCGATCCGCAACGTCTCGCCAGATGTCGGCGTCCTCTTCGCGGGACGTCGACTTCAGCTCGGCGATGAGATCGGTGAGCCTCGGATTGGTCTTGCTACTCATTGGTTTCCTCCAAATCTGCAACTGTTAGTACGTCGACGACGCAGTCTCCCGTGCCGTCGACGGTGGAATCGATTCGTGAGAAGTGATGCAGGGAGCAGGATTTGAACCTGCGGACTCCTACGAGACAGCGCCCTGAACGCTGCGCCGTTGGCCTGACTTGGCTATCCCTGCTCGCACTTCCACATATCCGTCGCCCCTTCAAACCCCTTTCGATTCCAGTGGACGAGCGATCGCCGATCTCGTCGCTCACGGCGTCGGCGAACGGCGCGTCCTGTTCGGGTCGGGGGCGTCGGTTCATATCTATAGCTGTACTGCGTCTTCGAGTTCGGTCGCGCGCGCCGCGATCGTCTCTGCGGCTCGCGTGACCAGCTCTTCGACGGTAAAGGAGCCGTCCGTCTCCACGTGGAAGACGAATGCGTTGGGCACGTCCTCGACCCGGACCTGCTTGCCAGGGTATCGGTTCGAGAGGTCGTGGTCGAACTCGCTTGTCGAGACGAGTTCGCCGTCGTCTTCGATCACACCGCGGATGATCCGGCTCTCTTGCTCTTCGAACTCGGGGAGATCACCGTCGACCTCCACACGCTGGAGGTGACGATAGCCGACCGCAACCCCGCCCTGATGTTTGGCGTGGTCTTTCCCGCGGTCGATGATGGCGTCGGCCTCGGCTTCGAGGCGCTGGTCGTCTTTGAGTTCGATGATCGGAACGTTCTCGTCCGCGGGTTGGACGAGCTCGTCGCTCGAGACGAGGTCGCCGGAGTAGGCAGTGGCCGGCCCTTCGACGTCGATCGAGAGCGTGACGGTGTCGTCCTCGGCGAACTCGCCGACCGGTGGCGTCGTCAGTGGGACGAGCCCGAGTCGGAGCGCGAGTTGCTCGTCGAACATGACCGACGAGTTCTCGACGAACCGGACGGTGTCGATGGCCATGGTCGGCACGTCGGCGACCATCGCGCGACGGATGCCGTTGGCGAACGCGGGTGTCACGCCGCGAACGAGGAACCGTGCCTCACGATCCTCGCGTTCGACGAACTCGACGTCGTACTCCTCTGTCATGATCTAGTAGCCGCCCTTGCCTTTGGGTGCGCGCGATCCGTCGTGGGGGATCGGCGTGACGTCCTCGATGCGCCCGATTTCGATACCCGAGCGTGCGAGCGCGCGGATCGTCGCCTGCGCGCCGGGACCGGGGGACTTCTGGAGGTTGCCGCCGGGGCCACGCACGCGAACGTGCAGACCCGTGATGCCGGCCGCTTTGACCTCTTCGGCGATGGACTCGGCCATCTGCATGGCCGCGTACGGCGACGCCTCGTCGCGGTTCTGTTTGACCGCCGTCCCACCGGAGGACTTGGCGATCGTCTCCGCGCCCGTGAGGTCGGTCACGGTCATGACGGTGTTGTTAAACGATGCGTGCACGTGGGCGATTCCCCACTTGTCGTCGTCCTGGCTCATGGTTTACTGACCCTCCGCGCGTTCGGGGTGAAGTTCGTCCGCGAGCGGACTGTTCTCGTCGAAGGCCACCAGATCCTCCTCGTCGATGTCGACGACGTAGGACGGGACGCTGTGGCGCTGGCCGTCGACCACGATGTGGCCGTGGCTGATGAACTGCCGAGCCTGCTGGGTCGTGTTCGCCAGTCCGGATCGGTAGACGACCGTCTGCAGTCGGCGCTCTAAGACGTCCTCGATCTCGAGGCTCAGGACGTCGCCGAGTTCGTCGGTTTCGTTGAGGATGCCGACGCGCTTGAGCCGACCGAGGAATTCCTCGGAGCGGCGGATGACGACGTCGTCGTCCTGGGCCTGGCCGAGCAGGTCACGGGCCTCGCGCCGGTAGGAGCGAAGCTCGGACTGGGCACGCCAGAGTTCTTCCTTGTTCTTGAGGCCGTAGCGGTCGACAAGGGAGTGTTCGGAGGCGATGCGCTCACCCTGGTAGGGGTGATTCGGCGTCTCGTACTGCTTGGTGTCGGTGCCGAGTGGCATTATTCGCCCTCACCCTCTTCGCCGGCAGCCTCTTCGGCCTGTTCTTCGCGGATCTCTTCGACGTTGACTCCGATGGTGCCCTCCGTCCGACCGGTGGACTTGGTTCGCTGCCCGCGGACCTTCTGGCCGCGCTTGTGGCGCGTGCCCTTGTAGGAGTCGATCATCTTCATCCGGTTGATGTCGTGCTGTCGAGTCAACTGAAGATCGTTGCCGATCTCGTGGGTCGTCTCGCCGGTGTAGAAGTCCGCCTGGCGGTTGTTGAGCCAGTCCGGGACTTCGTTGGCGTAGTTTTCGACGACCTCGACGACCTCGTCGATGATGTCGTCGTCGAGTCGGCCGAACGTCGCCGTTCGGTCGACGCCCGCTTCCTCGGCGATGAGTCGGGCGGTCCGGCGACCGATCCCGTTCATCTCCGAGAGCGAGCGCTCGACGGACTTCGTCCCATCGAGGTCGGTTTGCCCGATGCGGACGAAGTAACGGAGATCTTCGTCGTCTTCTTGTTCTTGAGGTTCTTCCGCGCTCATGATGTCGTGTATCTGTCTCTAGTCTGCGTGCGGTGCAAATCGACTGGCGGGAAAACGCCAGCGAAGGATCCGACGTTGTGGCGGGGATTCGAACCCCGGAGGCTTGACGCCACATGGTTAGCAACCATGCGCCTTGGGCCGCTTGGCTACCACAACACGGTCGGTCTATCATCGCCCTCTCGGACTCGGGGATCGCTCCCCTACACGTATTGCACTCGCTCCTACCCCCGTCGAATACTTAAGGGCAACGAAAGACGGCAGCCAGTTGTGTAACTCCGTCACAGAATCCGTTGCGCTCGAGTCCCACCCTAGTGGCCCAGACGCCTCCACCGGTGGTCGACGATCAGGCCTCGGCGTACTCCTCGAGGTACTTCTCGTTTAACTCCCACTCTCCCTCGTCGTTTCGGATCATGTACTCGCCGTAGTAGGGGACCCGGTTGGTGACGACCTCGCGGAACGCCTCGCGGATCTCGGGTTTGGTCATCTCTCCCATCGGTTTGAGATCGTCGTTGCGATTCAGACAGCCCTTCAAGTAGCCCTCGTGGGTGACCCGAACCCGATGGCAGTTCGCACAGAACGTCGGGTTCTCGACGGGGTCGACGATCTCGACCATCCCCCGGCCCTCGCCATCGTCGTTGCTCACCCAGTAGCGCTTTCGATCGTGCATCTCCCGATGTTCGATCTCGTCTGCCTGTTCGGCCAGCCAGCCGTGGACCCGTTCGATCTCGATGTTCCACTCGGGCTTGCCCGTCAGTTCGGGCATGTACTCGATCAACTGCAGCTGGAGCCCGTCGTTTTCGGCGACGTGGTCGACCATCTTCGGGACGTAGCCTGCGGTGTGTTCGAAGACGACCATGTTGAGTTTGACCGGGTCGAGCCCCGCGGAGAGCGCTGCCTCGACCCCCTCGATGACCTTCTCGTAGGCTCCGCTTTTCGTGATCTCGGCGAAATCCGCCGGATCGAGTGCGTCCTGAGAGACGTTGACCCGCTCTAACCCTGCGTCGACGAGGCTCTCGGCCCGGTCGGGGAGAAAAGAACCGTTCGTGGTCAGCGAGACTTCCATTTGATCCGGTGTGCGTGCGATGATCTCCTCTAAGTCCTGTCGGAGCAGCGGCTCGCCGCCGGTGAACTTGACTGCGTCGACGTCGAACTCGGCGGCGACCTCGAGAAAGCGGACGACGTCGTCGGCGGTCATCTCGTTGTCCGCTGGATCCATCGGCCCACGGGTGTCGCCTAACCCTTCGTTGTGACAGTAGACACAGTCGAAATTACACCGATCAGTGAGAGAGACGCGGACGCCAGTTACCTCCCGCCCGAACTCGTCGGTGAGCATGCTACTCGGTTACATTCGAATCCGCTTAAGTGCGCCGGCGTGTTCGGGGTCTCGTAACCGATTTTGGTTGCAGGAACGTGCGGGCACGGCCAGTCGGTCGCGTGGCATGCCCGACCCCAGTATCATGTTGCTCCGTGTGGTGGTCGCCGCCATGAGTACCATCGCGGAACTCGCCGTCCCTGCCGCCGAGGTCGCACTTCGTGACACGCTCGAGGCGGTGCCCGACGTCGACGTGGCGATCGAACGCGTCGTCGCTGCCGATCCGGGCCACGTTATGCCGTACGTCTGGTTTGCTACCGATTCGTCGACGCTTGCAGCCGTCGACGACGCATTAGCAGCCGATCCGAGCGTCGACGACGCGACCCGGCTTGTCGCCCGTGACGACAGGTCACTGTACCGGGTCGAGTGGGTCGACCACGTCGCTGTCACGGTGTCTCTGTTGACCGACGCGCACGCGACGGTGCTCGACGCAGCCGTCGAGAACACCCAGTGGCAGTTCCGCATGCTCTTCCCCGACCGGGCGGCACTCTCACGTACCTACGAGTTCGCGACCGAGCAGGGACTCTCCATCGAAATCTTGCGTATCCATCGGCTCGAGGAGCGTCGCCACGGTCGATATGGGCTCACCGACGCCCAGTACGAATCGCTGGTCGCGGCCCTCGAGGCCGGCTACTACGAGATCCCCCGCGAGATGGACATGGACGAACTCTCGGACGAACTCGACATCTCCCATCAGGCGCTCTCCGAGCGGCTGCGCCGCGCCCATCGGACGCTCGCGAAGGAACTCGTCACTACCGACGATCTGTCCTGACGCGACTCGGAGCCGAATCGGCAGAAGACATACCTCGCCCACGTTCGAAGCCGAGGTATGGACGAGGACATGCTCACAGACCAGCGTCGGCTCGTCGAACTCATCGAAGCCGAGGGGTGGGACGTCACCGATCTCGAGCTCTCGGCGTACGACAGCCCGTGGGCCGACGAGGACGATCCCGAGGCGACGGTGACGATTACGGCGCGAAAACCCTACGAGGGAGAGTCGACTGGGGATGAGGACGACGAGGACGATGGCGAGAACCCGTTCCGGCTGAAGTAACTGCCCGGGATCGGTGGCTACTGGACGCTCGAGCGGACTCACGGTCGGACAGTGCGAGCCGAATCGATCGCCCTTCAACGCGACGCGTTATTCCTGATTTTATATAATTAACAAAATCAGTATGGGTGTGGGTGTCTATGTGACCCATAGACAACTGAATGACTCTCTCGAACGATCCCGACCTCGTCACGCTGCAGCCGGATCAATTGTTCTTCGAGACGCTGTATACGGCGGCACCGCTGGTGATCGTCGGGACGCGTGACGAAGATGGCTCGGACGACCTGGCGCCGAAACACATGGCGATCCCGCTGGGCTGGGCGGACCAGTTCGGGTTCATCTGTACGCCCGAGCACGGAACCTACCGGAACATCGAGCGGACGGGAGCGTTTACCGTTAGCTATCCCCGGCCCGACGACATCCTCGACGCCAGCCTCGCCGCAGCACCCCGGACCGCTGAGGGCGACAAACCCTCGCTGACCGAAATCGACACGGTCGACGCCGACGCTGTCGACGCGCCCGCCGTGGCTGGTGCCTACGGCGTCCTCGAGTGCGAACTCGACCGGATCGTCGCGTTCGACGACGGCGAACTCGTCGCCGGTACGGTCGTCGGCAAACACGTCCATACCGACGCCTACCGCAGCGACGATGTCGAGCCCGAGACGCTGCTCGAGCAGGCCCCGGTGTTGGCACACCTCTACCCCGACCGGTTCGCTTCGATCAACGAAAGCCAGGCGTTCCCGTTCCCGGAGGGCTTCGAGCGATGACCGCCTCGGAACCGGAGCCGGGGCCGGAATCTACCGCCGAACAGCGGATTCAGGAGTGGGCACGCGCCCATCGCGAGGACCTGTCGAAGTACCTCCTCGAGCTGGTCGAGTTGGAGACGCCCACGGAGAACCCAGAGACGTTCGACGACTTCTTCGATCGGCTGGCGGGTGACTTCCACGAGGCAGGCCTGGAAACCGAGCGCGTTCCGGGTGAGGAGACCGGCGGCCAGCTCGAGGCGTGGACGCCGAGCCAGGACGACACCGACGAGATCCAGCTCATGATCGGGCATGCGGACACCGTCTGGCCGCGGGGCACCGTCGAGGAGGACCCGCCCGAAATCCGCGACGACGTCCTCGAGGGCCCGGGGTCGCTCGATATGAAAGGCGGCCTGACACAGGCCGTTTTCGCGCTCCATGCCCTCGACGACCTTTCGCTCGAGCCGTCGCTGCCGGTTCGCGTCCTCGTCTCGAGCGACGAAGAGATCGGCAGCCCCGAATCCAAGTCCCGGATCATCGAGCTCGCCAAGCAAGCGAACCGGGTGTTCGTGCTCGAGCCCGCCAGCGGTCCGGAGGGCAAAATCAAGACCGCACGGAAAGCGGTCGGCCACTTCACGGTCACGATCGAGGGGAAGGCCGCCCACGCCGGACTCGAGCCCGAAGAGGGAGCCAGCGCGACGGAGGAGCTCGGCACCGTCATCCATCGGCTCCACGAACTCACCGACATCGACTCGGGCGTCACCGTCAACGTCGGGCAGGTGGAAGCAGGGCTGCGGTCGAACGTCGTCGCGCCGAACGCACGGGCCGAAGTCGATGTGCGCGCACCGACTGACGAGGCAGCCGAGGCCGTCTCGGCGGAGATCCGCTCGCTCGAGGCCACGACGCCGGGCACCGAACTGACGATCGACGGTGGGTTCGGGCGACCGCCGATGGAACCCACGGCGGGCAATCGCTTGCTCTGGGAGCGTGTCCAGACACTCGGGGAGCGACTTGGGCTCTCACTGGAAGGGACGCGCTCGGGTGGCGCAAGCGACGGGAACGACGCCAGCCAGCACGCCCCGACGATCGACGGGTTCGGCGCGGTCGGCGACGGCGCCCACCAGACCTACGAGTACGTCGACCTCGAGGCACTCGTCGACCGAGTTGCGCTGCTTGCTGCCTGTTTGCACGACGAACCGCTTCCAACCGACCACAATTAGTTACGCATGAACGCAGACGTTCACACTTCAGTCACGCGAATCGCCGATCTCGAGCAGCGCTCGTACGACATCGAATCCCAGCCCACATCACAGTGGGAGACGGGTGACTACGTGTTCGCCCGGGTGACCAAACGCCCTAATCCTGGCGTCAGGGTCGAGAACCCGCGTGGGAGACGCGTCGAACTGATGGAGGGTGAGACGATCGTCGGCGCGCTGGGTACCCGTCGCGCGACCCGCGAGCTGGTCGGGAGCTGGCGAGACGTCGGCGACGACGGACTGTTGGATATCATGACCGGCGGCGGCGTTCTCGGTCGCGTCACCTCGGCCTCGCCGTTCAGTAAGACGCCGGTCGAGGTCGAATACGAGGGCCACGTCGTCGACGACGGCATCGCCCGAATGTCCGACTACGGCCTGACAGCGACGTCGACGACGCCTGAGACCCCGGTCGTCCTCGTCCTCGGGACGAGTATGTCCGCCGGCAAGACCATGACTGGTCGGGTGATCACCCGCGTCCTCGTCGAGAACGGGTACGACGTCGCCGCCTGTAAACTGGCGGGCGCGGGCACCTACGGCGACGTGTTGTCGATGGAGGTGGCGGGCGCAGACCCCATCTACGACTTCGTCGACGCGGGCCTGCCGACGACGGTCGTCCCCGAAGACACCTTCCGGGAAGCCGTCCAGCCGGTCTTCGCCCGGCTCCAGGAGGCAGACGTCATCGTCGCCGAGGTCGGTGCCAGCCCGCTCGAGCCGTACAACGGGGAAGCCGTGGTCGACATGCTCGCAGACCACGTCGCCTTCACCGTCCTCTGTGCGTCCGACCCCTACGCAGTCGTCGGGATCGAGGAGGCGTTCGGGCACTCGCCCGACCTCGTCGCGGGGATCACGACGAACACGACCGCGGGCGTCGACCTCGTCGAGGAACTCGTCGACTGTTCGGCGCTCAACGTCCAGAACGAGGCGGCCAAGGAACCGCTCGAAGCGATGTTGCTCGAGGCACTCGCCGACGCTTAGCCTTTGATGTTACAGACGGGGAACGTCCGCGCGACCTTGTCGCCGATGCCCAGCTCGTCCGAGACGCGGACGACCTCGTCGACGTCCTTGTAGACGCCTGGCGCTTCCTCGGCGACCGTCGCGCCTGATTGGGCCTTGACGTAGATTTGGTCCTGTTCCTCGAGTTCCTGCTGGACATCGCCACCCCAGTACTCGTTTTTGGCCTGGGTCCGACTCATTAGCCGCCCCGCGCCGTGGGCAGTCGACCCAAAGGTCAGATCCATCGAGTTTTCGCCACCACGGAGGACGTAGCTGCCCGCACCCATACTGCCGGGGATGATCACCGGCTGGCCAACGTTGCGGTAGGCGTTCGGGATCTCGGGATGGCCGGCGGGGAACGCCCGCGTCGCACCCTTCCGGTGGACATAGAGTTCGCGCTCTTCGCCGTCGACTGTATGCGTCTCCTTTTTCGCGATGTTGTGGGCCACGTCGTACAGCAGGTCCATCTCCATGTCCTCCCACGAGCGGTCGAAGACGCGCTCGAAGACCTGCCGCGTGCGGTGCATGATCAGCTGGCGGTTGACCCACGCGAAGTTGATCGCCGCGTTCATCGCGCCGTAGTAGTCCTCGGCCAGCTGTGAGCCCGCGGGCGCGGCCGCGAGTTCCTTGTCCGGCAGCTGGTTCAACAGCCCCTGGTGTTGCTGTTCGATCTTCCGCAGGTAGTCGTTACAGGTCTGATGGCCCAGCCCGCGCGAGCCACAGTGGATCAGGACGACGATCTGGTCTTCAGAGAGGCCGAACGCCTCGCCGACCTCATCGTCGAAGATGTCGGTCACGCGCTGGACCTCGAGGAAGTGATTCCCCGATCCCAGCGAGCCGATCTGGTTCTTCCCGCGGTCTTTGGCTTTCTGGCTGATCTTTTCTGGGGCTGCGCCCTCGCGCATCCCCTCGTCCTCGCAGTGCAGCAGGTCGTCTTCGACCGCGTAGCCGTTCTCGAGCGCCCAGTCGACGCCGCGAGCGAGGATCTCGTCGACGGTGTCGACGCCGGCCTCGACGACCCCGCCGCCGCCGAGCCCCGACGGAATGTTGGCAAACAGAGAGTCAACGAGCTCTTCCTCGTGGCCCTTGAGGTCGTCGTAGGTCAGGTTCGTCCGCATCATCCGGACGCCACAGTTGATATCGTAGCCGACCGCTCCGGGCGAAATACAACCGTTTTCGGCGTCGAGCGCACCGACTCCACCGACCGGGAAGCCATACCCCTGATGTCCGTCGGGCATACAGATCGCGTGGTTCGTGATGCCGGGCAGGTGGGTCGTGTTTTTGATCTGCTCGAGCGTCTTGTCTTCCTTGATCTCCTCGAGCAGCGCTTCGCTCGCAAGCACCCGCGCGGGGGCGCGCATATTGCCTTCCTGTGGGATCTCCCAGACGTGCTCGCGTACCCGCTCGAGCGTGATGCCGTTTGCGTCGAAGGTGGTCATACGTTGCTGTCCGACTGCCGCGAAGAAAGATGTTCGTCTCTCGCGTCGAATAGCGGCTGTCGGTCGGTGACTCGAGTACTGGGTCAGCGTGGCGAGACGACCACCGGCGGACTGCGGCGTGTGGCCTTCTAGACATCGAAGACGACGTAGGCCTCCCAGCCCCCGTCGTCAGCGCGCTCGAGAGACATCTCGGAGTAGGTCACGGCCTTCACCTCGCGGGCGTCGATTTCGGAAAGTGGGACGCCGCGAGCGCTGGCCTCGAGCGACCACTCCTCGGTGCCGTCGGTTGACTCGACGTCGATCGAGTCGACGCGGTGGGCGACGGGGAGTTCCGCTCGGACATCGCGCAGGTAGATCAGTTCGTCGAGATAGTCGAACAACAGCGCCTCGCGGCCTTCGGCTGTCACGGACAGCGAAAAGCGCTCACCGCTTCCGGTCGGGATCTCGTCACAGGAGGCGGCCGCGAGGCCGTCGGCCACTGCCGCGAAGGTCGTCTCGAGTGAGTCACCAGTTGCCGAGACCGCAACGTCGGCCGTGTGGTCGCGCAGTTCGAATCCCATAGCCCCGTTTCGTCGGTCGACCTTCTATGCTCGTCGTTTCGACGTATCGAGAGCAGTGATCGTTCGGTTATGTGGGATGTGAACCGCCATCTCAGACAGGCTATCGCTTGATTTGTCGGTCGTGTCTACGGTCTCGCACACCGACTGCCGGTGGAATTATATTGACGACGCTGGTAGTGTGTGATAGTGAGCGTCAACATCGACAGTCGCGTCGTCGCCCCGGGGAGTGACGACTTCGTCGACGAAGCCTGGCAGCTAAAGGAGGAAATCAACCGTCAGGAAGATGTGCTCAAGCAGCGGTACGGGTTCTTTACTGACGCGTACCGACGGTCGAAAGTCTACTGTTACGTACAGGACGAGGACCTCATCGGGTTTGCCGCCGTTCGACGTGACGGCTACATTCTCTTTCTGGCAGTGTCCCCGGCCCATCGCGGAGAAGGCATCGGGAAACGCCTCATCGCCCACGTCGCGGACGACCACGAGACGATCACGTGTCACGCCCGGACGAGCAACGAGAACGCGTTGCAGTTCTACGAACACCTCGGTTTCGAGATCAAACGGCGGATCGACAACTATTATGAAGACGGCGGCGACGCCTACTACCTGAAACTCGGCTCTGACGTCGGTATCGCCGACCGAATCACCGATCTCATTCGGCGCTGACTCGCTGGCGACGCCCCTTCTCGCACGGCCAGTTCAATACAGTTATACCGGACCCACGATGAGTAGGCGAAGCGTATGGAAGAGCGAACGAGGGCCTACCTTCGCGGGCGATTTCGTGACCATTATCGACGGACGGAGATTACGCCGCCGCCCGCGGCCAACGAACGCGAGTGGGGCTACATCCCCTGGACGGACGGCCCGGATACGACGATGGTCCGCCACCGTTCGCTACTCGAGTTAGGCGATCTCTCGGAGTTTCTCGTCCGCAAGCGCCCGCGCCACGTCTACTTTTCGGCGGGGCGCTTTCGCGATCCCGGCGCGAGTTCGATGCACGAAAAGGACTGGCAGGCTGCCGACCTCGTCTTCGACTTAGACGCCGACCACCTGCCGTCGGTCACGCTCGGTGAGGACAGCTACGCCGAGATGCTCGCAAAATGTAAGGACGCCCTCGGTCGTCTCCTCGAGTTCCTCGAGGATGACTTCGCCTTCGAGGATCTCGAGATCGTCTTCTCGGGCGGGCGGGGCTATCACGTCCACGTCCGCGACGAGAACGTCTTGCACCTAGAGCGGGAACACCGCCGCGAGATCGTCGACTACGTCCGGGGGATCGGCCTCGAGTACGACGAACTGATCGAGACCGAGACCGTCGCCGGCCTGGGGCGAAAGACCCCGACCGAGCGGCGCACCCTCCAGGTCGAGGGCGGCTGGGGAGCTCGCATCCACGACCACTTTATGGCCTTCATCGACGAGTTGCTCGCAATGGAAGAGGACGCAGCCCTCGAGCGCCTCCAGACCTTCGACGGCATCGGCGAGGGGAAAGCGACGGCGACGCTGAACGCGGCTCGCAACAACCGCGAGGGCCTCGAGGCGGGTAACGTCACCGTCCACACTGCGATCGCACAGTTGGCCGAGCGGTTCGCGAGCAAAGCCGTCGAGCGGGACAACGCGCCCATCGACGAACCCGTCACGACGGATACGAACCGACTCATCCGGCTGCCGGGCAGTCTCCACGGCGGCAGCGGACTGAAAACGGTCCGTCTCGCACGCGACGAAATCGACGATTTCGACCCGCTGGTCGACGCCGTCCCCGAGACCTTCGTCGGCCACGAAATCGCCGTCGACGTTACCGACGGCGGCGAGGTCGAACTCGGTGGAGATAGCTTTACGGTCCAGGAGGGAGACCAGTCACTACCCGAGTACGTCGCCGTGTTCCTGATGGCACGCGGCCGCGCCGAGAAGGAGAAAGAATGAATCTAGACGAGTTGCGTTCGGTCCAGAGCAAGGAGCGAAAGAAAGACAGCCTCCAGAACCTGCGCCCCTCGTTCTATCAGGAGGTCGGCGAGTACATCGCCGATCTAGAAGACGAACGCGACCGCGTCGCCGAAGCGACCGACGATCCCTTTTCCTCGCCCGAAGTCGGTCGGCTGACCGACGAAATCGAGACTGCTAAAGACGTCGTCGAGGCGATCTACGAACGCCGCATGGGTAAACTCGTCAAGCAGGCCAGTCTCGCCGCGGCCGGCATGGCCGCCGATGACGAGGGACTGACCGCCGAAGAGGCGGATCTTTTCGACGATCTCGTCGAGCGCATCAGTGCGAACAAAAGTCGGGTGCTGGATGTCCTCGAGGGCGTCGAGGAACCGCCAACCGATGCCGGAGCAGACGCGACCGCGGCTGACGAGCCCACACGCGACTCGCACCTGACCGAGCCAGCACCCGACCATCCGCCCGCGGATGATTCCCCACCCATCCCGCCGGAAGAACCGCCGGCAGACATCGATCCCGCCGGCGAGGGATCAGCAGAAGATGCCTCGAGCGGCGTCTCGCCTGCGGATGTCATGGGTGGTGACGGTCCACCGATCGGTGGTGCGGACGGGGGTGCCGGGGACGCCACATCCGATTCGGCAGCGACCGACCCGGAGCAGTCGGTCGGACGTGAGGATCCAATCGACGGCGCGGACTCGAACGCTGATGCTGCCGACTCGAGAGCTGTGGAATCCGACGCTGATTCGTCTGCCGACAGCGAGGGTGCTGCCGTCGATCGCACGACTGTCCGGATTACCCGCGATATCGGCGAGATCCTCGGCGTCGACGACCGCGAGTACACACTGACCAGCGACGACATTGTCACGCTACCGGAGCAAAACGCCGCGCCGCTCGTCGACCGGGAGGCGGCCGAACGCCTCGAATAACGAGTTGCGACCGCAAGAGCTACTGTTGCCAACCAGTCAGTGGCGACGCGATCGCTCGGGATGACTCATCGTTGACAACGATCGTTTGCGTCTGCTGAATGGATAACTCTGTTTGTCCAACTAACACTACATAGTTTCTGATAGTGAACTACTTGTCAACCCGTCTCCTACATATTTGCCGATAGTGAATCATAACACATACAACTGCTGTCGCTAACTCGGAGGCATGCTTGATGTCGGTGACGAGGCACCACCGTTCGAACTGCCAAACCAGCACGGCGAGACGATCAGCGGCTCGGATTTCGAGGGCCAACGGCTCGTCGTCTACTTCTATCCCCGCGCGAACACGGACGGGTGTACCACTGAAGCCTGCGCGTTCAACGACGCGCTCTCGGAATTTGCAGCCCGCGATGCTGCTGTCGTCGGCATCAGCGACGATCCCGTCGACGATCTTGCCGACTTCGCAGCCGAGTACGACCTCGAGTTCGATCTCCTCTCGGACGAACTCGGCGAGGTCGCGACGTTGTACGAGTCCTACGGCGAGAAACGAATGTTCGGCAAGACCTTCGATGGCGTCTTCCGCAACACCTACGTTGTCGGCCCTGACGGCCGCATCGAGGCGGTCTACGAGGGTGTTTCGCCCGAGGGCCACGCCGACGAGGTGCTGGCGGCGCTCGAGCCGGTCGACGTTGCACACTGAGACGGTCTGCTGACCCGATGTGCCGTGGGGCCACAGGACCGTCACGGACTCGCCGACACTGCTGAGACGGACTCCTGTTAGTCAGTGCCGGTGCACCCGCGGCTCGTCCTGCTGTCCCACCGGGACATCGTGACAGCAGACGTATGAGGAGTCCGTATGAGCGAAGCGGTCACAGCAATGCACTGATTACATCGGTCACACCGCTCTGGTCAGTCGAGTGCTGCCATCAAAAAACGCGAGTCACGGGCCGCGGCGGTTGCCCTTACTGGAAGGTCCGACCGAGCTGTTCGTCCTGGGTCGGTTCGGCCTGCTGGAACTCCTCTTCGAGTTCCTCGTACTGCTCGCGCGTCTCGGGGGTCACGCTCGGACTGACCTCCTCGAGTGCGTGCTCGAAGTGCTCTTTGCCGACGCGGACGTTCCCGATCGTGTCGTCCATCTCGTCGGGGTCGACCGAGTTGATGAACTCGCGGCTGGCGGCCATCGAGGCCTCGCGACAGACCGCCTCGATGTCGGCACCGACGTAGCCCTCCGTCTCGGCGGCGAGCCACTCGAGGTCGACCGATTCGGCCAGTGGTTTGTCGCGGGTGTGGACCTCGAAGATCTTCTTGCGACCGTCCTCGTCGGGGACCGGCACGTGGACGTGGCGATCCAGTCGACCGGGACGCAGCAGGGCGCTGTCGATCAGGTCCGGGCGGTTGGTCGTGGCGATGACGACGACGTCCTCGAGTTCCTCGAGGCCGTCGAGTTCGGTCAGCAGCTGGGAGACGACGCGTTCGCCGACGCCGGAGTCACCCTGGCGCTGGCCGCGTTCGCCCGCGATCGAGTCGATCTCGTCGAAGAAGATCACGGTCGGGGCGTTCGACCGCGCCTTCTCGAAGACCTCACGGACGCCCTTCTCGGACTCGCCGACGTACTTGTTGAGCAGTTCGGGGCCTTTGATCGAGATGAAATTCGACTGGGCCTCGTTGGCGACGGCCTTCGCGAGCAGGGTCTTCCCGGTGCCCGGTGGACCGTACATGAGGACGCCCTTGGCGGCCTCCATGTCTAGCTGCTCGAAGACTTCGGGGTAGTCGAGCGGCCACTGGATCGTCTCGCGCAGGCGCTCTTTGGTATCGCTCAGGCCGCCGACGTCGTTCCACGTGACGTCGGGGACCTCGACGAAGACCTCGCGCATCGCGGAGGGCTGGATGCCCTTGAGTGCCTCTTTGAAGTCATCCTCGCCGACCTCCAGCGACTCGAGGACATCGGCGTCGATCTCCTCGCTCTCGAGGTCGAGTTCGGGCCGGATGCGCCGGAGCGCGTTCATCGCGCTCTCACGGGCCAGGCTCTCTAAGTCGGCCCCGACGAAGCCGTGGGTGTTCTCGGCGTAGTGTTCGAGGTCGATGGACTCGTCCAAGGGCATCCCGCGGGTGTGGACCTGCAGGATCTCCTTGCGGCCTTCCTTGTCCGGGACGCCGATCTCGATCTCGCGGTCGAAACGACCGCCACGCCGAAGTGCGGGGTCGAGCGCGTCGACGCGGTTGGTCGCGCCGATGACGGTGACCCGGCCCCGTTCCTCGAGGCCGTCCATCAGCGAGAGGAGCTGGGCGACCACGCGCCGTTCGACGTCGCCACCGGCCTCCTCGCGCTTGGCGGCGATCGAGTCGAGTTCGTCGATGAAGATGATCGCGGGGGCGTTCTCTTCTGCCTCCTCGAAGACCTCGCGGAGTTGCTCCTCGCTTTCACCGTAGTACTTCGACATGATCTCCGGGCCGGAGATCGTCTCGAAGTGGGCGTCGATCTCGTTGGCGACGGCCTTCGCCATCAGCGTCTTCCCGGTGCCCGGCGGGCCGTGCAGGAGGACGCCTTTCGGCGGCTCGATGCCAAGCTGTTGGAACAGCTCGGGGTGGCGCATCGGCAGCTCGATCATCTCGCGGACCTGATCGAGTTCCTCGTCTAAGCCGCCGATGTCCTCGTAGGTGACGTTCGGGACGCCCTCGGCGGACGGGGCGCCGCCGGCGCTGACCTGTTCGGCCGGCGTCTCAGAGATCTCGATGCTGGTCGAGTCCGTGATGACGACGGTCCCCGACGGCGAGGTGCCTGCGATCTTCAGCGGGACCGACTGGCCGGAGCTGGCCATCGGGCCAAACGACAGCGAGAACGGTACTGTCTGGCCCTCGGTGACGGCCTGACCGCTTAGCTTGTCGCGGACGAGCGGGCCGATGTCCCCTCGAATGCGGAGGTTCTGTGGCAGCGCAACGGTGACCGACTTGGCGGGTTTGACGTCGGCAGGTTCGACGGTGACGCTGTCGTCGATCCCGACATTGGCCTCCTGTCGGAGACGACCGTCGATCCGGACGATCCCGCGTCCCTCGTCCTCGGGATAGCCGGGCCAGACGCGCGCGACGGCTTGGCCGTCACCGTTGCCCGAGATGACGATGTAGTCGCCGTTCTCGAGGCCGAGTTCGTTCATCGAGACGCGGTCGATCGCAGCCAGTCCACGGCCCGCGTCTTTCTGTTTGAGTGGTTTGACGGTGAGTTTCATCGTTCGTCCTCCAGTTCGACAGTGAGCACGCCATTTTTCATAAACGTGTGCGCGTCTTCGACGCTGTCGGGAAGATCGATCTCGTACTGGTCGTCAGCGACGACGATGATGACGGTATCGTCGACGACATCGACCGAGGCCTCAGTCGCCTCGCTGCCGAAGTCGACGGCCATCACCGTGGCATCGTCGTACTCGTACCGACGGGCTAACTGCCCCTCTTCACGGGTGAATTGCTCGAGAGTCATGCTTCAACTAACCCAAGGTTAGCTCTAAAGACATATAAATATTTCGCCGACAATCGCAAGACGGGAGCTAACCACCAAGAGAGTCCTCTGTTTGTGGTTCACAGCGAGGCACGACGATTTTGGGTCGACTCGTACCGTCCATTGATTCACCCCGTTTGTGCAAACCTCCGCTGCTGGCGGTCGCCGGTGAGCGGTGGCTCGAGCCTTTATACCCGCTCCGCCCGTTTTGTCGGATATGGAAACGGTATCACACAACGATCGGGAGACGGCATACGAGGTCGTCGACCAGGGTGGTGACGGACCGCCGATCTGTTTCGTCCATGGGGGTGGCGGATCACACGAGGTCTGGAACGGCCAGCACGCACTCGCCGACCGGTATCCGATCGTCACGCTCGATCTCAGTGGGCACGGCCAGTCGGACGACGTCGATGCGAGCGCCGGGTATACGGCACTGTCAGCCTACGCCGACGACGTGCTTGCCGTCGTCGACGACACCGATTCGGCGGTCCTCGTCGGGAACTCGCTTGGCGGCGCTGTCGTGTTACAGATCTTGCTCGAGCGCGAGTTCGATCCTGCAGCGGCTGTCCTGACGGGAACGGGTGCTCGTCTCGGTGTGCTCGAGGATCTGCTGACGTGGCTCGACTCGGACTTCGAACGGGCTGTCGAGTTCCTACACGGGCCGGATCGGCTCTTTCACGATCCCGACGAGAAACTGCGCGAGCGCTCGATGGCGCAGATGTACGATACTGGGCAGACGGTCACACAGCGGGATTTCTTGACGAGCCACGAGTTCGACGTTCGCGATCGGCTCGGCGAGATCGACACCCCATCACTCGCCGTGTATGGCGAGCACGACCAGTTGACACCGCCGTGGTTCCACGAGTTTCTCGCTGACGAGATCAACGCATGCGAACTGGCCGAGATCGACGACGCGGCACATCTGGCGATGGTCGAACAGCCGGCAGCGTTCAACGAGACGGTCGACGAGTTTCTGACCGCACACGTCGACTAGTCGACGGCACACGGTCGCAGGGGAAGCGCCACGTCGCGTCACAGACGACGGAGTCCGGAACACTGTCCAGCCCGCTCCGGCCCGCTCCGTGGGCTACCGCCGTTCCCCGAGGGAGACGAACGAATCGGCGGTCGCGGTGATCCACTGCGTCGCAGCCGTCTTCTCGTCAGCGCTCTGTGGAAACATCGTACAGACTGCTACGTCGTCTTGTTCGACAGTAATGTGTTGGAGCTGCGACGTGTGTTTGGTGGTCGTTTCGGGCGTAATTCCCATCGATGAGTCGTTCATGGGTGCGATCCTCGCGGTATGGTTTCGTCTCCACCGTTCGGATATATAAATACTGCCCCTATACCGACAGCACTCTATATGCTATATTATCACATATAATTTGGTTGGGCGATCACGGACTGGTGTCCGACGAGCTCAGTAGAGCTCCTCGAGGTCGCCTTCCTCGTGGCTGTGTTCGTCGGCAGGGAACGCACCGTCTTCGACGGCCGACACGTAGTCGTCGACGGCTGACTCCATCTCCGCGCGGACGTTGCCGAACTGTTTCGAAAACGAGGGCGCCCACTCGCTCAGGCCGACGACGTCGTCGATGACGAGCACCTGTCCGTCACAGTCCGGACCGGCACCGATCCCGATCGTCGGGATCTCGAGTGCCCGTGTTATGTCGGCTGCGAGGTTCGCCGGGACGTGTTCTAAAACGAGCGAGAACGCACCGGCGTCCGCGTGGGCTTCGGCTAGCTCGAGAATGCGTTCGGCGGCTTCCTGTTCAGTTCCCTGACGTGGATAGCCGCCGTACTGATTGACGTGCTGGGGCGTCAGTCCGAGGTGGGCCATCACGGGAATGCCAAGCTGGACCAGCTTCTCGGTCAGCTCGACGGTATGGGGACCACACTCGAGCTTGACCGCCTGTGCGTCGGCCTCTTTGAGCATTCGACCGGCGTTCTCGACGCTGGCTGCCTCGTCGACGCCGATCGAGAGAAACGGCATGTCGGCGACGACGAGGGCGTCGTCGGTTACACGCGCGACCGCTGCGGTGTGGCGCACCATGTCGTCGACAGTGACCGGTAGCGTCGTCTCATAGCCCAGACTGGTGTTTCCGAGGCTGTCGCCGACGAGGATGATATCGGTGCCGGCCTCATCGATGATCGACGCCGTCGGCGCGTCGTAGGCCGTCAACATCGTGATCGGCTCGTCGCCCGCCTTCGCTTTGAGATCCCGCACGGTAGGCATACCCATAGGTTCGTGTCCGATGATTAAACGTCGTTGTTCTCGCGTCGACGCCGCTCGCGACACACCCGCGGCGCTTAAGAGGACCGGGTTGCCATACTCGAGCGTGCCTGAACGCGTCGAAACGACCTCACCTGACGGCGTTGACTACGGCTGGGTCATGCAGATGACCTTCGTCATCACGATCTTGATCGGCGCGCCGATCGTCGCTGCGCTGTCGACGACCGCAACCCTGCCGACATGGATGGACCGCGCCGAGTTTGCGATCCGGGTCGGGGCCCCGGTCTGGCTGGTCACGTCGCTCATCGTGTTTGCCTACGCGAAACGAAACCAGACGTAGTCGACCCGTCTCTCATACGAACTCCTGTCATACGGACTACTGTCAGTCATGTCCGGTGCAACCGCGACCCGCACTGCGGTTGCATCGGTACATCGTGACAGCAGACCGTCTCACACACCTGACGGTCCCTCACCGACGTATTCGAAGTCGACGCCTGCTCGTTTTGCGGTCTGCTGGTCTCGCGCGGAGTCACCGACGAAGAGCGCTCGGTCAGGATCGGCGTCGAGTCGGCGGACGGTCGCGAGCAACGGTTCTGGATCCGGCTTCCACGTCTCGACCGTATCACGGCCGACCACGGCATCGACCGCCGACGTGAGCGCGTGTTCCTCGAGTGCGATCCGACAGGCCCGCTCGCAGTTGAGCGAACAGACGCCTGCCGGTAGCGACCGCTCGAGAAGGTCGTCGGCGTGGGCGAGTCGGGCCGACGTTCGCGCCCCGTCGTGTTCGTGGGTCGCGATGGCGGCCTCGACGTCCGTTGCCAGTCCGACGTCGCTGGCTGTCTCGAGCATTCCCCAGAGTCCGTCACCCGGCGGCTCGATGTCCGCACGGTGATAGATCTCCCGAACGTCGACGGCGACGGCGTCCCAGTCGACGTCGAGTTCCACGAGCGTTCCGTCCAGATCGTAGACGACGGCGTCGTATCCGGTCACGAACGTGGGTACGGGCGGGACGTGAATATACTGTTCGCCGACAGCCGACCGAGTTATACGGACTCCTGTCAGTCATGTCCAGCGGGCCCGCGACCGCCCTGCGGGCACCGAGAAACCGTGACAGCAGACCGTATTAGAGCCCAGCGAGGTCCAGTTCCTCGAGTTGCTCGCGCATTTCCTGCGCGGACCCGTCGTCTTTCAGCCGCAGCGGACTCCGCAACGGGCCGGCGTCGAAGTCGCGCATGCGAAGCGCCGTTTTGACGCCAGACATGTACGCGCCGCCGGTCTTGAGCGCGTTTCGTACCTGGAAGATCGTACTCTGGAGTTCGCGTGCGCGGTCCTCGTCGCCCGCATCGTAGGCCTCGTAGCAGTCGACGACGAGCTCCGGGAAGACGTTCGCGACGGCACTGACCGCGCCCGAACAGCCCACCTCGAGTCCGGTGAAGACCAGCGAGTCCGACCCAGCGAGGAAGGTCAGGTCGGGATTGGCATCGATCGCCTGGGCGAGCCACGGCACGTCCTTGCTCGAGTCTTTGACGCCGGCGATGGTGTCGATCTCTGCGAGGGCGGACAGTGTCTCGAGGGACAGTTCGTTGCCGGTCTTGCTCGGGATGTGATAGATGTAGACCGGGACAGAGACGGCCTCGGCGACCCGCCGGTAGTGCTCGATCGCGCCCTCGTGGTCCAGCGGGTAGTAGTAGGGCGTGACGACGACGATCCCGTCCGCGTCGACGGATTCGGCGTGTTCGGCGTGGGCGACGGTCCGATAGGTACTCGGTGCGCCGACGCCGGCGATGACCGGCACCTCGCCGCCGATTTCGTCGACGACGGCCTCGACGACTCGGTCGCGTTCCGTGCCCGACAGCAGCGGGAATTCGCCGTTGGTCCCCAGCGGGAAGACCCCGTGAGCGCCGCGGTCGACGACGAACCGGGCGTGGGCGGCCGTCCCCTCGTAGTCGACGGATTCGTCGGCGTCGAACGCGGTGACGGTCGGTGGCACGACGCCGTGCAGCGACAGCGGATCGGCAGCGCCGGGATCGTGGTGTGACATACCGCCTTCTCCGTCGAGCACGGCCAAAAAACGCCCGCCGGCTCTCGCACTCGCCGTCAGTCCGGGGTCGCTATCTCGCTTGCCGACTCGTCTATCCGTTCGCCCGCGAGGACGCGGTTCGCCCGCCGAAGCCGCTCGGAGAGCGCCTGATGGGAGATGTCGAGTTCGTTCGCGAGCTCCTCGAGCGAGATTTCGCGTGGCACGTCGTAGTACCCCTGGCGGTAGGCTTCGGCGATCGCTTCCTGTTGGGGTTCGGTCAGCGCCGCTGTCGTCTCGAACTGCTCGTCCTGCCCGGCTTCGACCATGCGCCTGATGTCGATGCTGACGCCGTGGTCTTCGATCGCTGTGACGGCCGCTGCCAACTCCTCGCGATGGGGAAAGAGCAGCCGGAGCGTCCACTGCTCGTCGCGGACGTGTGCGTCGAGGACCGTTCCGTCGTGGCTGTAGACACACCGACAGACCGACTCGGCGGTCTCGGCGTACTCGAGCCGGTAGAACAGATCGCCGTCGGCGGTGCGCTCGAGCAGCTGCCGATACTCGGCGACGGTCGGGTCCGACTCGAGGGTCGGCTCGAGCGCCCCGGAGTCGACGTTCGAGAACCAGACGAGCGGGGCGGTCCGGGTCGGTCCCTCCGCGACGACGCTTTCGACGCGAAGCTCGAGGGCCGGTCGGTGTTCGACGGTCTGTGCGAGTGCAAACTCCGCCGTCGAAAGCGAGAGTTCTGCGATCGTCGTCATCAGTACTATCTCGGTGTGGTATCGAATCCGGTCGACGAACGACGCTACTGTCGCGGTCGTACTGAAAAACTAGAGGGCTCGAATCGGATTGATGGGCGGGCCTTTGTATGCCGGCCGTTTAACCGAGCACGTCACGGCTCGTGACGGTCTGAAAGCCGTTGTCGAACGGGGATACCAGCGGTCGTCGTCTGAGGGTGCTGCTTAGCTGAGTCGGGCCAGCCGATTGAGCGCGTACACCGTCCGGAGCACGTCGACGCTTTTCCCGCGATCGAAGACGAGTTCGTCCGTTTCGAGGACGTGCTCTAAGGTGTCCTGCGAAGCGTGTTCCGGGGCGGCTGCGATGCCGGCGTCGTTTGCGGCGACCCACTGCATCACGCGGAGGTCGCTCTTCGAGTCGCCCATCACGAGCGCGAACGGGTCGTCGACCCCGAGGACGTCCAGCGCGCGCTCGACGCCGACCACCTTGTTCAGCTCGAGGCTGCCGATTTCGGCCGCGTCGGCCTCGTAGTAGGCGACGTCGATCCGCTCGAGGATCGCGGTGAGTGTGTCGGGCACTGCGTCGGCCGCGAGGTCGGGGTAGGACCCCTCGCTCTCGAGGACTGCCCTGATCTCGGGGTCCTGTGCGGCGTAGAAGGCGCGGGTCCAGTCGGTGATTGTCTCGTCGTCGACCGTGCGGTCGCCCTCGTGTTCGGGTTCGCCGTTCGCGAGGATCCCGCCGACGGCGTCAGCGAGCAGGTCGATGAGATAGACCAGCGCCTCGTCGATGATCTCGCGGGCGTCCGCGGAGCCGGTCTCGTAGTTGGGCTTCATCGTGACGTTGAACTCGTTGCCCTGCAGGTGACAGCCGCGCCGAAGCTCCTCGGGTGCCTCCGGGAGCACGCGCGAGCGCACGTCGTCGAAGACGGTGCGGATCTCCTCCTCTAAGTCCTCGTAGAGCAACTGCTTCGTGTCCGCGCCGTGGCCCGGCGTGAACACGCCGGTCCCCGCCTCGTAGACGATCGAGAGGTTCCCCGAGTGAACGATCTCGCTGCCCAGTCCCTGGATCGCGAATCCCTTGACGTTCTCTAAGGTCTGGCCCGTACAGATGACGATCGGGACACCAGCCTCGTGGAACTCGGTCAGGAGATGCAGCGTCTCACGGGGGATCTCGTTGTCGGTCCCACCCGCAGAGCGCAGCGTCTCGTCGACGTCGAGGACGAGGACGTTGACCGCCCGCCCGTACTTCGCCTCGAGGTCGAGCGCGGTAAACGCCTGATCGCGGGTCGCTCGGGCGGCGATCTCTGCGAACGTCTCGCCGGCCGCAAACGACGACCGGATCTCGTCTTTGCGTTCCTCGAGTTCTTCGGTCGCTCCCTGCCAGTGCTCGAGGGCGACCCGGGAGTCGACGGCCGGGAAGACGTCAACGAACTCCTGGAACTCTCGTAGCGTCTTCGTGTCGTACTCGTCGTAGAGCTGGTAGACGAGATCGTATCGCTCCATGGAGGCTACAGGCATGGGCAGTCGGATAATCGTTTCCGCTGGTGGTCGCGTCGGGACTCCGGCCCGACGGTTCGCCGTGCCTGACTGTCTGGATCGTTCATACTGCACCAATTAACTCGAACGGGAATAAATATTTATCAACACAGGTCCTACTGTGTCTGTATGAAAGCCATCGCAGTCCAGCCCGGAGCGGGCGTCCCCGATGTCGTCGAGCGGCCCGTTCCAGAACCAGCCCCCGGCGAGGCGCTCGTGCGGATCCACCGCGTGGGCGTCGATGGTACCGATTACGAGGTCATCGAGGGCAGCCACGGCGGCCCTCCCGAAGGCGACGACCGGCTCGTCCTCGGCCACGAGGCCGTCGGCGTCGTCGACGATCCGAACGACACCGGACTCGAGGCGGGCCAGTCCGTCGTCCCGACGGTCCGTCGACCACCGCCGGGGACGGAGACCAACGAGTTCTTCGAGCGCGGCGAGCCCGATATGGCACCCGCGGGCGCGTACGTCGAACGCGGGATCGTCGGCGCACACGGGTTCATGGCCGAGTATATTACGAGCCCGGCTGAGTTTCTGGTTCCGATCCCTGCCGACCTCGCTCCGTGGGGTTTTCTCGTCGAACCGCTCAGTATTACCGAGAAGGCGCTCCGGCACGCCCGCGCGAGCCGGTCGGCCTTTGACTGGCAGCCTGACTCCGCGCTCGTCCTCGGTACCGGCTCGCTGGGCCTGTTGACCGCCGCAATGTTTTCCGCGGCAGACGACTTCGAGCGGGTCTACTGCCTCGGCCGGAAAGACCGGCCACATCCGGTAATTGATGTCATCGAGCGACTCGGCGCGACCTACATCGACTCCCGAGAGACGCCGGTCCCCGAGATTCCGGCGGCCTACGAGCCGATGGACCTCGTCTACGAGGCCACTGGCTACGCCAAACACGCTTTCGAGTCCATCGACGCGCTCGCTCCCAACGGCGTCGCCGCCCTACTTGGCGTCCCCGGCGACTGGGAATTCGAAGTCGACGGCGGCCATCTACATCGCGAACTCGTCCTTCACAACAAGGCCGTCATCGGCAGCGTCAACTCCAATCGAAGCCACTTCGAGGCGGCGATCGACACGCTCGCAGAGCTTCCCGACTGGCTGCTCGAGGCGATCGTGACCGGGATCTACGGCCTCGAGTCCGTCGATCGTGCGTTCCCACACACCGCGACTGCCGACGACGAGTCGGCAGGAACCCCGGATGACGACACGACTATAAAAACGGCGGTCGAATTCACAGCTATATGAAAAACGTCGACGACCTCATCGAGAGCGCGGCCGAGCTCGCGTCCCGGGGGCTCTCCAAGGGCGAGATTGCAGACGAGCTAAACGTCTCGCGGGAGACCGCGAGCTGGCTCGTCGAGCGCAGCGGCACGACACCCCAGCAGACCGAGGAACCGGCCCAGCCGCCGGCCAACGGCGTGAGCGGCCCACAGGACATCCACGTCGACTGGTCGGCGATCGGCCGGGACAGCAAGCGAATGAACTATATCGCCTCGGCGATGGCCGACATGCTCGCCAAACACGGCGAAGACGTGGACCTGACGATCGGTATCGAAAAAGCCGGCGGCCCCATTGCGACGCTGGTCGCACGCGAACTCGAGACCGATCTCGGAACCTACACGCCGGCGAAACACCAGTGGGAGGAAGGCGATATCGAGGAACTCGGCGGCACGTTTAGCCGAAATTTCGCCGGTATCCGCGACCGCGAGTGCTACGTCGTCGACGACATCGTCACCAGTGGCACCACCATGCGCGAAACGATCGAAGCCATCCGCGCCGAAGGCGGGAAACCGCTCGCCTGTGTCGTCCTCGCCGACAAACAGGGCGTCGAAGAACTTGAGGGCGTCCCCGTTTACTCGCTGTTGCAGGTCATCAGCGTCGGGAAAGACGACTAGCTGTTGGGTTCGACGGTCATTTCGTTTCATACGTATTATTGTCACTGTTTACCGGTGCACCCGCAGGACGGTCGCGGGTGCACCGGCAATGACTGACAGTAAACCGTATCAGCCGACGATGCGGCTGCTACGTTGGATTTTCGCGCGATAAAATCGGGAGTGAAGACGCTCGGCTAGCCGTGAATGCCCATCGCTTCGATCTGTTCTTGATACCGATTCCGGATCGTCACCTCGGTCACCTGTGCGACGTCGGCGACCTCGCGCTGGGTCTTCTTCTCGTTGCAGAGAAGGGAGGCAGCGTAGATCGCAGCCGCGGCGTATCCCGTTGGTGACTTGCCCGACAGCAGCCCTTCCTCGGCCGTCTTCTCGATGATCTCGTTGGCCTTGGTCTGGACCTCCTCGGACAGTTCGAGTTCAGAACAGAAGCGCGGGACGTATTTTTTCGGGTCGACGGGACGCATCTCGAGGCCGAGTTCCTGCGAGATGTATCGATACGTGCGACCGATCTCTTTGCGTTCGACGCGGGAGACTTCCGAGATTTCCTCGAGGCTTCGAGGAATTCCTTCCTTGCGACAGGCGGCATAGAGCGCCGACGTCGCGACGCCTTCGATCGAGCGTCCGCGGATGAGGTCTTCTTTGAGCGCGCGTCGATAGATGACCGACGCGACCTCACGAACCGAGCGTGGCACCCCCAGTGCAGAGGCCATCCGGTCGATCTCACTGAGTGCGAACTGGAGATTGCGTTCGCCGGCGTCTTTGGTTCGAATCCGTTCCTGCCATTTTCGCAGCCGGTGCATCTGACTGCGCTTTTTCGAAGAAATCGAGCGACCGTAGGCGTCCTTGTCTTTCCAGTCGATTGTCGTCGTCAGCCCCTTGTCGTGCATCGTCTGGGTCGTCGGCGCGCCGACGCGGGACTTTTCCTGCCGTTCCTGGTGATTGAACGCCCGCCACTCCGGGCCGGGGTCGATCTGTTCCTCCTCCACGACGAGCCCACAGTCTTCGCAGATGAGCTCTCCCCGGTCGGAGTCCTTAACGAGATTATCCGATTCACACTCGGGGCAGGCACGTACCCCTTCCTGATCCTCGGTCTCGTCCGTCTCGCGCGTTCGCTCCCGCTGGCGGGTGGACCGTGTCATCGCACTTTTATAGTAGTATCACCACAGTATATAAATGTTTGGTAAGGATTTTGCTGGCCCGATCCGTATTGCCCGAAAACAGCCAGTACAAGCGTTTATACCCGGAGTTTACGATCGGGAACCGGAAAACCTTTATCCGATTCTGGCCGATCCCGGACACGAATGCCGGTTATCGAATGTGACGTCGAGACGGCCCGCGAGCGACTCGAGGATGCGGGCGTTTCAGTCGAGTCTGGTAACACGGACCACGAGCGCTGGCGGGCCAGCCGGGGCGGGGCGACGGCCGTCGCCTACGACGACAAGATCGTGATTCAGGGGTCGGACCCACGCGACCTCGAGGCGCTGCTGCGCGAGAGCGGTGGGCGCGCCCACGTCTACTTCGACGGTGGCTCGCGAGGTAATCCCGGTCCCGCTGCGATCGGCTGGGTGATCGTCACGGGCGATGGGATCGTCGCCGAGGACGGCGAGACCATCGGGACGGCGACGAACAATCAGGCCGAGTACGACGCGCTGATCGCAGGACTCGAGGCTGCCCGCGACTACGGCTACGACGAGATCCACGTCCGCGGCGACTCCGAACTCATCGTCAAACAGGTTCGTGGCGAGTACGACACCAACAACCCTGAACTCCGCGAGAAGCGCGTGACCGTCCACGAACTGCTGGCCGCGTTCGACGAGTGGACCCTCGAGTACGTCCCGCGAGATGTCAACGAGCGCGCGGACGGGCTCGTCAACGAGGCGCTTGATCAGGCCTGACGCTGACGCCACGCGGGCCGACGCCCAAGTCTGGGTCTGGATCGGCAAGCGGAAAACCGCTCGCGTGCGTACGTGCTCTCATGACCGATCCGAACGCGATCGACGGCGATGAGGACGGTGACGGAGCTGCAAGCGACGAGACGGATCTCCCCCTGGATGTCGTCGACGAAGTCGAACGACTGACCCGCCTGAAGCGCACCGCGGTCGACGACAACGAGGCAACGGCCTACGAGGACCGTCGTGACGACCTCCTCGAGGAACACGATTTTACATCTCGCATCCGCGACGACGACGGCGACGACGTGCTCGTGCTCCATCCCGAAGAGTGGCACGAGGACGGCGTCATCCGAACCGACCGCATCGATGACATCGACCGCGCGGTCGAGATTCCACTCGAGGGGGCGGGCGATCCGGACGACTGGGACGACGTCGACGCCCACAACCGCGACCTCGTCGCGACGGTCAGGGACGCCCACGGCGACGTTCACGGCGACAATGCGGCAATCCTGGCCGATTTCGCGGGCAACCACTACGCGAAGCCGATCGAATCACTGACTGGTGACGAACTTGCGGAGTTTCGAACGGACTACTTCGTCAGGAACGCCTGGCCATCGGACAATCAACAGGAAGTGATCGAAGAATCGATCGAACTGGTCTTCGAGACTGCTGACGAGCGAGCCCCGTAACACCAGTTCTAGTAGCTGTTTTCGACGATGTCGCGGATCTCGTCGGCGCGGTCGTCGCCCGTGACGACCTTCGAGAGCGTCCACTCGATGCCGTCGAGGACGGCCTCGTAGCCGTCGTCGGTCAGCGAGTACTGGTTGGTTCGCTTGTCGAGTTCGCTCTTTTCGACCAGTCCCAGGTCGACGAGTTCGTCGAGGTTGGGGTAGAGACGTCCGTGGTTTACTTCCGTTCCGTAGTAGTCCTCGAGTTCACGCTTGATCGCGAGGCCGTACATCGGCTCTTTCGCGAGGATGACGAGGATGTTGTTTTGGAAGGCGGTGAGTTCGCGTGCAATACTCTGTTCGCCGGTGATTGATTGTGCCTCTGACATACTTGTGCAATTGTCACCAGACTATTTAAGACTTGTCAACTATCCCTTCGTATCAGCCGGTCGGACACCCGGCGACCGACCGATACGAGGCCGGAGACGGGTGTAACGGGCCTTCGTGGTGTCTGTCGAATATCTGGCAACCGTCACTCGAATACTGACAGTCGATTACGAAAGTACTTTTTGATCGACGGTGGACCTTCCGGTACATGGTCAACCTCTGGGAAGACCTCGAAACTGGACCGAACGCACCCGAAGAGATCTACGCCGTCGTGGAATGTCTCAAAGGCGAGCGAAACAAGTACGAGTACGACAAGGACGTGCCGGGCGTCGTCCTCGACCGCGTGCTCCACAGCAACGTTCACTATCCGAGCGACTACGGTTTCATCCCGCAGTCCTATTACGACGACGAGGATCCCTTCGACGTGCTCGTCCTCGTCGAGGATCAGACGTTCCCCGGCTGTGTCATCGAAGCCCGTCCCGTCGCCCTGATGAAGATGGACGACGATGGCGAGCAGGACGACAAGGTCATCGCCGTCCCGAGTGAGGACCCACGCTACGACCACATCGAAGACCTCGACGACATCCCACAGCAGCAACTCGACGAGATCGACGAGTTCTTCGAGACCTACAAGAACCTCGAGGAAGGCAAGGAAGTCGAGACACAGGGCTGGGAGGACAAGCAGGCTGCCTACGACGCGATCGAGCACGCCCAGGACCTCTACGAAGAGCACTTCGAGTAACGACCGCGACCGGTCGTTTTTCCTTTCTGTCGTCGGCTCCACCGGTCGATTCCCCAGAGTTATCTCCGGCCTGTCGCCGGATGCGTTATGAGCATGGGTAATTTTATCCCCGTCTCTCCCGTAGTTCTCACCGTATGGCAGCATCCAACTCCGCCCCACGTTCGGGATCGGCAGCCGACACCGCAGCCGAATCCGGCGTTGGCATGGCCCACCTCACGGTCGTCCCAGCGAACTTCGAGCCCGCGGACTCGAGCGACCGCGACGAGTAACTCCACGAGCGTGTTCGAAGACGACGACTCACGGACCGGTCACGGCGTCTGTCGTTCGCTCTCGTCCTCGTCTCGACCCCTCTCTCATCGGTAGCTGAGGGGGACTCTCATTGCAGCAGCCGGTGTCGCAGGTATTCGCAAAACACTGTTCCGAAACGAACCTTCTTGTACCCGGTCGAACTACGTCCGGCCATGGGTCTGTTCGACCGATTACGGGGCGACGGCGATCCCCGAGTCGCGTTTATTGGGGTCGATGGCGTACCGTATAGTCTCCTTTCAGAGCACGAGGAACTGTTTCCCAACTTTGCAGCACTCGCCGACGACGGCACGGCGGCAGAAATCTCGAGTATCGTCCCGCCGGAATCCAGCGCCTGCTGGCCGTCGCTGACGACTGGGAAGAACCCCGGCGAGACCGGCGTCTACGGCTTCCAGGACCGGGAAGTCGGCACCTACGACACCTATGTCCCGATGGGCCGTGACGTCCAGGCTAACCGTGTCTGGGACCGCGTTCAGGAAGCCGGTCGCACGGCGACAGTACTGAACGTCCCCGTCACGTTCCCGCCACAGCGCGACGTCCAGCGGATGGTCTCGGGCTTTCTCTCGCCCGACCTCGAGAAAGCAGCCTACCCCGATGACGTTCGTGACTACCTCGAGACGCTCGACTATCGGATCGACGTCAACCCGAAACTCGGGCATCAGGACGACAAGGCCGAGTTCATCGAGGACGCTCACGCGACCGTCGACGCGCGCTTCGAGGCGTTCAAACACTACATCGAGGAAGACGACTGGGACCTCTTCTTTGGCGTCTTCATGACGACCGACCGGGTCAATCACTTCCTCTTCAAGGACTACGAGCGCGACGGCGAGTACAAAGACGACTTCATCGAGTTCTACCAGAAGGTCGACGACTACATCGGTCGGCTGCGCGAGACACTCCCCGACGACGTTACCATGATCGTCGCCTCCGACCACGGCTTCACCAGTCTCGACTACGAAGTCCACTTCAACGAGTGGCTCCGAGAGGAGGGCTGGCTCTCCTTCCAGACCGACGAGCCCGAGGAACTGGGCGATATCTCGACTGATACGAAAGCCTACTCGTTCATCCCTGGTCGTTTCTACATCAACCTCGAGGGACGCGAACCCCGCGGCTCCGTCCCCGAATCCGAGTACGACGAGGTCCGCGACCAGCTCAAAGCCGATCTCGAGGACCTCGAGGGTCCCGACGGCAACAAGGTCGTCGACCGTGTCGTCGAGAAGGAAGCGGCCTTCCGTGGCGACCACGACGACATCGCGCCCGATCTGGTCGCGATTCCGAACAAGGGCTTCGATCTGAAGTCCGGGTTCAAAGCAAACTCCGAGATCTTTACCACGGGGCCACGCAACGGGATGCACAGCTTCGACAACACGTCGCTTTACATCGACGATCCGGAAGCGTCGATCGAGGACGCCGACCTCTTCGACATCACGCCGACGATCCTCGATCTGATGGAGATCGACTACAGTCGCGGTGACTTCGACGGCGCGAGCCTCGTCTGAGCGACACACGGGCTCGAGACGGGCCCGATTCGATTCCGTTTTCCGCCCGGCACCGAACTCCGTCGCATGGACGAAGTCATCCACGCTCGCGGCCACGAGCACGTCAGTGCCGAACATGCGAGCACCTTCGAAGTGACGACTGACGACTATCTCACTCCTGCGGGCGACTGCATCCTCGCGATCGAGGCCGACCGTTCGCCAGCTGATTTCGACCCCGAGTTCGTCGCGGCCTGCCAGGATGCTGATGCGACGATCACGGTTACTGTCGAGGCTGACGGTCACACGGAATCGGTCACGGGATGTGGTCATCCCGATCTCGAGCTGACGAACGAGCGAAGCGCGGTGGGGCGGACGAGCGACTACGTCGACGACCGGACGATCATGGTCGGTGCCGAGTTCGCAGCCGAAGGGTTCGGCCACGATCTCGTCGCGGCGCTGGCCGACGGTGCCGAGGCGACGGTGACGGTCAGCGTCGAGTGAGACGGTTGTAACTGCTCGAGACCCACCGGTTCCGTCGCCGTTTTGTCCTGCCCGCCCCACCGTTCGGGTATGAGCGACGATCCGGAGCCTGCGGTCAACATCAGCGGCGGCACGGCGGGTGGCGGTGCGGCCGCCGAGTTCGATCCCGCGACAGCCGACACCCGTGCAGAGGCGATCGTCGACCGACTGGGTGAGCTATACTGGCAGAAGACCTACGGCGGTCAGGACGCCTTCACCTGTCTCGTCCGGACGATCCTGAGCCAGAACACCAGCGACAAGGCGAGCCAGCCGGCTCACGATGCACTGCTCGAGCGATACGATGGCGATGACGTCGACCTCGCCGAATCGCTCGCCAGCGCCGAGCAGTCGACGCTTGCCGAGACGATCAGTTCAGCGGGGCTCTATAATCAGAAGTCCGAAACCATCATCGACACTGCCGAGTGGGTGCTCGAGGCGTTCGGTTCCGCAGCCGCGTTCGATACGTTCGTCAAAGACGAGGAGCCGTCAGCGGTTCGCGAGACGCTGCTCGAGGTTCGTGGCGTCGGCCCGAAGACCGCCGACTGCGTCCTGCTCTTTTCGGGTGGCCGTGGCGGCGTCTTCCCTGTTGACACGCACGTTCACCGGATCTACCGGCGGTTGGGTATCGCGCCGCAGGATGCCGATCACGAGACGGTTCGTGAGGTCCTCGAGCGCGACGTGCCCGCAGCGAAGTGCGGCTTCGGCCACACGGCGACGATCCAGTTCGGCCGCGAGTACTGTACTGCGCGCAAACCAGCCTGTCTGGACGATCCCGAGGCGTGTCCGATGGCCGACAGCTGCGACCAGGTCGGCGTCTATCCTGCGACGGGCGAGGTCGTCGATCCAGCCGACGCCCCCGAGTGATCGGCCCGCGGGCGAGCGGCAAGTAGTGGAGTTCGCCCCGCTCGAGTCCGCCGGTCGCCAGCTAGTCATCGGTTTTATACAACCCTAATTTCATAGCTGCAACAATGGTTGCATTCACGGACGCGGAGCGGGATGCGGTGTACAAGACGATCTACGCCCGGCGCGACATTCGGCGATTTCGTGACGAGCCGGTTCCTGATGAGGTCCTCGATCGACTGCTGCAGGCCGCCCACCACGCGCCGAGCGTCGGGTTTTCACAGCCCTGGGATCTCGTCGTCGTCAGCGACGGGGAGACCAAAGCTGAAATCGCGTCGATCGCAGAACGCGCCATCGCGGCCGCCCGTGAAGGCTACGAGGAACCGCGGCGAAGCGAGTTCGCGGAGCTGAAACTCGAGGGAATTCGTGAGTCACCGATCAACATCTGCGTGACCTGCGATCCGACCCGCGGCGCGCCCCACGTGTTGGGCCGCAGTTCGATGAAGCGTGCTGACGTCTACTCGACGTGTCTCGCGGTGCAGAATCTCTGGCTGGCTGCTCGAGCGGAGGGTGTCGGCGTCGGTTGGGTGAGTGTCCTCTACCCCTACGAGGTCCAGGAGGTACTCGACATTCCGCCACACGTCAAGCCGGTCGCGTATCTCTGTCTTGGCTATCCGGAAGACGGCTTCCCCGAGGAACCCGTGCTTCAGCAGGAAGGATGGCGTGAGCGACTCGATATGGAGACGCTCGTCCACGAGGAACGCTGGGAGGGTGACGAGTCGACAGTGGCCGACGGCGAAGCGGCTATCTCATCGGACGACGGTCAGTGACGTCCCGTTCGGGATTCCGACCGATTCTGCACTGATCGGTCATCCACGTGGCCGTCTCGAGCGCTCGCCTCGATCAGGAGGCGAGCGCTCGAGTCACGGGGGAGGGCAGGCCGATCGCGCGGAGCGCAGGTTCGCGCGCCGCGCTGCGGTGCGACCCTGGCGGCCTGCGGAAATCGAAGATTTCCGGGCGACCGGAGCGCCTGCGGCGCTCCGGTAGACATTGAAAGGGCGAGCGAGCGCCGCCAGGCGCTCGCGAGGGCTTTCAGAGGAAACGGAAGGTTTCCAGATTCTTCGGGGCGAAGGTTCGCATATCGTAGTTATGGTAGAGCGCCGACGAGAGGTCCTGCGTGGAGCGTTCGTCGCCGTGGACACAGAGGACTTTCTCGGGGCGTGGGTTCATCGTTTTGACGAAGTTCTCGAGGCCGGCGCGGTCGGCGTGGCCGGAGAAGCCGTCGACGGTTTCGACGTTCATGTTCAGCGAGAGGGTGCCGCGGCCGCCGCCGTTGCCCATGGCGCCGACTTCGCTCGTTGGGATCTCGTCCCAGCCGTTCTGAATACGTCGGCCGAGGGTGCCCTGGGCCTGGTAGCCGACGAAGAGCAGCGTCGAGTCCGGGTCAGGGCCGATATGCGAGAGCCAGGACATGATCGGGCCGCCGGTGACCATCCCCGAGGTCGAGAGGATGATACAGGAGTCGCCGTCGGCGACGTCTTGGCGTTCCTCCTCGCCGCTGTCGATGTGGTTGAACTCCTCGGCGAGGAAGGGGTTTTCGTCCTCGTGGAAGATGCGGTCGCGCAGGTCGTCACGGAGGTACTCGGGGTAGGTGGTGTGGATCGCCGTTGCCTCCCAGATCATGCCGTCTAAGTGGACCGGCATCGAGGGGATGTCGCCGTTGCGCATCGCCTCTTCCAAGACGAGCATGATTTCCTGGGAGCGACCGACCGCGAACGCCGGAATGACGATCTTGCCGCCCTTCTCGTAGGTCTCGTTGATGACTTCCTTGAGTTTCTCTTCGGAGTCTTGCTGGTCAGTCTGGTAGTCGTTGCGACCGCCGTAGGTCGACTCGAGGACGAGCGTTTCGACGCGCGGGAAGTCGTTGACCGCGCCGTTGAACAGGCGGGTGTCCTCGTAGTGGATGTCGCCGGAGAAGGCAACGTTGTAGAGGCCGTCGCCGATGTGGAAGTGTGAGACGGCCGACCCGAGGATGTGACCGGCGTTGTGGAAGGTGAGTTTGACGTCGGGCGCGATGTCGGTGACGTCGCCGTACTCGAGCGGGATGGTGTGTTTGATCGCTTCGCGGACCTGTTCGCTCTCGTAGGGTGGGCTTCGGCCTTCCTTGGCCGCAACGTCGAGATAGTCGAGCGTCAGCAGGCCCATCAGGTCCCGCGTGGGTTCGGTACAGTAGATCGGGCCGTCGTAGCCGTATTTGAACAACAGCGGGATAAACGCGGAGTGGTCGAGGTGAGCGTGGGTGAGGACGACGGCGTCGATCGACTGTGGGCCTGCACCGAACGCTTCCGGGGCGTGGAGATAGGGGACTTCTCCCTCTGCGCCGGGTTTGTCACCGCAGTCGATGAGAATCCGGGTTTCGGGCGTCGAAAGGATGAAAGATGCCCGACCGACCTCGCGACAGCAGCCCAACGTGGAGATGCGGACGTACTCGTCGTCGGACATCTCTTCGCGGTGGATCTGTCGGCCGACCTTCTCCAAGATGTCCCGTCGGTCGTCGCGTTCCTGTTTGAGGAAGCTCCGAACGTTCGAGACGGTCGAGGATTCGATCGGCGGCGTGCGGACGACTTCGGGCGTCCAGCCGACGTTTTTCGTGATTTCACGGAGCGTCGAGCCGTGACGGCCGATCACCATGCCGGGCTTTTCGGCCTCGATGACGACCTCGCCGGTGTCGGCGTGAAAGTCGAGGTCGGTCACCCCTGCTTCGTCGGGGATGACGTCCATAATCTCCTCGCGGGCCTGTTCGGGTCGCGAGAGAACGCTTGGGTCGGGCCGGACGGTGATCCGCTTGCGAAGCTTACTCGCGAGCTGGCGAATGAGATCGCCCTGCTGGGCGAATTTCTTCGGGTCGCGGGTGTAGACCACCAGTTCGGGGCCTTCGTATTTCACCGAGGAGACCGAGATATCGCTCGGTAACTCGCTCGTGATCTGTGCTTTGAGATCGTCGAGTTGCTGCTCTACAGTGCTCATAGGTCGCCAATGTGGCTTGCGTGAACTCGCCGTCCGGGATCGGGGACGTCGTCGGATCGGGTGGAAGCGATCGGAGACAACTGACGGAACTCGGTGTCGTGACGACCGCCGATTGGCGGCCGTGTCAACATCGGTGGTGAGTGTCGTCCGGATGGGACAACGTAGCTCACACTCCGTCTCGTCTCGTGGATCATCGTATCCTACTCCATGCCTGACGAAGACGCTCCCGGATCGGTTATCCTGGTTCGTGCGGGAAGATTCCAGGGAGAACCCGCTTACTCGAGGCTATTCTTTGCGGAGTATAAAAGCCTTCGCAAGACAGGGTCCGTAGCCGGTCTCCTGTTGGCCAACAGGAGCGTTGCAACCGTCCGTATCGACGGTTCGAGTGCGATAGATGTACAGAGCTTTGGGAGCTGCGGTCGTCGTCGATATTCCATGCACGTTACGCCTGCTCGCGTCAGAGAAGAACGAGACTGGATCGCGGCCCGTGCCGATCGAGTCGTCCCGATCATCAACGATGTCCGCGATGACCTCGGCGACATCTTTGAGACCGATGTCGACGCCGTGACGACGACACAATACCATGCGGCGGTCGACGACGTCTTCGCCGACGGCGATCTGGCAGTCAACGTCGCTGCCCTGGTCGCCATCCTCAGAGATCTCGATGTCGAGGGCGACTATCCAGGGTTCGTCGTCGACGAACTCCTCGGTCGCGAACTGGCCGGGACGATCGCTGGCGACCAGCCGCTCCGAACGCTCGGCGAGGCGACGTTCCACTACGCCGACGTTCACGTCCACGGCGACACAGACGAAAACGCCGGCGTCGACGACTGCGAGGCCGCACTGGCCGCCGGCTTTCAGGAACGACTGCCTGGCTGGGACTGGACCGAGCGTGAGAGTCCGTTTGCGCTCGAGCGACAAGAGCAATAAGAGCGATGAGAATAGCGTGGTAAGTCGGGGCCGAAGACGACACCTGACTCGCGTTACCCGCCCGTCTCGTTCCCCGTCGGTGATTCGTTCGTCTCGTTGCCGGCAGCTTGCTGCTGTTGCTCGAGCAGCGCCCGTTGTTGCTCGCGCTGTTGCTGTTGCTGGACGAGGGCGTCGTACTGCTCACCGGAATAGATCGCGCCGGCGGTTCCATCGCGGAGCGTATCCAGAATCGCCTCGTCGGAGCCGGTGACGAGAAAGATTCCGTACGCCGTTTCGGCGTTCTCGATCGTGATGTCGCTGTCCGCAGCCGACTCCTCGAAATCGGTTGCAGCCGCTTCGATCAACTCGAGTCGTCGTTCCTGATACTCGAGTTGCGCCTCCTGCTGGCTGATGGATCCGTTTTCGAGTTCTGCCTGGATTTCCGATCCCAGACTCGACACTTCGTCTTCGTCCGGTCTGATCTGGAGCGTGACGGCGTCCGTCGTCCCGTCGCCCGATCCCCCTAACGAGTCGAGTTGGGAGCAGCCGGCGAGCGACGCGGCGAGGCCGGTTCCGGCAAGCGCAAGGAGGCCACGGCGGCTCGAAAGGTTCGACATTGTGCCTCGAGCGCGGGCTCGGACGAAAATATACCTTCCGTGTCGACCCAGCGTGTAGTCGACGACTCGAGACGGACCACCCGACAGCGGGGGGCTTTTATCCGTCCCGAAACTATCACGGCCAGTGACGGAGTCAGAGCACGGCCAGCGAACGGAAACCCTTCAGGAGCCGGTGATGGCGGCAGCCCGAGACGTGATTACCCGCGGGTTCGAGCGCGATGCAATCGTGACCGTCTTCGGGCGCTGTACCGTCGATTATGACGGTCGGGCGACGAGCTATCTCGAGGCGGGCGACCGCCACGTCATGCTCAAACCCGACGGCTCGGCGCTGGTCCACACTGATGAAGGCCAGCAGCCGGTCAACTGGCAGCCGCCGGGCTGTGACCACGATGTTTTCTGCGAAGATGGTGCGCTCGTCCTCGAGAGCCGCCGATCGACGCCAGACGAACGTCTTCTGGTCCGGTTTCAGGAGGTACTGCAGGTTTCTGCGTTCGCCGGGTCCGACGAGAACGATCTCGCCCTCGTCGGCACCGAAGAAGACCTCCGCCAACGGATCCTTGAGGAGCCAGAGCTGCTCGAGCCCGGCTTTACCCCACTTGCAACCGAGCGCGACACGCCGGCAGGTGCGGTCGACATCTACGGTGAGGACGCGGCTGACCGATCAGTTGTCGTAGAACTGAAACGTCGGCGGGTCGGTCCCGATGCGGTGAGCCAGCTTCGGCGGTACGTCGACGCGCTCGGGCGAGACCTCCATGCGGATGCGACCGTTCGCGGGATTCTCGTCGCGCCGTCGGTGACCGATCGCGCGGCGCGACTGCTCGACGATCACGGCCTCGAGTTCGTCTCGCTCGAGCCGCCGGCGGAGTGAGTTGCCGGATCGTCAGGCCGGATACGTCCCCTCGAGGCGCGTTTGCTCGAAGACGTGGCCTTCCATTGCCGACCGAAGCTCGTCCGCGCCGGCGTCGGAGTCGAGGTCTAGCGACGCGTCCAACGCGTACAGTTCAAACCGGTAGGTGTGTTCCCTGTCCGGCGGGTTCGGGCCACCGTAGCCGTGTTCGCCGTAGTCGTTCGTTCCCTCGGTCGCCTCGGTCGGGTGCCAGTCCTCGGGAATCGTCGCCGTCGCCGTCGGGACGTTCCAGACGACCCAGTGGTCCCAGATTTTCCCAGCAGGCGCTCTCGCGTCGGGATCGTCCACGATCAGCGCGAGCGCTTCGGCGTCGTCAGGAACGCCGTCGATCTCGAGTGGCGGATTGACGTTATCGTTTGTATAGCCGTACTTCGCGGGGATACGTTCCCCGTCGTCGAACGCCGGACTTGTGAGTGTCAGTGCTTCCATCTCGAGTACCACCTCTCGTGTCTGCCGTTCACCGTCGTGATAGAAGAAGGTTACAGCCGACTCGCGGACTGTACCGGACCAACGACGGGGACGAGCGCCTCGAGTTCCGTTTCGAGCAGTCGGCTACCGACGAACCGTGATGACCGCGATGCCCAGTATCAACAGGCCGAATCCCCACCACCACGATTCGCCCGGGAGATACGCGAGCAACAGGGTAACGATACCCGATGTGGTGAGCGACCACCCGATCGTCGTTCGATACGACATACACCGATGTCGCCACCGGCACAGTTGTGTGTTGTGCCGGGTATTACAGGCCGCAGCGGCCCCAAACACTCATATACCCCGCTGTCGCTCAGCGCCGGTGACGGCTCGAGAGCGTCACTCCTCGAGCAGTCGCTTGAGCCGATCGAGTTCTGTCAGCGCTTCGACGGGGGTGAGGTGGGCGAGATCGAGCGCACGGAGTTCGGCTGCCACGTCCGCTGGCACGTCCCCGCCGTCTGCGGTCGCTGGCGCGGTCGACTCGCCGTCGGCGTCGACAGTCGGGCGATCGCTCGAGTCGGTGTCGCCAGCCTCCTCGTCGGCGCTGTCGCCCGCGCCGGCTTCCGCGGCTGCTGCGTCAGCGACCAGTTCTCGTGCCCGATCGACCACGTCTTTGGGGACGCCGGCCGCGGTCGCGACCTCGACGCCATACGAGCCCGTTGCCGCGCCGGGCGCGATCTCGTGGTGGAACACGACCTCGCCGTCGTCCTGGTCGACCTCGAAGTGGAGTGGAACGGCGGCTGCGAGGTCGTCGGCCAGTTCGGTCAGCGGGTGGTGATGCGTCGCAAAGAGTGTCGTCGCGCCGACCGCGTCGTGGAGGTGTTCGGTGATCGCCTGCGCGATGGCCATGCCGTCGGCAGTCGAGGTTCCCCGTCCGACCTCGTCGAGGAGGACGAGCGAGCCTTCGTCGGCGTCTCGGAGGATCGTCGCGAGTTCATCCATCTCGACCATGAACGTCGAGCGCCCGCCGGCGATGTCGTCGCTGGCCCCAACGCGGGTGAAGATCCGCTCGACCGGCGTGAGTCTGGCGGCTCGAGCAGGGACAAAGCTCCCGACTTGGGCCAGCAGAACGATCTGGGCCACCTGGCGCATGTACGTCGACTTCCCGGACATATTGGGGCCAGTGATCACTGCCAGCCGCCGCTCGTTCGTCAGGTGGGCATCGTTGGGGACGAACGACTCCTGGGTGCGCTCGACGACCGGATGACGACCGCCCTCGATGTCGATCACGAGCCCGTCTCGCCCCTCGCGCTCAAGGAGGTCGGGCCGGCAGTAGTCGTACTGGGCGGCGACGGTCGCAAGGGAGACGAGCGCGTCCAAATTCGCCAGCGCATCGGCCAGGGCCTGGACGCGTTCGACTTCGGCGGCGATCTCGCGCCGAACCTCGCAAAACAGTTCGTACTCGCGGTCGTCGGCTCGTTGCTCGGCGCCGACGATCTCGTCTTCGCGCGATTTCAGTTCCGGCGTGACGAACCGCTCGGAGTTTTTCAGCGTCTGACGGCGCTGATAGTTGTTGGGGACGGCATCGAGATTCGGGTTCGTCACCTCGATGTAGTAGCCGTGTACCGAGTTGTGGCCGACCTTCAGCGAGCCGATGCCGGTGCGCTCGCGTTCGCGCGCTTCGAGGTCGTCGATCCACTGTTTGCCGTCCCGGGCGGTCGCACGCACCGCGTCGAGGTCGTCGTCGTACCCCTCTGCGATGATCCCGCCCTCGGTAATCTCGATCGGTGGCTCGGCGACGATCGCGTCCTCGATCAATTCGCGGACGTCCGACAGCGGGTCGAGCGCCTCGTGGAGTTCCCGCAGCCGCTCGCAGTCGGCGTCCTCGAGTTGGGCACGGATCTCGGGGACGACCGCGAGCGTATCCCGAAGCGAACGCAGGTCCCGCGCGTTGGCCCGCTCGCGAGAGATTCGTCCGATCAGCCGTTCTAGGTCGTAGACCTCCCGCAGGCGCTCATGAAGCTGCTCGCGTCGCTGGACGGCTGCTTTCAGTTCCGCGACCGCGTCGTGGCGACCCTCGATCCGGGCAGGCTCGAGCAGCGGTCGCCGAAGCCAGTCACGCAGCCGGCGACCGCCGAGGGCGCTCGCGGTCTCGTCGAGCATGCCGATCAGCGTCGCGTCGTCGCGACCGTGGACCGTCCGGGGTTCGAACAGCTCGAGGCTGCGCAGGGCGACGGCGTCGAGTAAGAGGTACTCGCGGGGGTCGTAGCGGGTGAGCTGTGTGATATACTCGAGGCGCTGCTCCGCGTCGCCTTCGAAGACGGCGTCGACGCGTTCGTCGTCGCCGCGCTCGCCCTCGTGTTCGCCGCCGCGGACGTACTCGGCGTAGGAAAGCAACGCGCCGCAGGCCCGGATCTCGGCGTCGGTGGCCAGCAGGGCGTCAGGGTTCCGGAAGTACGCCGCGAGCGTTTCGCCGGCCTGCTCGCGGTCGAACGCACGTGCGTCGAACGGCGTCATCATACAGTCGTCGGGGACTGGTTCGGTCGGCGCGTCGGGACCGACGACTGCCTCCGAGGGGGCGAACCGGCTCAGTTCGTCGGCGATCGACTCGCTCGCGGTCGCACTCGTCGCGTAGAAGTCGCCGGTCGAGACGTCGAGGAAGGCCAGACCGAGGCGCTCGTCCTCACGCGCGAGCGCCGCGACGAAGTTGTTGTCGTCGCTCGCGAGCAGTTCGTCCTCGGTAAGCGTCCCGGGCGTAATCACGCGCGTGACCGCACGTTCGACGACGCCCGAGGTCTCGCCGGGCTCTTCGACCTGATCGGCGACCGCGACACGGTAGCCGGCCTCGAGCAGGTCCTCGATGTACGACTCGGCGTTGTCGACCGGGATGCCGGCCATCGGATACTCGCCGGTGGAGTCTTCGCGGCTTGTCAGCGCGATCTCGAGCAGGCGTGCGGTGCGTTCGGCCGCGCCACAGAAGGTCTCGTAGAAATCGCCCACCTGAAAGAGGACGATCGCGTCGTCGTAGCGCGCACAGAGGTCGTGATACTGCGCCATCATCGGCGTCAGCTCGTCACGTTTCTCGGCCATCGCCGCTGGCGGGCCAAGCGCCGGATCCATACCCGGAGTCGACCGTCCGACGCGGAAATAGCTTGCTGGATCCACGCGGCGTGACCGTCAGTCGGCTCACGTGACTGTCACGAAACGGGAAACACGTATTACCGTCGACCGCAGACAGACCGACGACAGCTATGACAGGAGTGTCGTCGATCGCGAGTCGCGCCGTCGCGGTGATTCTCGTCGCCGTGGTCCTCGGCGGTGCGATGGCAGGCGTTGCAGCCGGCGAGTCGACCGCCGGAGTGGGTACCGTCGGGTCGACGAACGCGCTCGAGCCCGTTCGTAACGAGACGACCGACGAACTCGAGTCCGCGACGGCAGCCACCACTGACGGCCTCGAGACCACGACCAGCGAGACGACTGTGACGGTGGAAAACACGACTCAGTCCTTCAATGACACCGTCTCGAACACGACGGAGACAGTAGACGGAACCATCAACGAAACAACGGAGACAGTAGACGGCACCCTCACTGGCACTGTGGAAACCGTGGACGGCACCGTCAACGAAACGACGGAGGCGATCGACGGCGTCAACGCGACTGTCAACGCCTCTCTCGAGGTGGGATCGGACTCGACGCAGGCGGCCCAGGGCTCGAGCACCGAGACCGACGATCCCGATACCAGAGAGCAGGGATCCAACGAGACGGCCACCCCCGATGACGACGCGGGCGGTCCCGTCGCTCCGCCGAGTACGGGCGAAGCGGCAGCGAGCGCCGTCCTGGTCGGACTGGTGGGTGTGATCGCGACCGGCACCGCAGCGAGCGGTTCGACCGGGGCTGGGATCTCCGGCGCGGTCGGGGGCGCAGGTACCGCGGTCGCCGGCTGGCTGAGCACCCTCCGCGAGACGGCCCCGCTTCGGCTGCTGGGCATCGACCAACTGCGACGCGCGGGTGCGGACCTCTGGAAGGCCCTGCCGATCTTCCGCTACAGTCGCTACGACGACTCCGACCCGCTCGAGCACGACCGCCGGCGCGCGATCTACGAGGCGATCCGGGACCAGCCCGGGATCTACCTATCTGCGATCAGCGACCGGACCGATATCCCCCTCTCGACGGTCCGCCATCACGTCCGGGTGCTCGCAGACGAGGACCTGATCGCCACGCGCACGGTCAACGGGAAGCGCCGCTACGTCCTCGAGAACGACGACGCCGGACTGCAGGCCGCCCTCGAAGACTCCGCGAAACGGGCCGTACTCGAGGCGATTGCCGACTGCGGGCCGGTCCACAATGGCCAGCTCGCGGACGAACTCGACCGCGATCCGAGTACGATCTCCCATCATCTCGGAGCGCTCGCGGACGACGGGCTGGTCGTCCGCGAACGGGACGGTCGCTCGATCGTCAACGAACTGCCACCGCACGTCGCGGCGGCGCTGGCCGACGACACGACGCCGGCTGCCGACGCACGTGCCGTGCCGGCCGACGACTGATCACGGACTCGTCTCGAAGTACCGGTCCGCGTGCTTCGAACAGCCGGGATTGAACGCTGCGTCACAGACCGGACAGCTATGGTTGGCCTCGAGATACTCTGGAACGGTCAGCTCGGTCTCACAGACGCCACACAGGACGGACGGCTCGTCGAAGCGCGCTCGTGGCCACGGCACCGCCTCGTGGTCCGTCCGTTCCTCGTGGCATCGAAAACAAGGATAGTAGTCCTCACAGCACGCGAACGTGAACGCGACGACGTCGCGGTCGGTGTGGTAGTGGGCACACCGGGTTTCCGGACCGACGTCGACGCCGCGGACGGGCGGGCTCGACATGTCGTGTTCGGTCGAGTCGACGCGCGGGGGTGACTTCGCGGTTGTGATCGAACTCCATCGGAGAGGGGACATGTCGGTCAGCGGGAGCTACGAACGCGGCGAGAACGGACGGTGGAGTGAGCGTGAGCGACGTGCCGGACGGTGTCAACGGCGCGGTGTCGTAACTCGAGCGCCCGCGAGCGAGACGTCGCGCGTCGAGGCGCTATTCGAATTCCGTGGTGTCGCCGCGACGGTAGCGGTCGAGTCGGTGGTAGCCGTGGACGGTGGCGTCGGTATCGAGTTCGATCTCGTAGCGACCGATGATGTCCTGGGTGTCGGGCACGGCTCGCCGTTCGACGACTTCGACGATGGCGCGCCAGCCCTCATCGGTCGGCGAGACCTCGCTGACACCGTCGAACTCGTGGCCGATGAGCTGGCTGGCGGTCGACTCGACCGTCTTTCGAACCGCGAGGACGCCTGCGATCTCTTCGGCGGCGTCGACATCCGTCTCGACAGTCTCGGGATCGGTCACCTCGTCGGCGGTCATGGCTGTCGTGCCGCGGGATCGGGACTGTTCGATGTCGTCACCGTCGGTCTGTTCGTCGGCCTGTTCCTCCGCCTCGGCTGTCTGGCTGTCGCTCACTGTTTGATCACTCTCGTCGTGTTGATAGCAAAAGCCGTCGTCCTGTGCCGGTCGCGAGCAGCGCTCGCCGTCTTCGGTGTGGGCCTTACACTGCTTCTGTGAGTGGGTATCGGCTTCGGCCATTGGTCTGGATTCGATGTACTCTGTGGGTCAGATCGTCTCGCTGAGCTGCGCTCGCAGGTCGTCGATATCGCCGCCGTCATCGCCCGCGACCTTCGGTGCGAGCACGTCGGTGAAGACGTTCGCCAGCGTTTCCTCGGCGAACGCGTCGGCGTCGTGCCCGTCGAAGACGGCGAGTCCTTTCGCGGCCGTGATCGCCGCCCGCGTGCCGACGACGATCTCGAGGTCGTCGCGCAGCGCTCGCGTCGTTTCGACGACGGTCGCGATGTCGTCGTCCGACAGGTCGACGTGTGCGCGGACGATCTCGCGTTCGGTCTCTGCGTCGTAGTAGTCGACGTGGACGCCGACGAATCGGTCGAGCAGCGCGTCCTGCTGTTCGTGGACGCCGGCGTATTCGGTGTCGTTGGACGTGAGGATCGCCCGAAACTCGGGGTGGACGTCGATCGTCCGGTCCTCGCCACGCTTGCCGGGTCGCTCGAGGACGCCCTCCTCGAAGACCGAGAGCAGGACGTTGTGGGCGGCGGGATCACTGCGCGAGAACTCGTTGTAGACGAGCGTCGCGCCCTCGCGAACGGCAACCGAGAGGGGGTTATCGACCCAGCGTTCGCGGACGATCTCGGTCTGTTTGCTGACGCCGCTGACGAACCGGTCGTCCTCCGTATAGCGTTCGCCCCCGGCGTGGTCGCCGACGAGCGCTGCGGTGTCGACTGCATCGTCGCCGTTGATCCAGACGACCGGGCGGTCGCGTTCGGCGGCGACCGACAGCGCGAGCGCCGTCTTCCCACAGCCAGTTGGCCCGAGCAGATGGACTGGCTGCTCTGCCTCGAGCCAGCCCGTGATGCGCTCTTGCAGGGCTTTCACGGCGTCCGTCTCGACGAACGTCGCGGGTCGGACCTCCTCGGGATCGGCGAGGGGGCTGTCACCGTTTCGTTCGCCGGCGTTCGATGCCTTGCGCGCGAGTTCCTTTTTCGCTTTGCGGCCTGCCTTCTGTTCGCGACTGGCCCTGATCTTCCGGCCGCGGACCGTGCGCTTGCGCGAGGCGTCGCCCACGAGTGATTACTCCGTTGCGGACTGCGGCGACGATTCGGGACGGGGCTCGACCTCGAGTTCTTCGAGCTCCTCGAGTTCGCCCTCCGCCGTGGCCTGCTCAATTTTCGCGATCTCCTCCGCGTAGTGCAGGAAGGTGTCGACGGAGGCGACGACGACACGGGCTTCGATCGTCAGCAACTCGATCCCGACGACCGAGATACGGGCCCAGACGTCGATGACGACGCCCTTGTCGAGGACGCGGTCGAGTACCTCCGCGAGACTCGAGGAGTCGGGTCTTCGTTGTGGTTGTGCCATACTCCCTGATGTTGACCGGCCCTCCGTAACACGACTCGGACTGCGGCTGCAAGCACGCTGGCCCGAACCCATCTATTTCCCGGAGAGTGCCACCTTCGTGTGGACCAGTCTCGAGACGGTGGGGGATGCAACTGCAAGCACTACCGTAACCCACCGGAACAACGAATCGTTCATGACGATACTCGAGTGCTCGTTGCGGTGTCCGCACGGCACACAGCTATCACGCCTATGCCAGTTAGTTATCCTACCACCGACGGAGTCGGCGTGTCCCGATCGTCTGTCTCTCCCCGTGACGCTCGACGCGGGCGACCAGACACGAGACTGGACGGAGAGTCCGTCGTGTCCGTTCAACGGGTGAGCCACCAATGACGAACCGGTACGTCTATGGAATCGTCGACGGCGACACGGTCGAGTTCGAGACCGAGGCCGTTGCCGGTGCTGAGCGCGTCTACACGATCTCCCACCGGCGACTCGGTGCCGTCGTCTCCGATATCGACACGACCGATCCCGAGGAAACTGACGAGGATGCACAGCGCCATGACGACGTTCTCCGGGAGATCATGGATTCCGACGGCGGGACGACGGTCGTTCCCATGCAGTTCGGCATGGCATTCGAGGGCGATCGGGAACTGAAAAACGTCCTGCGCGGGGCGCGACCGGCGTTTCGACGCGCGATGAGCGATATCGAGGGTCGGTTCGAACTCGGCCTCAAACTCGTCCGCGAGGACGACGCTGACATCGATCGCGAAGCGATCGAGGAGGATGTCGCGGATCGCCTCGAGCCGGTCGCCGCACAGTCGGTCGAAAACGACCTGTTCAGCGATCGGCTCGTCCTCAATCGCTCGTATCTCGTCGATCGTGACGAGCGCGAGGCGTTCGACGACGCGGTCGCCGGTTTCGAGGACGACCGCGACGACCTCATGGTCCGATATACGGGTCCGTTCGCGCCGTACAGCTTCGTCGATGTGAAAATCGGAGCCCAGTAACCGATGTTCGTCCTCGACGACCTTCTGTTCCGACCGTTCGTCGGTGTCATCAACGCGCTCCACACCATCGCGCTCGACGAACTCTACGACGTCGAGGCGCTCGAGGACGACCTCAAGGAAAACCAGTTGCTGTACGAACTCGGCGAGCGCTCCGAGGCGGAATACCAGCGCCGCAAGGAGGAACTCGAGGCTGAACTCGAGATCGCCCGTGATGTCCACGAGCGGCTCTCGAGCGGCCGCGTGGAGGTGAAACGATAATGAGCGACCAGCCCCCGACAGACGACCGCGACGAATCGGACGACGACCGTACCACCGATGATCAGTTCGCTGATGAGAACGACCACTGGATCTCGAGCCTGTTATCGGCGCTCGAGTCGCTCGAGAGCGGCGTGACGTCGGCCTCGGGGCGACGACGAAGCGATCGGTCCGTCTTCGATTACGACATCTCGATCCGACCGGCCGACGACCTCTCAGCTGACGACTCGCCGCTTGGACGACAGCCGGGCGGCGACAGGGATCGATCACGGATGCGACGGATTCGATCGGCGGGCCCCTCGAGCGACCACAACGTTGCGATCCGGAGCTACGATGACGAACTGCTCGTCACGGCGGACATCGCCGGTGCCGATCCGGACGACGTCACGGTCGGCTTCGACGACTCGACGCTCGTCATCGCCGTCGACGGGCGCGAACTCGATCGCATCGAGGTTCCCTGGCAGGAGACGGACTCTCAAGCGGCGATCAGAAACGGAGTGCTCACCGTCCTGATCAGGCCGGAGACGACGGACACCGAGGGAACGGAAGCGATGGAGGACGACGGATGAGTGACGCCGAGTCCGTCGACGAGCCGTTCGACGCTCTCCTCGAGGAGGCGGAAGCGAGCCTCGAGCGACTTGAGGGCTCCCTCGGAGACGTCGACGCGATCGACGAACTCGAGGGCGAGACCGTCGAGACGGTGATCGGCGACGTCGACAACCTCGTCCGGGTCGCCGAAGAGCTCGTCGAGCTGATCAACGAGATGGACCTCAGTGAGTTGCCGGATGCGGTCGACGGGGACGAACTCCTGGATGCGATCGAAGTCGGCGAGCTTCCAGACGCGATGGCAAACGACGACGAAGGAGTGTCCGATGTCGTCGATTTCACGAAGGTGTTCGATGCGATCGATCTGCTGAACGCCTGGAACGCCACGGATCTGACCGGCATCTGGCAGGAGAAACGTGAACTCGACGACGCTGTCGACGACCTCGCGGACGGCGACGACGCCGGAATGATCGAAGACACGGTGTCGGATCTCGCTGACGACGATGACGGGCAGTTAGTCGGTGACGACGAGGCTCTCATCGAGACGGACATGGACGCGGCGTCCGCGACGAAGGCGGCGCTCGGCGATATCGACGTCGCCGAGGACCCGGAAGCCTATCAGGTCGCTATCCAGCAGCAGGCGATGGCCGGCATCGACGCCTTCCGGACGGCGCTGCTCGAGACACACGAGCGATTCGAGCGACTCTACGAGTTCAACCGCGAGAAGATGCGCCGGCAGGACACGAGCACGAACCCGCGGAATCCGACAGCGTCGTCGACGATCCCCACCGACCGGCGGGATCTCGGCGGCGGGGCCCGCTATTCGACGGTGCCACAGGACGTGAAGCTCTCGACGGCACCCTCCCGGAAACGGATCTACGGCCGTCGGTTCGAACTCGAGCGGGAACGACGACGGAGAACCAACCATGACTGATCCACCAACGCGGCGACTGAACGGCTGTGAGGGGCGTCCGACCAACCTGCGGCCCGGTCTCACCGGCGGTGATCACGATGGTCGATGACTTCCAGCCCAGCCGCCAGAAGGCCGATCTCGCGGAAGTCGTCGAGATGCTGCTCGACAAGGGGATCGTCATCAACGCCGACATCGCCGTCTCGATCGGCGACACGCAACTGCTCGGCGTGCAGGTGCGGGCCGCGATCGCCTCCTTCGAGACCGCGGCGAAGTACGGCCTCGAGTTCCCCGAAGGGACGGACATGCGCCGGGTCGCCGAGGCGGTCGACGAGCCCGAACTCGCCGAGATGGACCGACCGAATCCGGTACTCGACCCGACTCGCGGCGTCAACGTTACCGCAGACGAAGCAGAGACGGACAGCGATGCGCGAACCGCCGAACACAGCGCGAGTGACGACGATGCGGAATCGACCGACGCGGAATCGAAGGCCGCACCGGAGACGGAATCGGAGGATGATGACACGTGACGACGATCGATGTCGGTGACGGTGAGGATGCCCGGGACGGACTGATGACGCTGGTCGTCACCGTCGTCGAGATCCTGATCGACGCGCTCGAGCGAGAGGCGATCCGCCGGATGGAGTCGGGGAATCTCTCGGACGCGGAGATCGAACGGCTCGGCAGCCAGCTCGCGACGATCGAAGCCGAGATCGACCAGCTCAAAGCCGACGAGGGGATCGACGACGGCGTCGACGACCTCCGGAGCGATCTGGACGGGCTGGTCTCTGACGCGATCGAGCAGTTACACGGCGAGCCGACGACCGTCCAGCAACCCGGCTACTCCGTGTTCGGAGGTGAGAGCGAGTGAGTCGTGATCGCACTGGCGGTCCCGGCTCCGACGAGCGCCTCGAGACGCTCGACGACCAGCCAGCCGGCGAGCACGCTAACCTGCCGGATATCGAGACGGGGCGCTACCTGTACTGTCTCGTCCAGACAGACGCGGACGCTTCCCTCGAGACGACCGGCGTCGACGGCGAACCCGTCTCGATCATCGTCGAGGACGGCATCGGCGCAGTCGTCCACGCCTGTGACGGTATCTACGACTCGGCGAATCTCGCCCAGATCCGGCGCTGGCTCGTTCGCCACCAGACGGTCGTCGACGAGGCGGGACAGGCATTCGGAACGCCGATCCCGTTCCAGTTCGACACGATCCTCAAAGGTGATGATGCCGCCGTCCGCGAGTGGCTCCGCGAGGAGACTACGACCCTCGAGCGTGCCCTCACCGGGCTGGCCGACCACTGGGAATACCGCGTCGAAGTCGTCGAAGTCGATCCGATCGACGACGAGACGCTAATCGAGCGCGACGAGCGACTGCAGGAACTCGACGAACGGATCGGCGACTCCGAGGAGGGGACGGCGTTCCTGCTCGAGAAACAGTTCGACCAGCGGCTGGCGGAACTCCGAGCCGCGCGACGGGAGTCACTGACTACCGACCTCAAGGAGCGACTGGCCGCCGAGGCGCGGGAAGTTCACGCCCTCGAGCGCTCGCCGAGCGCGTCACTGGCTGCCGACGTGGTCGGCGACGAGTCGGGCTCGAGTGACGGCGAGACCCTCTGTCGGCTCACGCTGTTGGCCCACGAGGACGACGAGGAAGCGATCGGTTCGATACTCGACGACGTGGCGGCGACCGACGGACTCGAGGTCAGGTTTACCGGGCCGTGGCCGCCGTATACGTTCGCACCGGAACTGGGTGGTGGCGACGCCGGAACCGCGACCGCTACTGACCGTCCAAATCACCAGTCATGAGGCCGCGAAAGGATGACGACGCGTTCGTCGACGTGCTCGACGTGCTCCTCAGAGACGGTGCGATCCTCCGTGCCGACGTGATCGTCTCAGTCGCAGAGATTCCACTGGTCGGGATCAAACTCACAGCAGCCATCGCCGGCATGGAGACGATGACCGAGTACGGTCTCTTCGAGGAGTGGGATACCAGTCGTCGGACCGAGGCCGTCAGCCGCCGTCAGTACGACCGGTCGGTGCCCAACCGAGGCCGTCCCACAGTCGACGAACTCGGTGTCGACGACGGAGACGACGTCAACTGATACGGTCTACTGTCACGAGTTCCCGGTGGGCCCGCAGGGCGGTCGCGGTCCAACCGGCACCCACTAACAGGAGTCCGTCTGACTGTGGTTCGAGACGGGTCACACGAATGGAGAAACGAGAGCCGCCACTGCGCCCATGATCGGACGAGCTACTCGAGGACGTGACACTCCGTGCCCCCGGACGGGGGCCGGCAGTCAGGCGTACTTCGGACGCTCCGTCGTGTGCTCGACGTCGCCGATGACGGTTTCCTCGTCGCTGTCCTCGTCGTAGACGTACTGTCCGGTCGCACCACAGAGGGTACACTCGTACGTTTCGGAAATTTCGTTGATAATCTCGCCGTCCTCGAAGTAGACGCGACTTTGCGTAATCTGCAGAAACTGGGCGGTCTCGCAGTTAGTGCAGGTGATCATATCCGTTCGATAGCCACCACCAGTTGTAGTTATCCGGCTTGTAACCGAAAGGGAGCCGAGGCTATAGGGCTCTTACCCGAGTTCTGGCCGTCGTCGGAGATGTAGACAGGGTCGTCCGATACAGGAAGCCAGCAGCGCCGAACCGAACGCGAGTAATACCATCATAATCGCAAGACGAAACCGGATATCGTGCGACCAATTCGGGCACTGATTATGCTCTCGAAAACCCATCTTTCGGGACGAAACAAGCGCAGCATTCGCTCGAGGTGCCGGAAGCCAGTGATACCACCCACGACATCCCGTCCCGATCGGTACCCCGTGGGACCGAAAGCCATCGACAACACCTTGTTTCAAACAACCGTCACCGTTCGACGGTCGCTCGTCGGCTATATGTGAACGGACTCACGAACGGATCGCCGCTCGAGGCGGGTCGGCAAGCGGACGCCACCGAGTACGTACTGGTATCGGAGCGAAATCGGCAGCCGGAGGTCGGACTCGAACTGTCAGTTCCCCCTCGAGACTAAGGGACTGGAGCGGTGACAGACGGCCAGTAGCAGGACGCTATACACCAGTACACGCTGCCTGCGTGTGGTTCGGAGTCGCTACGGCGTACCAAGTGGCTGCATAACTATTGGTGAATCGTCCATCGACAGACGTGCGGGGTTGCAAACCCCCGCCGGGTACACGCTCGGCCCAAGCGACGCGCTACCAGCCGATTGCGTGCGTTCGTGCCCGGATCGCTCGGACGTGGACTCGCCCCCGCTTCGAGTACGCTCATGTCTCTCACGCCCAGGGCGGCCCCCCGCTCCGCCCGGGGTTCCCCGATACACGAACCGGAAAGCGACAGCTCACGACCGAAGGAGCGACAGGGGTGGGCAAAGACGGCAGTGACTATGTCCTGTGCTATCGAGTGTCCTGTAGTCGCTGCTTCGTTACTTCCGATCGACTCTCCCTCGAGACGTGCCGTACGGCGCCAGTCCTGAAACAGATGGCCACTGACATAGCTATCGAACTACTAGAACAGAAACATACCTTACAGCCGAAATCAGCGCAGAGACTACAGCCCTCTCCAGTCCGAACTTGAAGGATATGAGTTTAACAGCCGGTTCAGAACCGAACCCCTGCACATCGACAGATCAGTCATGATGGTTCTGTGTATGGTTTAACACGCTGTGTAGAAACGGGTGGTCCGGTGAAAACGGCTGTCCACTCGTCTGTAGCTCGTTCGAACCTCAGTATCCGTCCTGCTTGACCCGACAGCTTCGTAACGAAACCCTGAGTAATATGAGTTACTACTTCTCAGTATTTTATCTATTATCGGAACTAGACAACTCTTCTGTCTCGCGTAGTAGCAGACATCCACATCGCGGTTTGGCTCCGTCGGCTCCATCAGCACAGCTGTCGCAGTTCTGTCCCGCATGGTGTTCGGATACACCGCGCAGAATTACATCCCTATCCGTGTAATTGACCGCTGCCTTCCGAACAGCTCGTGCCTGACGCTACCACGCCGAAACGAGGCGTCGAGCGGCAACCACCGTTGGATCCGTCGACGATGACTGCTCACATCGACACGCGAGTGGCTTTCGACCTGACGGAGTGGGTTCGTCGGTCAGGAACTGTCGCTTTGTGCATCGACGGTTGCGACGGCTGCGAGGTTCACGATGTCTTTGACTTCGTCGCCACGCTGGAGGACGTGAACCGGCTTGTCCATGCCAACGAGCATCGGGCCGGTCGCGTCGGCCCCACCCAGCCGCTGAAGCAACTTGTAGCCGATGTTCCCTGCCTCGAGGTTCGGGAAGACCAGCACGTTCGCCGGCTTTTCGAGGTCGGCAAACTCGTAGGTTCCGGTCAGCATCTCCTCGAGGACGGCGGTGTCGGCCTGCATCTCACCGTCGACGGGGAACTCGATTGACGGGTCCTCGCGCAGTCGGCGAGCGGCTTCGCGGGGTTTGCGGGTTCCCTCGTTGTCGACGCTGCCGAAATCCGAATACGAGAGCAACGCCGCGCGTGGCTCGATGTCGAACCGGCGAGCCAACTCGGCCGTATGGCGGGTGACCTCCTCGAGGACATCTTCGTCGGGGGCCTGATTGACCGTCGCGTCGGCGACGAAGACCACCCGGTTCTTGAACGTCAGCATGTAGACGCCGGCTGCGTAGTCGGCGTCGTCGGCAGTGCCGATCACCTGCAGCGGTGGGCGCAGCGCCGATGGATAGTGGTTCGTCAGCCCTGTCAACATCGCGTCGGCGTCGCCACGATCGACCATGACGCTCCCGAAGTAGTTGGTATCGTCGCGGATCAGCGACGTAGCCTCGCGGTGGGTGATGCCGTTTCGCTTCCGGCGCTCGTAGAGATGCTCGGCGTAGGCTGTATACTCGCCGCTCGTTGGATCGACCACGTCGGGCTCGAACTCGAGCCCGAGATCTGCGATCGTCTCGCAGATCGCGGTTTCGTCGCCGATCAGAACTGGCTTTGCGATGCCGCGGTCGATCATTTGCGAGGCCGCACGGATGATCGTCTCGTCGGTTCCCTCCGCCAGCGCGATCCGTTTCGGATCGGATTTGGCTTTGTTGAGGACGACACGCATCATCTCGCGGGATTTCCCGAGTCGGGCCTCGAGTCGTTCGACGTATTGGTCGATGTCGAGGTCAACGCGGGCCGCGCCTGACTCGATCGCTGCGCGGGCGACCGCGGGAGCAACTTCGAAGAGGACACGCGCGTCGAGTGGCTTCGGGATGATGTAGTCGGGGCCGAACTGCAGCGGCTCGTCGCCGTAGGCTTTGACGACTGCGTCGGGCACGTCCTGTTTCGCGAGATCGGCCAGTGCTCTCGCCGCTGCGACCTTCATTTCCTCGTTGATCTCGGTGGCGCGGACGTCGAGTGCGCCACGGAAAATGAACGGGAAGCCGAGGACGTTGTTGACCTGATTGGGGTAATCCGACCGACCGGTGGCCATGATGACTGTGTCGTCGCGGGCCGTTTTGGCTGCCTCGTAGCCGATCTCTGGGTCGGGGTTGGCCATCGCGAAGATGATCGGGTCGTCGGCCATCGACCGGACCATCTCCTGATCGACGATGCCGCCAGCCGAGAGGCCGACGAACGCGTCCGCGCCGACCATTGCGTCCGCGAGGTCGCCGTCGGGACGGTCCTGTGTGAACGCTCTATTGTACGGGTTGAGATCACCGGCTTCGGCCCGCTTGGTCGTCAAGATTCCGTCGATATCGCACATCGTGATGTTCTCCTGTCTGACGCCCAGTGAGACGTAGAATCGCGCTGTCGCGACTGCAGCCGCGCCCGCCCCCGCGAACGTCACCTCGAGGTCAGCGAGGTCTTTCCCCGAGATTTCGACGGCGTTGAGTAGCGCAGCCCCGCTGATGATGGCGGTGCCGTGCTGGTCGTCGTGGAAGACGGGGATCGACAGGCGCTCGCGGAGTCGCTCCTCGATGGCGAAACACTCGGGCGCTGCGATGTCCTCGAGATTGATCCCGCCGAATGTCGGCTCCATCGCGGCGACCGACTCGACGAACGCGTCGGTGTCGTCGTGGGCGAGTTCGATGTCGAAGACGTCGATGTCGGCGAAGCGCTTGAACAGGACGCCTTTGCCTTCCATGACGGGTTTCGACGCCTGTGCACCGATATCGCCGAGGCCGAGCACGGCTGAGCCGTTCGAGATGACGCCGACGAGATTGCCCTTCGTCGTGTACTGATAGGCGGCGGACTCGTCGTCGTCGATCTCGAGACACGGTGCGGCAACGCCCGGCGAGTACGCAAGCGAGAGGTCACGCTGCGTGTTCGTCGGCTTCGTCGTCGCGATTTCGATCTTCCCCGGCGGGTCGCTTTCATGGTACTCGAGCGCGTCGTCGTCCATTTGTATGCCCGTGTGTCGCCACTGCACCGACAAAAGTGTACGGTTGTAGTCGAATGTTCCGCTAACCGAAAAATGCGTCAGCAAAACTCCGATCGCGTCGATACCGCCCTGTGACTGGACCGGGGCTCGTCGCGTGTCTCGCCGTTCGACCGGGTCATCGGCCAGCGACCGTTCGTTCGGCTTTGCCGGCTCGGAACGGCTGTGACGGGCACCTATAGGAGCCACTGAACGTCAGTGCACACCTGATCGCACGAGGGAAGCGCGGTTCGGAGCGAGCACCGCGAGCGAGAACCGCGGACGATGCGATCAGTGCGTAAACAGTTTCAGTTGTTACTATAACCACAACATTTGTACGATGGGCATCACTGGCATTCGGTATGGCTGACGACTCGAGTAGCCGCCGTCGAACCAAAGTCGAGCGCGTGATAGACGAGTACGACCTCGAGTCGTGGGGGGCCCGTCTCGAGGCGAAGTGGGTCGGCGACGGGACGGAGCGAACGAGTCTTCGCGATCTCGCAGCCGAACTCAACAGGGCCGTCCTTCGAGCAGCCGTCCGTGATGCTGGCGGCTCGATGGTCGAGTCCGACATCGAAACACTCTATCGGACGTTGACAGACGACGACGTGTCTCGGTCCGACGCGGTCAGAAAGCGCCGTGAACTGGAACGAACGGGCGTCGATATCGATGCGGTCAGGTCGGACTTCGTCACGCATCAAACGATCTATACGTACCTGACGGACGTCCGCGATGCATCGCTTCCCGAAGCGGACACCGACGACCGACTCGAGCGAAAGACCGAGACCGTCCAGCGACTCGCCGGTCGAACGCAAGTCGTCACCGAATCCACGCTCGAGGAACTAGGGAAGGCAGGAGAGATCGCGGAGCGAGACTACGAGGTGTTCGTCGACGTCCGGACGATCTGTGGCAACTGTGGGGCCGATTACCCGATCGCGTCACTCCTCGAGCAGGGTGGCTGTGACTGTGAGGGTGCCGACGGCTCGTAGCATGAGACGGTCTCCTCCCGGAACTCGCTGCTAGACATCCGTCCGAGACGGCAAGCGGTACCTGTAACCAAATAACATTTATATTGGCCGGCGAGAACCAACGATCGTGTCATCTCCAGCGTCAGTCTCCTCCTCGATTACCGTTCTGGCGGAGAATATCGGCGGTATCGACAGTACATCGGTAATACTCACTCCTGGCGTCAACGTGCTGACTGGCCGGAACGCGACGAACCGAACGTCGTTTCTCCAGACGATCATGGCAGCGCTGGGAAGCCGCCACCCCTCGCTAAAAGGTGACGCAGACGCTGGTCGAGTCGAACTGACACTCGACGGCCAGCAGTACACGCGCGTGCTCGAGCGGCGAAACGGCGAGGTCGTTTTCGACGGCGAGCCCTACCTCGACGATCCGGAACTGGCTGATCTCTTTGCCTTCCAACTCGAGTCCAACGAAGCACGCCGCGCCGTCAGAAACGGCGACGACCTCCGCGAGCTCATCATGCGACCGATCGATACGGACGAGATCGAGGCCGAAATCGAATCCCTCGAGGCCGAAAAACGCGACCTCGACGACCGGCTCGAGCAACTCGCACAGCTCGAAACTGAACTCCCCGGGCTCGAAGAAGAACGAACCGCCCTCGACGACGAGATCGAGTCGATAACCGACCGGATCACCGCCCTCGAAACCGACCTCGACGAGTTCGAACTCGACATCGAGGCGAGCCACGCTCGGAAAGACGCAATCGAGTCGGCGTTTGCCGACCTGCAGGCGGCACGAACTGAACTCGAGTCCATCGAGTACGACCTCGAGACCGAGCGAGAGAGCTACGCCGAACTCGAGGCCGAACGCGACGACCTGCAGGCGGAACTGGCCGCCCTCGACGACGAGCACGACTCGCCGGACCGACTCGAGGGACGGATTCAGGAGCTTCGAACTCGCAAGCGGTCGCTCGATACGACCGTCAGCGAACTCCAGAGTGTGATCCGATTCAATGAGGCTCGACTCGGGGACGACGGCGTCGACCTCGCTCTCGAGGAAGCAGCCGACTCGGAGGCCGAAACTGACGGCGACATCACCGAGCAACTGCTCGCCGACGACGTCGTCTGCTGGACGTGTGGTTCGCGCGTCGACCGCGGCCGAATCGAGTCGACGCTCGAGCGCCTCCGGTCGCTGCGGCAGCACAAACTCGACGAGCGACGCGACTTACAGACGCAGATCGATGACCTCACGACACGCCGGAAGGAGCTTCGCGAGCGGTCGCAACGACGGGGCGAGCTCGAAACGCGGCTCTCGGCAATCGAGGACGATCTCGAGCGCCGACAGCAACGCATCGAGGACCTCGAAGCCGAACGCGACGAGCAGCGAGCTCGTATCGACGACCTCGAATCAGACGCCGAAACGTTCGAGAACGCCAAGTATAGCGACGTCATCGAGACCCACCGCGAACTGAATCGCCTCGAACTCGAACGCGAGACTCTCGAGGCCAAACGTGACGAGGTGCAGACCCGAATCGACGAGATCGAGGCCACACTCGCAGACAAAAACGACCTCGAGGAGCGGCGCGAGACGATCGACGCAAAACTCACCGAGTGTCGGACCCGCGTCGACCGGCTCGAGGAAACCGCCGTCGACGCGTTCAACGAGCACATGGACTCGATTCTCTCGCTACTCGAGTACGAGAACCTCGACCGCATCTGGATCGACCGCCGCGAGAAGACGGTCCGTGAGGGTCGTCGGACGGTCACGAAAACGACGTTCGATCTGCATATCGTCCGCTCAACCGCGGACGGAACGAGCTACGAGGACACTATCGATCACCTCTCCGAGAGCGAACGCGAGGTCACGGGTCTCGTCTTTGCACTCGCCGGCTATCTGGTTCACGATGTCTACGATGTCGTTCCGTTCATGCTGCTCGATTCGCTCGAGGCGATCGACTCGGATCGGATCGCCGCCCTCGTCGAGTATCTCGAAGAGTATGCCGATTGTCTCGTCGTCGCCTTGCTCCGTGAGGACGCCGAAGCGCTCTCGGATTCGTATTCGTACGTGCGGGAGATATAGACATCACGCCGCTGCGGGGCGTACGCGCTACTCGTCGGCCTCCGTCAGGTTCTCGAGGAAAGCATCACCGAGGATGACCACCAACACTGCGCCGACGAGGTCGAATACGAGATCGAGGGCGGTGTCGACTTTTCCGTAGGAGACGAGTAGCGGTTCGTACCCAAGCTGGTTCGCCGTCGCGTGGATGACGTACTCGCCGATCTCCCACAGGACGCCGGCGCAGGTGACGACGCCGATGACTCGAGTGTGGGGTTCCCGATCGTTTCGACGGGCCGCCGCGAAGGTGAGACCGCCGAGCAGCGTCGCCGAGTGGGTGTGTGTCATATGATCCCACCACCAGACGTCGTCGTAGGGACCGAGCATACCGATGGCGTGGGTGAGCATCGCGCTGTTGAGATACACGCGTTGCCACGGTCGAAAGGTCACGTCGTATCGACGCTCGAAGTGACCGGGGAGATACGTCGCCACAAGCGCGATGAGTGCGTTGACGATCGCTCCCGGGTCCCGCCGCCGGTACCCGACGGCGACCACGGCGAGAAGCGAATATCGAATTCCACGTTCGGCCTCTGTCGCTACCGACGTCTGCATGTGTTTGCTCACAGATTACAGCCAGATCTGATAAGACTTCCGACAGAAATCACGTCCGTGCATCGTTCGATCGATGCCGCCGGCGATCAGTCGATGTGATCAGGGATGTACCGTGCGGGCAGCCGCGCCAGCATGTGGTCCGGAATCGCCTGCAGCAGATAGCCCGCGATCAGCACCTCGGCGATCGCCGGGAGCAGCCGTCGCACGGCGGTATAGACGATTGCGACCACCACAGCCGCGCCGACGATCACGCGGAGCGTGCCCTCGAGCGCGAACAGCAGCGGGCCAGCGACGGCGATCGAGAGGACCAGATCCTCGGGTGCGCCGTCGTACCGGATCCACCGCCGCGGCGCGAGCCATCGGTCGTGGTAATGGTTGTAGACGGCCCGGCTCGAGGTCGCTTCCCAGGGCCGGAGCTCGAGTCCGCCGCCGAAGACATCCATCACGCTGTGAGCTGCCGCGCCGAGGAGCCCTATCGCTGCGGCGATCGTCAGCGTCGTTGGGACGATCACGGCAACCGGTGCTGCCACGGCGGCGAGTGCCGAGTAGTAGACCGGATAGTGCAGCGTCTTCCGGTGGCCGATGTACATATCCAGATCCGGAATGAGGCCACCGAGTAGCCCTGCCGTGAGCGTGATGTCGGCGTGCTCAGGGGCGGCGACCGCGACGGGGAGTGCAAGCGCCAGCCCGACGAGCACGTGCGTTGGCAGCATCATTGTGTTACATTACAGGCGACACAACCCTTTGAGTATATCGGTCACTATGATATGTCGACACGAACCATACGGGTGTCGATATCACTGCCGATGTGCCGGTATGGCAGGAGTCATTGGGGTGGGTAAATCAGCCAACTGAGCACGACACACACTCAGTACGGCGGTCGCTGTTTCCGGATGACACCCGCGAGCTCCTGTTGTTCGTCCGCGAGGAGTTCGTTGAGATCGTCGATCGTGATGATGCCCGTCAGAGTGCCGTCCGAGTCCGTCACGGGAAGCCGTCGGACGCCGTGTTCGCTCATCAGTTCGGTGGCGTGGTAGAAGCCCGCTCGATCTTCGATCGTACACAGGTCTTCCGACATCACGTCTTCGGCGAGGACCTCGTTCGGATCGGTTCCGGACGCGAGAAGTCGCACCACCAGATCGCGATCGGTCACGATCCCGACCGGCGTGCCGTCGTCGGTAATCACAACACAGCCGACACCTTCGTCTTGCATCGTCGTTGCGAGTTCCTGAATCGATTCGTCTGGCGCGGCGGTGACGATGTCGCTTCGTGCGAGATTTTGCACTGGCATGGGTAGCTCGTACGGCCTGCTGTCAGTGAGCTGCGGTTGCATGGTAACTCGTGACAGCAGACCGTGTCACTCGTCGGTCCCACGACCAGTAGCATAATCCCTCGCAGCTATCAACGTTCCAATATGATCGGCGGCTTCCGTGGTTTCACCTTGCGACCGATCGCAGGGCCGTCCCTCCAGATCACGACATACCGTGTCTGGCCCTGCTGTCGGCTCGAACTACCCCGCTTGTGGCCGCTGGCGGTCAACGTAACCTGACAGGACAATTGACGCAGCCTTTATCTGTGTTTACGTAGTCCTATAACTGTGGTTCCTATGGGATCAACTAAACAGATACGGAAAAATCTGTACGAATGTATGGTGTGTGGAGCACGAATGAACGCACACCATCAAGCTGTCTGTGCGAACTGTTCGGGAGAGATGCGGAATCTCAGTAATACGCGGGAGTGAGACCGGGACGGACACTCGTCGTCCGGTATGCGGTCCGAGGTACCGCTCTTGCTCTCCCCAGTCGAACTTTTTCTGTCGCTCCACGCTGTGTGCAGCTACGTCAGCCGTAACAGACGAACTATTCGAGTGATCGACCGTGCCGTTCCGTCCGGAGCCATTCCTTGACGAGTTCGTTGACGTTGTGAAAGACGATGGCGACGGTCAGTAGGGTCGTCAGCAGATAGATCACGAAGCCGGGCGGGCCGCCGATCGACACACCGAGAATGCCGCCCAGGATGCCGACGACGGTGAGCTCGAGCCACGTGACCAAAATCCGAGATCCGAGCCGGGGCGGTGACGACTGCGACGTTTCTGAGTCGGTCGGCGACCGGCGTTCGGATCGATCGGCTGTGTCCGCGTCGCGAACGTGGTGGTCGCTGTCGTCGGGACGGCGGTCGTCGTCCTCGAGCACCATCAGTACGACTCACCCGCTTCGATTGGCCCGCTGAACGCGATGTAAAGGACGCCGAAGTAGACGAAGACGAGTGGGAGCAAGATCGCGGCTCCGATGGACATGAGATTGAGCGGGAGCGTCGAGACGATGGCCGTCTCGACTGTCAGTCCGCTGGCGCGATCGATTTCGGGATACATCAGCCCTGCGACGACGCTGACCAGCGCGAAGACGAGCCCGGCGGCGCTTGCAAACGCGACGTAGTAGCGATCCACCCGTGTCGCCGCGGCGTAGACGCCGGCGAGGACGAGTGTCACGACGACGAGCCCGACAACCGGGATGGAACGCAACGCCGGTCGCAGGTCGGGCGCCGTCGCGTAGATAGTGCCAAGTGATAGCACGAGCAGGACGAGATACGCACCGAGTGCGCGATAGCCGTCCGTTTGGAGGTCGGCACGCAGGTCACCCCGCGTCTTCAATCGAAGGAAGGCTACGCCGTCGACGACGGTCAGTGCGACGACAGCCAGTCCGACGACGACACCCGGCAACGTCAGGATCGCCGTCGCACCGAGGAGCCAGTTCGCCGTAAACATCCCAAGAAAGAACGGGGCGGTGAGGCTACCGACGACGAACGCGCGTCCCCACCAGCGCTGCCACGCGTCGTCGTGGCGCTGTTCGTACATCTCCGGTGCAAGCCCTCGGATGATGAGTGCGCCCAAAATCGCGAACATTAGCAGGTAGTACCGGCTAAAGAGATTGGCGTAGACGGGCGGAAAGGCCGCGAACATGGCACCGCCGAAGACGACGAGCCACACCTCGTTGCCGTCCCAGAACGGTCCGATCGCGGCCAGCAACTGCTCGCGTTCGTCGTTGGCAGCCCGCGTTGCGAACAGTGCACCGACCCCAAAGTCGAACCCATCGAGAAACAGAAACATCGCGAAGATGAAAAACACCAGACCGAACCACAGGTCTGCCAGCGGCAGCCCGAACAGCGGCCCGCTCGCGAGCGTCCCGGTGTCAGTCATCGACGCTTACCTCCGAGGTGGGCGTCTCCGGTTTCTCTCGCACCGCGAGGTCTTCCCCGTCGGGCGGACCGGCCCGGATGAGACGAGCGATGACGTATGTATAGAGCGCGAGTAGTCCGAGATAGACGACTGCGAACCCGACGAGCGTTATCGTCGCCTCGCCACCCGTCAGCCCTGGGGAAACGGCGTCGTTCGTCTGCAAGACGCCCTGAATCACCCACGGCTGGCGACCGACTTCCGTGACGACCCAGCCCAACTCGACTGCGAGGATGCCAAGCGGCGCCGAGGCCATCAGCGCCTTGTGAAGGAGATCGTCCTCGAGCAACTCACCTCGCCACCAGCGGTAGCCGCCCCAGACGGCGAGCAGAATAAACCAGAAGCCGAGTGCGACCATGATCCGGAACGACCAGAAGACGAGCGCGACGGGCGGCTGGGGACCGGGGAACTGCTCGAGGCCCTGAATCGTCGCCTGTGGGTCGCCGCCGCTGGCGAGCCACGATGCCCCGCCGGGGATGCCGATACCGAAGATCTCCTTGGCCCGCGGATCGAGCAGATCTTGGATACTCGTCGGGAACGCGACGATGTACTCGGGGACGTAGGAGTCGGTTTCCCAGACGGCCTCCATCGCGGCGAACTTCTGTGGCTGGGTCTCGAAGACGTGGCGTGCGTACAGGTCGCCGTGGAACACCTGCAACGGCGCGGTGATCAACAGCGCGATGAGGCCGAACTTGAGCGTCGTCTCCCAGAAGTCGACGTTCTCGACCGGATACCCCCAGACGTGGTGTCTGAAGACGAAGTAGGCTCCGAGGCCAGCCATAAACAACGCGACGGATTCGACGGCGGCGTTTTGCATGTGGACGAACATCCACGGGAACCGGGGATTCGCGTAGGCCGCGATCGGATCGACCAGCTGGACGATCGGTTGGCCGTTCTCAGAGGCCAGTTCGTAGCCGCGTGGGGTCTGCATCCAGGAGTTGGCGATCAGGATCCAGACCGCCGACAGCCAGGTTCCGAGGGCGACGGCGACCGCAGAAATCATGTAGAGGGCGTTCCCGACGCGCTCGCGGCCGAAGACGAAAATCCCCAGAAACGTCGCCTCGAGCATGAACGCCATCATCCCCTCGAGCGCGAGCGGGCCGCCGAACAGCTCACCGGCGGTCGTCGAAAACGCCGCGAAGTTGGTGCCAAACTCGAACTCGAGGACGATCCCCGTCACGGTGCCGACGACGAAGCTGACGGCGAAGATCCGGGTCCAGAACCGACGTAACTGCTCGTAGATGGCCTTCCCGGTGCGAAGCTCCTTCCACGTGAAGTAGACGAGAAACGGGGCGAGCCCCATACTCATCACGGGGAAGATAATGTGGACGATCGTCGTGAGTGCGAACTGTAGCCGACTGCCGGTAACTGGGTCGATCATGTCGGAACGCTCGAGGACTATCTGGACGCGATACCGTACCGACTGGTGGCTCGTGTTCGGTCGAACAGAGGGGCCGGACAGAAGTAGTCCTTTGGGTGCGATTGTCGAACGACAGTGGTTGTCTACCGCTCGGCATCGTCTTCACAGACGACGACCCGATACTCAAGGCGCGGCTGCCTGTCTCGTTCACGACCCTGCGACCGGTGACGATCGGGGTTTTGGAGTGTTAGTACCCACCTTCGCGTGCGTTCGTCCGTGAGAGGTACGCCGACAGGATCGCGGTCTGGACCGTCCGCAGGTCGGCCTCCTGAATCGTTGCAGCCGCCTGAAAGCGTTCGCGGGCGTTTGCGACCGTCTGTGGATCGGCAGCGAGATCTGCGAGGACGAACGCGTCGGAATCAACCTCGCGAGCGGTCTCGAAAGCCGCCTCGTCGTAGAGGTCGGCGAACTCGGTGACGAGGTCCGAGACGAGCCTGTCGGTCGCGTCCGCACCCGGATCACCCACGGGGATTGTCGACTCAGACGGATCGAAGTAGCTCTCGTAGTCGACGACGCCGGCTGCCTCGTACAGGTAGTCGGCGAGTGCGTCAAAGACGTCCTCTGAGACGTAGACACCGAACAGCTTGTACCGATCGTCGGCGGTCATCACATCTGGGTTCTGTGCCGAGGCCCATCAAACGTCGCCTTCGAGACGGGTGTCCGAGTGTCCGTCTCGCGCAGGCGCACGCGGAACTGTTCGGTACGGCACCGACGGCATCGCGACACCGGCGGCATCGACAGCAGTGACATCCCCGTCGCGCCGCTTAGGCCGTCTTTTCCACGTAGTGTTTGTAGACGTCGCCGTCCTCGACCTGCTCGAGCAGCTCGACGCCGTCTGTACCGGTTGCCCAACCGTCGAGGTCGCTCATGCTGCCCGAGTCCGTCGCGACTACTTCGAGGATCTCGCCCTCAGCGAGGTCGTCAATGGCGGACTTCGTTTGGACAACCGGCATGGGACACGATGCACCTTTCACGTCGAGCGTCTCCGCGATCTGATATTCCGAACTCATGGTTTTGCTGTGCTCTATCTTGGAGCTATCCCACAATATTGGTTACGGTTTGAAAAGCCCATCGGTTCTTGCAGAGTATGCAAACAACTGTAACACCACGTGCGCGCCGCAACCAATCTATGTGTCCTTAACCTGGGTTTGGTGGCCTTACTGGCGCAGCTGTATTGTGCGATAACCGAACGACTATGCAAAGCTTTATGTGAAACGGGCCAGTACTCGTCGGTGTACACAATGGACGACATGGACTTCCCAACCCCAGATGTCGAGGTCGAATCGGTCTCTCCCAGCGAACTCAAAGCAAGCATCGACGCAGGCGAGGACGTGACGCTCCTCGACGTGCGTGCGGAATCGGAGTACGAGGAGTGGCACATCGACGGCGACAGCGTCGAGTCGATCAACATCCCGTACTTCGAGTTCCTCGAGGACGAGCTCGACGAGGACGTTCTTGCACAGATTCCCGACGACCGTGAAGTGACGGTCCTCTGTGCGAAAGGTGGCTCGAGCGAGTTCGTCGCGGCCACGCTCAAAGACCGTGGCTACGACGCAAACCAGCTCGCGGAGGGAATGAACGGCTGGGCACGCATTTACGAACGCGTCGAAGTGTCCGAGTACGACGGCGCGGGCACGCTCTACCAGTACCAGCGCCCCTCCTCGGGCTGTCTGGGCTACCTCGTCGTCGACGGCGACGAGGCCGCAGTCATCGATCCGCTACGCGCGTTCACGGACCGGTACCTCAACGACGCCGACGAGCTCGGTGTCGACCTGCAGTACGCGATCGATACGCACATCCACGCCGACCACATCTCCGGCGTGCGTGCACTCGATGCCGTCGGTGTCGAGGGTGTCATCCCCGAAGCGTCGGTCCAGCGTGGCGTCACCTACGCCGACGACGTAACCCTGGCCGAGGACGGCGACGAGTTCCCGGTCGGCGACGCCACGATCGAGACTGTTTACACGCCCGGGCACACCTCCGGGATGACCTCGTACCTGGTCGACGACTCGCTGCTGGCGACCGGTGACGGCCTGTTCATCGAGAGCGTCGCTCGGCCCGACTTGGAAGAGGGTGACGACGGCGCACCCGAGGCCGCGTCCCAACTTTACGAGAGCCTGCAGGAGCGCGTGCTCTCCCTGTCCGACGAGACGCTGATCGGTGGCGCCCACTTCAGCGACGCCGCTGAACCCGCCGCCGACGGCACCTACACCGCGCCGATCGGCCAGCTCGTCGACGAGATGGACGCGCTCACGATGGACGAAGACGACTTCGTCGAGCTCATCCTCTCGGATATGCCCCCGCGACCGGCCAACTACGAGGACATCATTCCGACGAACCTCGGCCAGCAGGAGGCTGACGACGACGAAGCCTTCGAACTCGAGCTCGGCCCGAACAACTGTGCCGCCAGCCAGGAATCGCTCGCTGGCGACTGATCGAGGTCGGTAACTCGATCGCCGGTCGGTTCGCAGTGTCGCTCGCTGGTGTGACTCGTCTCGAGCATAGGTGACTGACCGACGAGACGCGGTCGGTTCGTGGTCGATCCGTTCTCACGACCTGTTTTAAATATCGTTGACGTCGAGCGGATCCTCAAACGCGCCGACCAGCGCCTCGAGAGCGTCCGTCGCCGTCAGTAGCCCGACGATGTCGCCGTCGGCTTCGACGAGTGCGAGTTCCTGATTCGCAGCCTGGAGGTCGTCGATCGCGTCGCTGACGTGTGTCTCGGCAGGAAGCGTCATCGGCGGCGTCGCGAGGTCCTCGAACGTCACGTCGCCGGCCCGAAGCTCGTCGATCCGGTCGACGACCGTCGGCGCGTAGACGATCCCGACGAACGCTTCGGGCGTGCCGTCGATCAGCGGAAACCGCGTGTGCGGGCTCGAGCCGATCCGGTCGATGTTTTCCTCGACCGATGCGTCAGTCGAGAGGAACACCACGTCCTCGACGGGGGTCATCTCGGCTTCGACCGGGCGGTCGCCGACGGTAAACGCGTTGAGGATTTCCTCTCGGCGGTCTTCGGGAAGGTCGCCCCGCTCGAGGACCGACGTGAGTCGGTTGCGGAGATCCGCACGCGTTTCGATAATCTCGGTTTCGGTCTCGAGCCAGGCGCCGGTCATCTCGATGTCGAAGCGTCGGAGCGTCCACTTCGCGACGGCGTCGCCGAACCAGATCACGGGCGAGAGCAGCCACGCGAACCAGTATAGCGGCGTCGCCCCGTATCTGGCGACGAACTTCGTTCGCTCGACGCCGAGGTAGGTCGGCGTCTGTTCGCCGTGCGTGAGATGGAGGAGGTTGATGATGACGAACGCGAGGATCGCACCGGCACCTGCAGATGCGAGTGCGGTGTTCGCGAAGACCGACCCGATGATCGTCGCGAGCGCCGGTTCGGCGACGATACCGACGGCGATGCTCGTCGCGCTGATCCCGACCTGACAGCTCGTGAGATAGATCTCGAGGTCGTCGGTCATTTCCCATGCGCGGCGAAGGCCTGGCTCGTCGAACGTCGATTCGGGGTACTGTCGGACGCGCGTGAGTGCGAATTCGATCGCGACGAAGAAGGCGTTCGCGAGAATGAGCCCGATGCCGGCAACCAGGCGGAGACTGATCTCGAGGGCGTCCATTCGTTCGTGGCTCGTCAGTGATGGAACACCCGCTTGTCACTATCGGTTTTGCCATCGGACGCGAATCGAGTCGCGGGTGCCCGCTTCGACCGTCTCAACCGGTGCCCCGGGGATCCGGGGTACGCCTATAGGGTTCGCGCTGGAATACCGTGGCGATGGCTGACCCGCCACATGAGCAGCCGTGGTCGCGCGTTCTCGAGACTCTCGAGTCGAACCCCAACGGGCTGACGAGCGACGAGGTGCGCCGGCGACGGGAGGAATACGGCGCGAACGATATCGTCGAAGGCGGGGGGCGGACGCCGGTCGACATTTTCGTCGCCCAGTTCGACAGCGTCCTGATCTGGGTGCTGATCGTGGCGGCTGTGCTCTCGGTCTGGGCGGGTCACACTGTCGACGCGGTTCTGATTGGGATTATCGTCATCGCGAACGGCATCTTCGGTTTCGTTCAGGATTACCGGGCTGAGCGGAGCCTCGAGTCGCTGCGCGAGATGGCCGCGCCGACGGCTACCGTCCGCCGAGACGGCGAGGTGGTCGATATCGATGCTCAGGAGATCGTTCCCGGCGACATCGTCGTCTTGCGCGGCGGCGATGTCGTCCCTGCCGACGGTCGGTTGCTCGAGGAGACCGACCTCCAGGTCGACGAAGCGGCACTGACCGGCGAAAGCGTGCCGGTCTCGAAGTCGACCGCGCCGGTCGAGTCGGGGACGCCGATCGCGGAGCGGACGAGTATGGTCTACAAGGGGACGAACGTCACTCGCGGCAAGGGTGTGGCCGTCATTACCGAGACGGGGATGGAGACGGCGGTCGGTGCGATCGCCCGCGAACTCGCCACGACCGAGGAGACGGAGACGCCGTTACAGACCGAACTCGATCGGCTGGGTCGCACGCTCGGTGTCGGCGTCCTCGCTCTCTCCGCGCTGGTCGCCCCGCTGTTGCTCCTGCGCGGAACTGACCCCGTTCAGGCTGCGCTCACAGCCGTCTCGCTTGCTGTCGCCGCCATTCCGGAGGGATTGCCAGCGGTGGTCACGCTCGCGCTCGCACTCGGTGTCCGGCGGATGTCCGACGAGAACGCGCTCGTCCGTCGACTCCCGGCAGTGGAAGCGCTGGGTGCTGTCGACGTCGTCTGTACGGACAAGACCGGGACGCTCACGAAAGGGCAGATGACTGTCAGCAGGCTCTGGGTCAACGACGCGGTCCTCGACGTCGACGGCGAGACAGAGGACGAGCAACTCGCCGACCGCAAAGCCCTGCTCTTGCGAATCGGCGCGCTCTGTAACGACGCGACGCTCGAGGAAGGCGACCCGACCGAACAGGCCTTGCTCGAGGCGGCCGACCGTCGCGGGCTCGATCTCGAGGAGCTCCGAACCGAGCACCCCCGAACCGGCGAGGTGCCGTTCTCCTCGGATCGAAAGTGGATGGGGACGGTTCACGACGACGTCGGCTACATCAAAGGTGCGCCGGAGGTCGTTGTCGACCACTGCGACCGAATTCTGACCGCCGATGGTCCGGTGGCGCTGACCGATGAGCGTCGCGACCGGATCGAGACGACAGTTCGCGAGTTCGGTGATGACGCATTGCGCGTGCTAGCGATGGCTTACCGCGAGGACCCAGCCGGTCCCGACGACCTCGCGGACGGGCTGACGTTCGTCGGACTGGCTGGCATGATCGACCCACCGCGAGCGGAGGTTGCCGATGCGATCGCAGCGACGGAACACGCCGGCATCGACGTGAAGATGGTCACCGGCGACAACGTCCGCACAGCCGGTGCGATCGCCAGCGAACTCGGGATCGGCTCTGAAGTGCTCGAAGGTCGGGAGATCGAGGACCTAGATGCTGACCGATTGCGCGAGCGCGTCGAGGCTGTCGATGTGTTCGCGCGCACGTCGCCGGAACACAAGGTTCGAATCCTGCGGGCGCTGCAGGACCGGGGCCACAACGTGGCGATGACCGGCGACGGCGTCAACGACGCGCCGGCGCTAAAAAACGCCGATATCGGCGTTGCGATGGGAATCCGCGGGACGGACGTCGCCAGACAGGCCTCGGATATGGTCTTGCTCGACGACAACTACGCAACGATCGAGCGCGCGATCGAGCGCGGGCGAACGATCTTCGACAACATCTGGAAGTTCGTCGCCTACCTCCTCAGTGCGAACGTCGGCGAGGTGGCGCTCGTCTTCATCGCATCGCTGTACGGCTATCTCATCCTACCTGCAGTGCAGTTGCTGTGGATTAATCTAGTGACCGACGGGCTGCCGGCGCTGGCGCTCGGGTCGGATCCGAAAAGCGAAGACGTGATGGACCGGTCGCCACGCGACCGCGAGCAGGGGATCATCGGTCGCCCGATGTTCGTCATGATCGGCGGCATGGGTGCCGTGACCACGATCGTCCTCCTCGCGCTCATGTTCTACACCCTCGAGGGAGCGCCCACCGTCACTCCGCGCACGATGACGCTCGTATTCACCGGCTTCGTCTTCCTCGAACTCGTCGGACTCTACGTCATCCGATGGCTGCGCGAGACGCCGATACTGTCGAACGGGTGGCTCACGGCGTCCGTCGTGGTTTCGATTCTGCTGCACCTCTCGGTGCTGTATACCCCACTCTCCGAGTATTTCGGGACGGTGCCACTCGACGTGGCTGACTGGGGTCTTATCGCCGTTGTCCTCGCTGTTTGTCTGCCGGGGTATCTTGGGGTTGCCGTCCTCGTCAAGCGCATGCAGGACTGAGCACGGTTTAGAACGGCTGGACGACCACTGCTGTCCGGAGCACAGCGCTGTAACACGCGAGTCGTGATTCGAATCACGTCGTTCGGACATCGGTCGTCGAACTCGAGCGGCTCGGCATCGAGCCGGTCAGATGCCGGGCAGTCGGTGGCATCCAGTAGCTATGTCGATCGACGCCGTACTGTCCGCTATGGAGCATCTCTTTCGCCGAGACGCCGACGAAACGGATCGACTCATTGCGCTGAGCGACGGTGTGATCGCGATCGCGATCACGCTGTTAGTGCTCGAAATTACGGTCCCGACCGTCCCGGCGGGCAGTTCGCTGTCGGTCCTCCCGGAGCTCGTGCTCGAGCAGTGGGACGAGTTCGTCGGCTACGCGCTGAGCTTTCTGGTTATCGGGCTCTACTGGATGCTTCACCGTCACGTCTTCGTCTACATCGAACAGCACGATCGAGGCCTTCTCTGGCTCAATCTTTTATTTTTGCTGATGGTTGCGTTCGTTCCGTACGGGACGAGTCTGTTCACCACCTATCCGAATCAGTTCGGGATCTCAGTCTACGCGGGCGTGCTGGCACTGACCGGATTCAGTCTCGCGCTCCTGTGGGGCTACGCGTCACGGAAAGAGCTCGTAGAGGAAGGGCTCACGTCTCGGATCGCACTCATTCAGGAAGCCCGGTTTCTCGCCTCGCCACTGGTATTCATCCTCTCGATCGGCGTTGCGGCCGTCGATCCGATGTTGGCCGTTCTCACCTGGGTGCTCCTGATTCCGATCAACGCCGTGTTACAGTCACGGCTCGTCGATAGTCTGGAACGTGCCTCTCGACAGCCCCAGTGAGTGTTCTCCACTGAGTTTGGGACACTCGACGCCGAGATGTGTCCGGATCGGCGACTGGCAAACAAGGGCGAGAGTTTCTTGTACTGAAATCGACACGGAATGATTTCTACGCGTCGCTCTGCTCGCCCTCGGTCGAGAGTTGTGTTATCTCGATTATGTTTTATACGTGCGTTCGTCGTATCGTCCCTATGCGGCTCGTGCAGGTGTTGATTCCGGAGGGGAACCGCGATTCGGTCATAGCGGCATTGGACGAACAGGAACTCGACTACGCTATCTTCGAGGAAACGGGCCGAGGCGAATTCGAAGCAATGGTGCAGTTCCCGGTGCCACCGACCGGCGTCGAACCAGTCCTCGACAACCTGCGTGCCGCCGGCGTCAGCGAGAGTGCGTACACCATCGTATTGCCGACCGAGACTGTCGTCTCGACTCGAATACAGGCGCTGCAGGCGCTCTATCCCGGGGACCGACTCTCGCGCGATGAATTGAAGGCGAACGCAGAGGGTCTCGCACCGGAACTCGCGACGTATTTCGCGTTCATCGTGCTCAGTACCGTCATCGCCACAGGAGGGTTGTTGCTCAACTCCTCGGCGACGATCATCGGCGCGATGGTCGTCGCACCGCTGATGGGACCGGCGATCACCGCGAGCGCCGGCAGCGTCCTGGCGGATCGCGAGCTGGCGGCCCGAGGCGTCGCGCTGCAGGTCACCGGCCTCCTGCTTGCGATCGCCGTCGCAGCTGTGCTCGGATGGCTACTCAAGGGGACGGTAATCGTCCCGCCCGGAACCGATATCCGGACGATTCCACAGGTCGCAGAGCGGACGAGTCCCGGCTTCCTCTCGCTGTTTATCGCGTTCGGCTCAGGAATCGCCGGCGCGATCAGCGTCTCGCGTGGCTCCGGGTCGACGCTCGTGGGCGTCGCGATCGCGGTCGCGCTCATCCCTCCCGCGGCGACGGCAGGACTCGGCATCGCGTGGGAACATCCCGGGGTGACCGGGAGCGCCTCAGTGTTGGTGTTGGTCAATCTCCTGGCGATCAACCTCTCTGCGCTGGTGATCTTCTGGTTCAGCGGGTACCGGCCCGAGGTGACGGATAAACATGGCGCTGTGCGCGCCTCGGTACTCAAGCGCGTCGCGGTGCTCGTCGTCGCGCTGGTCGGGCTGTCGGTCGTGCTCGGACTGGTCACGTACGGGTCCTACCAGACGTCGACGTTCGAGCGCCAGGCGACCGCCGAAACGGAGCAGTTCTTCGACCAGCCCGAGCTCTCGGAGTACGAACTCGAGAGCGTCGAAGTTGACTACGACTCCCAAGATATCCTTCTCAGAGACCACCCGACCGTCTCGGTCATCGTCGGACGGCCGAGTGATGCAGTTGTTCCACCGGATATCGCGGACCGCCTCGATCGGCGTCTCGAAGAAACGACCGGTCAGAACGTTGCCGTTCGGATCGGATTCGTCATCGGCCTGGAGTCCGAACCGATTCCCCCGACGACAGGGACCTCGACGAGTGCGGTGGCGATCAGTGCGCCCCGCGCGGAGCGGTCGTTCGCGCCGGTCGAGCTGGACGAGTCGGGCGGTGCCACAAAAACGGTTGACGAGCGAGTCACGCCGCAGTGGCCGATTCGTCGCTGATGACGCGCCGCTCGGCTGAGCCGACAGACAGCAACGCGACGCCGCTGACGACCAGGTTGACGCCGAGTAACACGCCGATCGCCCACAGTGCGGTCGACGGCCAGCCGGCCCAGAGCAAGCCGGCCAGCAGGAGTCCGATCACGCCGCTGACGGCGATCCACAGCCCGTTGGCTTCACGTGGCATGCTCAGCCCGGCGACGATCTCGAAGATCCCCGCGACGAACAGGTACGCGATCACGAGCAGCGTCAGCGTCGTCAGTCCAAGCACCGGATTCGCCAGCAGGCTGATCCCTGCGATGACGTAAATCACCGCGAGGAGCAACTGGACCAGACTGCCAGTCCAACCGGGTACCGAGAACGCGTGGGCCACGTGGGCGAAGCCGCCGATCACGAGCAATGCACCGAGGAGCAGCGATACCGACACGCCGGTGACGAACGGGAACAGGATCGCGAGCACGCCGAGGACGACCAGCAAGACGCCACCGCCGGCTGGGACGCGCCAGTCGTGATCGGAATCGATACCAGTCGGATGGTCCGCTACAGTGTCTGCCATTATCATTCACCCTGTATAAAATACGACGCTGACGTCCGTAAACACCACTTCTCTCCGAACAATAGCTCTCTCGAGGCGATCTGTCATGCGCCTTCACTGTCGCTGGGGCAGTCCGTTCCGGTTCCGTCGGCTGGCCGCCGATCGCCTCGGCCCACGTCACTAAGGGCATCGAGCGAGACTGGTACAGCATGGCAGCCCCGATACGACGGCTCGTTCTCGACGTGATGAAGCCACACGACCCCGACATTCTCGAGTTTGCCCAGACCGTCGCTGACCGGGAGGGAATCGCCGGCGTCAACGTGGCGCTGATCGAAACCGATCGCATCGTTCAGAATCTCAAGGTAACGCTCGAGGGTGAGGACATCGACGCAGTCGCTGTCGAAGATGCTATCGCCGACCTCGGCGGCACCGTCCACTCGATCGACGCTGTCGTCTGCGGAACGCGCATGGTCGACGACCACGAAACACCACAGGACCCCTGATAGTTTCGATCCGTGACTTCTCTCCGCACCCTGCTCGAGGACGAAGATGTCAGGTCGATCTCGCGCCGGTACTTCATCTCGAACGGCTTCGACGGAACGCTGACGGCTATCGGGGTCGTCGTCGGCGCGTACCTGTCGGGGATCGACGACGGACTTACCGTCGTGACCATCGGGCTCGGCGCGGCCGTCGGACTGGGAACCTCCGGCGTCTGGAGCGTCTGGGAGATCGAACGCGCCGAGAAACAGGCCGAACTACTGCGGATCGAACGGGCCATGCTGACCGATCTCGCGGATACGGAACTGCAGCAACGGCGAACGGGGGCCAGAAAGGTCAATGCGGTCGCGAGCGGCATCGGCCCGTTGATCGGCATTATCCTACCGTTATTGCCGTTTCTCGCACACAACGTCTTCTTTTCGCTGCTCGAGGCGACGCTGGTGTCGGTCGGCATCGGCGTGACCGTCCTGTTTACGTTCGGGGCGTATCTCGGCTCGATCTCGAAACAGAACTGGATCGTCGCTGGCGTCCGGATGGGGCTGGCAGGGATCGTGGTTGCGTTTCTCAACTTGTTCCTGCCTGGCTAACCATAACCAGACCCGACAGGTTGCTGTCGGTCAGCCCGGCCCCTGACCCGCCGTGTAGGTTGGCAGACAATCGTTACAGCAGACCGTATCAGTGGTCCCCGTAGTTCTTCTCGCCGGCTTCGATCGGCACTTCGAGCCAGTTTTCCATCGGCGGGAGCGGACACTCGTACTGATCCGAGTACGCACACGTCGGGTTGTATGCCTCGTTGAAATCGAGAATCCAGTCGCCGTCGCTCGTTCGGTGGCTGTCGACCTCGAGATCGAGATACCGACCGGCCCCGTAAGTCTTGTCGCCGCTGGTCGCGTCGCGGAAGGGCACCCACAGCCGGTCATCATCGGGCTCGGACTTGTAGGCCTGTAGCGTCACGTCCTCGCCGTCGACAGTAAACTGGAACTCACCCCACTCGAGGTACTCCTGTTCGCCGTCCGTACTCGTCCCGACGGTGATCCGCTCTGGGTCGTCGTACTCCTCGAGGGAGAGTTCGAACCGGTAGTCCTCGTCGATGGGATAGTACTCGAGGCCGTCGAACGACTCGCGTTCGTCCGGTGAGAGTGGCGAGTGTGGATGCTCGCCGAAGTACTGGTCCTTCTGTTCGCGCTGGGTCTCGATTGCGTCGCGCCAGTCGGATGCCATCTGTAGTCTTCGGTACGGGTTCGACACATATGGTTCATCGGGCGACTGGAGTCGATCGCTCTCGACTTGGCTCTGCAGGTGCGACTGCCAGAGAACGTGGTCGGTCGTCGCTCCCCGGTCGCCACTGTTCTTATATAAATTCCCGCATTGATCCGGCAGCACTCACTCACGATAGCGGTGAGTACCGACGGGTAATGTCACAGTTGGCCGCCGATCCGTCTCACCGGGAACCAGTCCGGGATAGTCGTCAGTTGACGACGACGTCGCTGGACGAAGGTCGCCACCTCGCCTACACCCGATACGGGCGTCCGGATGGCGTTCCGGTCGTCTTTCTACACGGGACACCCGGCTCTCACCGACTGGGAGCGCTCTTCGAGACGGTCGCACGGGAACAAGGGATTCGATTACTCGCGCTCGAGCGACCCGGCTATGGCCACTCGACACCGTGGCCGTCACGCTCGTTGCGTGACGCCGGGACGGTCGTCAGTGCCGTCCTTGACGACGCAAACATCGAGCGCGCCGGCCTCGTCGCCTTTTCCGGTGGTGGGCCACACGCACTCGCGACTGCTGTGACGCGACCGGATCGTGTCACCCGCGTCGATATCGTTTCGGGGGCTGTGCCACCCGATGTCATCGAGGACCAACCCGCGACACAGCAGCTGCTCGCAGGCCTGGCGACGAGGGTACCCACCGTGCTTCGCGGCCTCTTTCGCGGCCAGGCGTGGCTCGCCGCCCGGCTCGATCCATCGGTCGTCGTCTCCCAGTACACAGCAGCTGGGGGCGCTGAGTCGATCCCGGACGACGCCGCGGCGATCGTGCAGGCGGATTTCGTCACCGCGTTCGCCCGACACCGGAACGGTGCCGTCACCGACTTCCGCAATACGGTGTCCGACTGGAGGGTTGATCTGGCCGACCTCGAGACCGACGTGTGCTTTTGGCACGGCGAGAACGACACGAACGTCCCGATCGACGGCGTTCGACGGCTCACAGCGCAGCTCCCGACCGCAACGTTACGAGTTCTTGACGAGGCAGATCACCTGCAGACGCTCCTGCAAAGCGGCCCCGACGTGCTGGCGAGACACGGGTGACGGATCACCCTGATTGATATGTCGCTCGACCAAACGGCGGCTATCGGCGGGATGAAACGCGTTCAGTTCGCGGTCACCTATCCAGACCGGTTCGTGCATCCGCTTCAGCGACGGCTCATGGAGTCGACGCCGCTCGCTCGAGCCGAGTTACTGATGTGGAGTCCAACGGACGATGCGACGACGTTGTTCTGGTGTGATGGCGACCGAGCGGCAACCGAACAGCTCGTCGCCGGGCTCGACTCACTGCTCGTACACACCGCCGTCGATGTCTCCGATGGCACCTGCGTGTTTCTCCGCCAGGCCGACTACGAGTTTGCGCCGGCCATTCTCGAGACGATCGCGGATGCAGCGGTGATCTTCCTCCCGCCCGTCATCTTTCTCGAGACTGGCGAGGTGCAGTTCGAGGCGGTCGGCGAACCGGCAGCGCTCAGCACGTTCTACGAGAACCTCTCCGAACTCGGCGCGGTCACCGTCGAGCAGGTCCACGAGTTCGAACGCCGATCCACGCCGTCGGCGCTGACTGATCGCCAGCGGGCCGCACTCGAGGCAGCCGTCTCGGTCGGCTATTACGAAGTTCCCCGTGATGGCACCGTTGCGGATGTCGCGGGGATTCTCGAGTGTGCCTCGAGTACGGCTGGAGAACTGCTGCGTAAGGCCGAGCGGGCTGTGGTGACTGGGTTTCTCGAGCGGCAGTGATGGGCGAGAGCCGGACAGTATTTTCGCCTCTCGGTGACTAACTGGGTCCACGCTATTTGGCGGTCAAACGTGTTAGATCACTGTATGCCCCCGGATGACCCGCCTTCCAACGGGAGTTCTCGTCGCTCTCCGGACGTAAAGACGAGAGTTCAATACTGGGCCCCTGCGATCGCCGTGAGTCTGACGACGTTCATCGTGGTCCTCAATGCTTCCCTGATGAACGTGGCGATCCCCACGATGGTCGACGAGTTCGATACCACGGTCACAGTGATTCAGGGGGCGGTTGCACTCTACTCGCTGGTGACCGCTGCGCTGGTTCTCCCGGCCGGTACGCTGCCGGCTCGGCATAGTATACGGCGTGTACTGACAGTCGCACTGATCGTCTATGCCGGTGGGACAGTGGTTGCGTCGATTAGCTGGAATACGACGATCCTCTATCTCGGCTGGTCGCTCATCCAGGGTACCGCGGCGGCTGTGATATTTCCCCTGACGTTCACTGTCTTGATACTCAGTTACGAAGACGATGACCGGGCGACGGCATTCGGACTGTTGGCTGGCGTAAGCGGGGTCGGCTCGACTATCGGACCGATTATCGGTGGCGCACTAACCACGTACGCGAGTTGGCGGTGGGGGTTTACGCTTCAACTCATCGGTGTGGGGGTTGTTCTCTTCTTCGCTCAGTATGTGAGTCCGAACCCGCTGTCGGAAACGCCCAGTTCACTGGATAAAGGGGGGACAGCGCTGTCCATCGTCGGTTCGACGTCGCTCGTCACTGGATTCCTTCTGAGCGGGAAGTATGGATGGCTAGTCGAACGGCGGCCGTTTGTCGTCGGCGGGATGCAGTTCAATCCGCTTGGAACGTCGCCAGCGATCTGGCTTCTCGGGATCGGATTCCTCGCGTTCGCCGTGTTCGTTCAGTACGAACGCCGACTGGAACGTGCCGGGAAGTCACCGCTCGTTCCGCTGCACGTCCTGACGAATCGCCCGTTTTTAGCCGGCATTCTCACCTACAACATGCGCTCGATCGTCTCGGCTGGCTTCTTTTTTATCTTCCCGGTCTATCTCCAGGCCGTACTCGGATACACTGCCTTCGAAACAGGGCTCGCGTTGTTACCGTATTCACTCGCGTCGATCGCTTTTTCGACGGTTACGCCCAACTGGCGGAAGTACACCTCGCCAAAGACGCTTATCCAGATCGGGATCGTGTGTATGGGCGTTGCACTGGTGGTGTTGTACGAACAGACAGGCCCCGATCAGACGATCCTCACGATGGCTCTGCCAGTGGCGCTTTATGGAGCCGGTGTCGGACTCATCCTGGCACAGATCACCAATATGACGATGTCGGCTGTCCCGAACGCGTACTCCGCCGAGGCATCCGGCGTCCTGAACGTCAGCTATTCGATCGGGTTTTCCCTGGGGACAGCAGTCGTTGGCTCGTACTTTCTCGGCCACTTCTATGGTGGTGTCGTCGATCGAGTGCTCCGAGCAGAAGGCGAGACCGTTTCAGCGGCGCAACGAAACGATCTGGTGATCGCACTCGAGGATGCAGCGGAGACAGCGACCGACGCCACGCAGCAACAGTTCCTGACCCAACTCACTCCGGCGCAACGACAGTTGCTCGAGGGGATCTTCGAGGCTGCGATGTTCGACGCACAACGGGCGGCGCTGCTCCTCCTCGTCCTGTTCGTGTTGCTCCTGCTTCTCGCATCGACGTTCTTGCCACGGCAGATCCCGGACGCCGACGACCCCGAATCATCCCATGATTCATCACGTGAGGCGTCTGAAACAGCCGTGGAAGACTAACCGAACACACCACACCTGACACTCCGGCTGCGAGCCGTCATCCGTTCGGTTGGCTCTGTGTGGCTCGAGCGGTCGCAGATTGTTTCCGATCGATGAACGCAGGTCACTGCCGGCTGTGGCCCCACTGGAGCCCGACCGTTTGATTTCAGGGAATTAACAAGCTAGTTGGGGCAGATTTGAACCACGCCGAGACGTGCTCGCTTCGCTGCGCGCGACTCGTCTGGTTCAAACTGCCCAACGTAACGAATTTGCTGCTCGCGTAGTTGCTCGCAGCAAAATTAGTGGGTTGGGGCAGATTTGAACTGCCGACTTCCTCCGTGTGAAGGAGGTATCATAACCGGACTAGATCACCAACCCGCACGAAAGCGTTCCCGTGCGTTCGACTTAAGACTTCCTTTCATCGGTCGCCGTACGCTCGTCAGAGCGTCACCGATTCACACGGTCACGTACGTCTCTGACCGTCTTCCGGATGCGCGTTTCGGCGCGGTGCTCGAGTACGTGTACATTTTCACGGATCCCATCCACGTGGCTGGGTTCGGGATCGGGCTCCCGACCGAGTTGCGCGCGAATCCACTTCGTGGGTCGTGTTCGGTACTCGGTCGCACCGAGCCGGGCGTGGGTGGCAGCTCGCCGCAGGTAGTACAGGCTGTCGTGGAAGTGTTTGTCCATGGGGTATGTTGTCGTAAGAAGGCTGGGTGAGAATATAGTTCTTCCGTAGACAACAGAATTGGCGACCGACGGCGATGGGAGGGATGGCTCGAGGCGGGCAGTCTTACCGAGAGCGGTCACAGACACCCCGTTTTGTCTCGCTTCGATAACACCCGAATCTACTGATAACGCGCCGTACACCCGGTGACACGGCTGTTAGCGAGACTATATGAGGTTCGGATACGAACCAGCTAACGTGATACAACCACAGCTTCGATTCACAGTACGGAATCAGAGACACCGATCGATCGCGACGCAGACGGGGGTGAGCCGCTGATGGTGTTCGAGACCGGCAGCAGTGCAGCCCTGTTGCTCGTCGGGCGGCTCCTCTTCGGCGGTCTCCTCGTCTTTCAGGGACTCAACCACTTCATGGAGACGGACGCGATGGCCGGCTACGCGGAATCGAAAGGCGTTCCTGCGGCACGGTTCGGCGTCGTCGCGTCGGGAGTCATGCTCGTCCTCGGTGGGCTCAGCATCGCGCTCGGCGCGTACACCGTCGTCGCAGCCGGAATGCTGGTTGTGTTCTTCCTCGCCGTGACGCCGTTGATGCACGACTTCTGGGCCGTGCCGGCAGACCAGCAGCAAAACGAGCTAACACACTTCCTCAAGAACGTCCAACTGCTGGGTGCATCCCTGTTCATGCTGGTTCTCGCCGGCGAGCCGTGGGGCTACGCGCTGAACGTCGGTCTCTTCTAGAATCGGCAGCGAATCGCTGTTCCCAGCGCTGTACCACCAACTGGGCGATGTCTAGTAGTCGGGTGCGTCTTCCGGTTCACCGTCGCGTGCGTTGACGACCCGCGCCAGGGTAAAGAGTCCGTCCGAGAGTCGATTGAGGTACTGGACCGCGTCCTCGTTGATCTCCTCTTCGGTAGCGAGTGCGACCGCACGTCGCTCCGCGCGTCGACAGACCGTGCGGGCGTGGTGGAGCGCCGCGCCGTGGTCGCTGCCGGTCGGGAGAATAAAGGAGGTCAGCGGCTCGAGGTCGTCGTCATACGCGTCGATCCAGTCTTCGACCGTCTCGACGTGTTCGGGGCTGATCGCAGGGTCATCCTCATCCGGATCGGGATTTGCGAAGTCCGCCTGCACGACGTGGAGGTGATTCTGGATCGTCGCCAGTTTGTCGTTGATGTCGTCGTGGTCGGTCGGTCGGACCGTCCCGATCAGTGCGTTGAGCTCGTCGACGGTCCCATACGCTTCGATGCGGGCGCTGGCCTTCGAAACGCGGGTCATATCGCGGAGGTCGGTCTCCCCTTCGTCGCCGCGACCGGTGTAGATCGACATGGCTGGACCGACGGATGGCGGCCACTTAACTTTCGTGTCACCGCCGCTGTCGCCGGCTCGCCGTTCGAGCGTCACGCGCGAACCCCGCCGGAACCAGTACGTTAAACTCGCTTCGCTGGCTACCACCGGCCATGGCTCTGGAACTCGAACACGAGTGTCCCAACTGCGGGGAGGAAAAGACGTTTTACCGCGCCGCCAGCACGACGCTGCATCTCGGCGAGAAAGTCAAGTGGCACTGCCCGGACTGTGACTACGGCTTCGTCCGCATCGGAGACAACGGCACCGCCGTCGACTCGAGCACGGCATAATCCGCCTTCTGCCTGCTTCCGTTCTCGCGCCGAGAGCCGTCTTTCTCGTTCCCGAACCGATTCGCAGTCGGGCTCCCTACTACGGTTACAAAACCGTCTCCACGTAGCGATCGCCGCAAAAATCAGGGCGGGAACGGCTACGAATCGTCCTCGAGTGCCTGCCACGACAGCCGCGGGTTCCGCGCCGCGCTGGTCTGGTCGATCCGGCGGGCGGTGGTTCGTTCCGGCGCGGCCTCGAGCGTGTCGTCGTCTTCGTCGGCGACGGCGTTGAACGCGGCGGCGAGTCGATCCAAGGTGTCCTTGCTCTCGATCTCGGTGGGCTCGGTCATCAGCGCCTCGGGGACGATCTCGGGCCACTTGGTCGTCGGCGGGTGGACGCCGTAGTCGAGCATCCGCTTTGCTACGTCGGCGGCGTCTTGCTCGCCGGCGCTGGCGACGAACTCGTGGTGGAACGGCCCGTAGGGGATCTCGTAGTCGATCCCCTCGGCGAGATAGTTCGCGTTGAGCACCGCGCTCGCGCTCGCGTCCGCGAGGCCCTCGTCGCCGAGGCGGGCGATGTAGGCGAAGGTCTTGACGAGCACCAGCCAGTTGCCGTCGAACCCGTGGACCTTGCCGATCGTGTGCTCGGGCTCGAAGCGTTCGTACACCGGCTCACCTGCTTTCGGGTCCGCGTCGCGCTCGCGAACGCGTGGCGCAGGGAGGAACGGAGCCAGCTCGTCGACGACGCCGACCGGACCCGCACCCGGCCCGCCACCGCCGTGGGGTGTCGCGAACGTTTTGTGGACGTTGTAGTGCATCACGTCGAAGCCCATGTCGCCCGGTCGTGCGCGACCGAGCAAGGCGTTTAAGTTCGCCCCGTCGTAGTAGAGCAGCCCGCCGACGTCGTGGACCATCTCGGCGATCTCCGTGATATCGCGCTCGAAGAGCCCGAGCGTGTTCGGATTGGTCAGCATGAGTGCCGCGGTGTTCTCCGAGAGGGCGGCCTCGAGCGCCTCGAGGTCGACCCGACCCTCGTCGTCGCTGGGCAGAGAGACGACGTCGTAGCCACCCAGGGCGGCGCTCGCGAAGTTGGTTCCGTGGGCGCTCTCGGGGATAATGACTTCGTTACGGTGGCCCTCGCCGTTGTGTTCGTGGTAGGCGGCGGCAACGCGGATGCCGACGAACTCACCGGCTGCGCCCGCGGGCGGCTGGAGGGTCACTGCGTCCATGCCGCCGATCCGACCGAGATAGTCCTGCAGTCGGTACAGAAGCTCGAGGGTGCCCTGCACGGACGCCTCGGTGCGGTCGGGGTGGACGGCTGCCGACGGCAGTGCGGCCACGTCCTCCGTGAACTTGGGGTTGTACTTCATCGTACACGACCCCAGCGGATACGGACCGCTGTCGATTCCGTAGATCATCTGCGAAAGGCGCGTGTAGTGGCGCGCGAGTTCGGGCTCTGAGAGTTCGGGTAACTCGAGGGAATCCCGCGTCAGATCGTCAGGTAGCGGTGAGTCGGTCGTCTCTCCATCGTCGCTGTCGCCGTCGTCTCCGCTGCCGATTGTGATCCGAGTCAGGTCCTTCTCCGAGAGCAGCGATTCGTACTCGCCGTTCTCGACGTAGCGGGCCTGATCGTAGCGCGACTGTGCGGGTGTGGTGTCGCGGTCGGGTCCGTCGTCGCTCATCGTGCCACCTCCTCGAGTGCGGCGACGAACCGATCGAGCTCTTCGTCAGGAACGCCGGCGACACAGATTTGGATCTCGTGGTCGCCGACGACGTGGACCGCAAAGCCCAGTTGCTCGAGGTCCTCGGCGACGGCACTGGCGGGCTGGTCGACGCTGGCGACGAACTCCCGGAAGTGTCGGCGGTCGTGGATCGGTGCTTGCACGCCGACGATGTCGTCGAGGCGCTCCGCGAGGTCCTCCGCGCGTGTGACGGCACGTTTCGCCAGCTCGACCATCCCGCTTGGCCCGAGGACGGCAGCGTGGATCGCCGTTCGCAGCGCGACCCAGGCCTGATTCGTACAGATGTTACTCGTCGCGCGCTCGCGGCGGATGTGCTGTTCGCGCGTCTGGAGCGTGAGCGTAAACGCTCGGCGGTCGGTTGCGTCCTCGCTGACCCCGACCAGTCGACCGGGAACCTGCCGAAGGTAGTCTTCACTGGTGGCAAACAGGCCCAGTCCCATCCCGTAGCTCGTCGGGAGACCCAGTACGCTCGCGTCGCCAACGACGACGTCCGCACCGACATCGGCGGGACGCTCGAGCAAGGAGAGCGCAATCGGATCGGAGCCGAGCACGAAGAAGGCGTCGGCGTCAGCCGCACGGTCACCGATTTCACTCAGCCGTTCTTCGATCGTCCCGCGAACGGTCGGGGTCTCGGCGTAGACCATGACGACGTCCTCGTCGAGGGTTTCCTCGAGTCCCGCGAGATCGACGTTGCCGTCGTCGATCGGATACTCCTCGACGACGAGGTCGGTGCCGGCGACGTAGTTTGCGAGCGTACTCCGTCGTTCCTCGCGGAGCAGTTCGGGGACCAGCACCCGGTGGCCCGAGGTGTCACGAACGCGGTCGGCTAGCGTCGCAGCCTCGCCGAGTGCCGTCGCCGCGTCGTAGATCGAGCAGTTCGCGATCTCGAGGCCGGTCAACTCGACCAGCAGCGACTGGTACTCGAATAAGGCCTGCAGGAACCCCTGCGAGATTTCGGGCTGATACTGCGTGTAGGACGTCAGAAACTCCGACCGGTCCGCGAGGTGATCGACCAGCGACGGGATGTAGTAGCCATAGTGGCCCCGCCCGAGCAACTCGGTGCGGTCGTCGTTACGACCCAGCACCGAGCGAACCAGCCGTCGCGTCTCCCGTTCCGTTCGCGCGTCGATGCCGAACTGACCGTCGAACCTGATATCGCCCGGAATGTCGAAGAGATCCTCGACCGTCTCCGCGTCGACCGCCTCGAGCATCGCGGTGCGGTCCTCCGCCGTGTGGGGAGCGTACGGACTCCCTGTGGTGTGTGATCCGTGCATGACTAACAGTGGTCTCGATCGATCGAGCAGGTCGACCCCTCCTGCCGTCGAGTGCAGCGTTCGATCCGAGACACGATACGCACCTCTAGCGGACAGGGGGTAATGAACGCACTCGTTTCGGATGTCCGCTCGCGTCGGCGACGAACGTCGGGACGACGCTCGCAACGGGAGACCGTCCGGTCAGGCGTTCGACTCGAGTACAGCGAGTAGCTTATCCATCGGCATCGCTGTCGACATCCGTATTGCTCTCACTGTGCTCGAGTGTGTCTTCGGCGGCTCGCTCGCCAGTGTGTACGCGAGCGAAACTGTCGAGGACGAGTTTCGCGCCGCCGAGGACGACGGGGCCGATGAAGAGGCCGACAGCGCCGAAGACGACGAGACCGCCGAAAATGCCGACGACGATGATCGCGGAGTTGAAGGCACCGGTTCGCCCGATCAGCGCGGGCCGAAGGTACGAATCCGAGAACGTGACGATCAGTCCGTAGACGACGATCGCCGCGCTGGCGGTCGGTCGTCCCATCGCGACCAGATAGGCCGCGACCGGAATCCAGATCCCGAACGCACCGACCAGCGGGAGCAGCGTCAGGACGAAGGTGGCGACGGTGAGAAAGACCACGGCGGGGACGCCAGCGACCGCCAGTCCGACGCCGAGCATCACCGCCTGAATGGCCGCGACAGCGACGTTCCCGACGACCGAGGCCCACATGAGCCGATCCAGTCCAGTACGCAGCTCCGAGAGCACCTCGTCGTCGACGGGTAACACCCACTCGAGCCACACGACGAACCGGTCCCCGTCTCGCAACAGCGCAAAGAGGACGAACAGCGTGATCGTGATGCCGATGAAGATCCCGGGCAGGCTTCCGGCGAGATCGATCGCCCCCGTCGTGACTTGCTGGATGCCCGTCGCGATCCGGTCCTGGTTCGATTCGTACAGGGAGACGAGATCGACCGCGTACCCGTTGGTCTCGAGGACCGACTCGATCGTCTCGACGTCGATCTCACCCTGTCTGATCGAGCGGACGAGTCTGAGCGATTGCCGAACGGCGATCGTGGCGACGTAAATCAGCGGCAACAATACGACGATCAGGGTCGCCACCACGACCGCGATCGCCGCGATCGTCGGCCTGACGTACTCCTCGAGCCGTCGCTGGACTGGAGACAGGATGTAGGCGAGGACGACGCCGAAGAGGACGTACTGCAGATACGGCAGGAGAACGAACAACGCGAGAAGACCGCTCACCAGTGCGAGCGCGGTCATCGCGGGCTGCTCGACGACCCAGTCCGGTGGCTCGGGACTGTCTGGCATGGGCTGATCTGCAACGCCACGATACATTAGTCCGGTGATATGACCTATCATACGGACTACTGTCCGTCAGTGCCGATGGGCCCGCGACCGCCCTGCGGGCGCACCGGGACAGCGAGACAGCAGACCGTTTCAGCTATGTCGGGGCTACAGCAGTCCCGAACGACGCCGGCTGCAGTGCTGTGAGAGTCGCCCTCGTGATTCACATGGCTCGAGAACAAATAGCAGATCATGAAGACACTCGTAGCCGTCGACGGCTCCGACGAATCCGAGAACGCCCTCGCCTACGCCGCCGACATCGTCGACGCGATGGGTGGCTCGATTACGATCGTTCACGCAGTCGATCCTACCGCGTACGACGAGGGCGGCAGCGAACCGACCGCGTCGCTCTGGGAGGACCAGCGACTGATCGTCGAGAGCGTCGAAGACGCCGAACAGCGGGGGATCGACATCACCGACGACGCGGCCGACCTCGCCGCGGAGCTCGGCCACGACGCCGATGTCGAACTCCTCTATGGCAATCCGGTCAGGGAGATCGCCACCTACGCCGAGGACGAGGGGTTCGACGCGATCTACGCTGGCCACCGTGGTCGATCGGAACGTGCTGGACTGATGCTCGGCAGCGTCGCCAAGTCGCTCGTCGAACGCGCGACCGTTCCGGTGACAGTCGTGCGCTGAGACGGTCTGCTGTCACTATTTCCCGGTACACCCGTACAGCGGGCCGCGGGCCTACCGACACTGACGGACAGTAGATCGTATGAAACCGCCAAAAACGCCGTTATTCCACGTATCGGTACTTCCGCTCGCCCATTCGGCCCCAGCCGTCGAAGACGAACTCCTCGCTCGGCGTCGTGAACTCCTCGACGTCGACATCCATCTCGTGGTTGTGGACGTCGTGGATCTCTTCGTAGTCTTCCCACGCCATTTCGTAGCGATCCGCGAGCTGTGCGTCGACGTTCAGGGCCTCGAGTTCGTCGACCCAGCCGTTCTGAACCGTCTCGGCGTGGATCTCCGCCTGTGCGCCGCTGCCGTAGGAGCCCACGAGCAGTTTCTCACCCGTCATGTCGCGGCCTGTCTCGAGCGCGTGTTTGAGCGCGCTTACGCGGGCGACGTGGACGGAGCCGGTGTACCAGTTGCCGACCTCGCGGGAGATCGTCAGCGTCGGGTCGATCGTCGCGTCGTACCACTCGGCGTAGCGGTCGGTGTCCTTGAGCGCGTCCATGTACTCCCGGAGCGCATCGCGGTATTCCTCGTCGGAGTCGAACGCTTCGGGACGGGGCTGGCGACCGATCTCCTCGGCGAGTTCGTCTTCGGTCGGCGTATCGCGAATGACGTGGCGGAACGCCAGCAGGGCGGCCTTGCGGACCATCCCCGGGAACGGCGTATGGAACGGCGCGTAGACGAAATCGTCCTCGTGGACCTCGCCCGCGACGCTCTCGAAATCCTCGAGCGCTTCGCGCATGCGTGCGAGATAGACCTGCACGGAGCGTTTGCCGTCGACCGAGGGGAACTGCTGGTTGGGTTTCAGGAAGTCAGTCTCGTCGGCCGAGCCATAGCCCTGCTCGGTCGAGAGTTCGACGAGACTCGGGTCCTCGCTGATGAGCATCGCGACGGCCCCCGCACCCTGGGTCGCCTCGCCGGCGTCACCACGCGCGTAGAGTGCCGTGTCGGTCGCGATGACCAGCGCCGAGCGACCGCGGTTGCGGCCCGCACGGATCCAGTTACAGGCGTCGTCTAGACTCTGGGTCCCCGCGATACAGGCGAACTTCCGCTCTCCTTTGTTCGCGTGGTGGAAGTCACCGTCGTAGACCTGCTCGAGGCAGCCAGCGACGTACGTCGAAACCGGCTTCGAGTTGTCGAAGGCGCTCTCGGTCGCGACGTCAATGCGACCGATATCGTCAGGCTCGAGGCCTTTGCGCTCCATCAAGCGGTGGGCGGCGTTTGCCCCCATCGTGACGATGTCCTCGTAGCTGTCGGGGAACGAACTGGCGTTGAGACCCAGCCCTTTCGTGTATTTTTCCGGGTCTTCGCCCTTCTCCGGGGCGAACGTTCCGGGAAGGTCGAGTTTGAGGTTTCCAGTCCAGATTTCGACGGCGTCGATGCCGACTGCTGTCATACCTGTCCACTAGGTGTGATAGTACAAGGTATTGTCGTTCGTCGTTTCGACGTCCGTCGAACTCGCGCAGCCAGATATCAACACGACTGCCAATCATCCGAATCGAGTGAGGCGACATCCTCGAAATTCTCGAGTTCGGCGGTTCGACATTCTCCATTCACGATGTCTACGGTGATCACGACTGGATAGTTCTCGGTTGGTTGGTTCCCCGAGTTGAACGAAACCGTCTGTCCACCGTGGAACTCGCCGCCAGCGGTTGCACCACTGTTGGTTGCTTCTTGACCGATCTGATCTTCGATGGTGACGACGACATCATCGGCATCGGTCGATAACTCATATCCGAACGTGACTTCCGTTGCTTCTGCGCTAGTAGGGCCACCGCGTTGCCCAGTCACTTCTGCTTCGAGCCGTTCGAATTGTGGGCCAGTGGCTGCGTTCTTGACGATCCTCAGCTGAATCGTATCGCTGCTGCCGCCACTCGAGACGAACAGATCAATCAGCGCACCATCTGACCCCTGTGCACGGATCTCGACATCAGTGGGACTCTCGTTGAACCGCTCGACAGAGACGTTCTCGTCGGCAGAATAGGCGAAATCGAGGTCTGCTTCGCGAGCGGTTGCACTCGCAGAGAACGTCGTATCGGTCCCTGCCGAAATAGTGTAGTCGCAGGTCGATCCGTCCGTACACGGCGTTGCAGATTGTGGATCGTCGAACGACACACTGTACCCACTGCTCGTTCGGTCACTGCTCTCGACGTTCTTCTCGGTGCCGATGGTGAATCCCTCGTCCGAACTGGCATCGTCCCCAACGCCGACGCGAGCGATTTCGAGGGTGTACTGTCGATTGAGTTCGAGTGTTACCTTACCGTCAGCTGCCTCTCGAACGGTGACGCCGCTGTTGTCCTCGAGTTGGTCGACCCAGATCGCCGGTCGCTCAGTAGGGAGCGTGATGACGGTTCCAGCCGCGAGGTCACGCGTTCGGGTGCCGTCGAGGGGCTCGAGGGAGACCGATGTCACACCCGAACTCGTCTTCGACAGATTGCCATCGAGCAACACGAGCGTGATCCGTTCGTTTTGAATTAACTGCTGGGACCCAATCGAGACGTTTGCTCCATCATGCTGGTTGTAAAGCAACGAGTGTTCGATGACGGTGCGTGGAGCGTCGGTGTATTCGTTGTAATCCGGTTCGTAGGCGAGAAAGCGGGTTTCGTACGCGTAGTCTTGTGTGTCATTTGCTGGCTCGATCCGGACCATCGATGATGGGGTGATGGTCTCGAGCCGTCCAGTCGGGTCGGACGGATTCATCGAAAAGGTTCGAGTCGGATACTGCGTTCCGAGCGTGACGGATGCCGACCGGGATGTGTTCGTCATCCCCGCGTTCCGAATCCCGTTTCGCAGCTCCTGTAGCTCGCCGTTGACCTGCTGGTTGTGCTCGTACTCGACTGCACTGTTTTCCGCAGGGACCGCGTTGACCTGATACAGCGCGAGTGCGGTAAAGACGATCGCGAGCAGCAACACCGCCCCGATCTGGACGGTCACTGCACGCTCGTCTCGCCGCAATTCCATAGCCGAGGATAGTCGTGATTGCTTAAACGTCTGGTGGCTACCGACCGGCGAAAATCAGCGCGCGTCGGTTCCGGTCGCTACTCGTCTTCTTCGACGACTTCTGGATCGCTCATCGCGCTCTGGAGGCTGTCGAGCCCGTTGATCCACTCGGTGACCAGCCCGTACTCGAGGTCTTCGGCGACGGTCATATCGAGTTCGTCGCCGTCGATAATGAGCGTGCCAGCCTGGGCTGCGTAGCCGAGGGCGGCATCGAGGTCTTCTTCCGCCTCGGCGTCGGCGGCAGCGCTGAGATAGTCGCTGACAGTGCCGTCTTCGGCCGGACCGTTGGCGACGTACTCCTCGGCCGCGAAGAAGACACAGACCAGACTCGTCTGGACGCCGTCGACGAGGATCAGTTTCTCCTCGTCGTCGATACCGACTTCGCTGAGGACGATCTCGCGGACGTCTTCGATCTCCGCGAGCGTTTCCTCCTCGGCGAGTTCCCCATCGTCGTAGGCAGCGACGATCTTCGCGATCGCGATCGCCGTGTCGTCTTGCAGGTTCAACAGGAGTCGAGCCGAGTCTTCGTCTTCCGGATCGATGTCTTCGTCTTTGATGCGATCGATCCAGTTCTGCCAGCGTTCCTCCGAGTAGAACTCGGTCGGGGGATTGCTCATACAGACACCTACACCGGCCGCTTGAAATGCCTTTCTCTACACTAGCCGCATCCAGCGACCGTCACGATCTACTAAACGGAAGTGATAGGCGCTGAGACGCTCGCTTCTGATTTCGACGCCGACGAACCCGTCGTTCCTGACCGAGTCCTGTCCAAACCCGGTCCGGACACTCGAGTCCGTCGCCAGCGCCACGGTCGCTCACTCGCCCATCTCGAGCGTCGCTTCCGTATCGATCCCGTACACTCGCTTCGGCGTCTCGACGTGGGCGTTGCGAACCGCTTCGTCGGAGCCGTTCTCGAGCAGCCACTTGACCCGCCGGGGGACCGTTTTGGGCCCGAGCACCGCACCCGGGCGGTCGGGGTCGTCGATGTAGTCGGTCTCCATCAGGAACGGCTCGCCGCGCTCGGCGGCGCGCTCGAGTTCGTCTTTGTCACAGATCACGCTCGGCGTCGGGCCCGCGAGGCGGCCACTCGCATAGTGTTTGACGACCTTGTGGGCCGGCATGCCGGCCTCGACGGCCCAGTCGGCCACCTCGGTCATGTCCTCGCTGGCTTCGGCGTGCAGTTGGACGGCACACTCGAGGTCGGCCCCGTGCTCGAACGCCCGGCGCATGACCGCGTTCGAGGCGTCCCAGACGGCGTCGTCGACCTTGTAGTGGGGGCGGCCCGATTTCAGCGCCAGCGCGTCACCCGAGCCGACGAACTCTGCGGCGACATCGATCCCGGCCTGCATGAGATCGCGAGCCTCAGCGGGCGTGAAGCCGCGGTCGTCGACCAGCCGCGAGATCAACCCCGGATGGACGCCAAGCACCGGCCAGGCCCGGCCTGCGAGTTCGCTCGAGGCCTCGTCGACGACCTCGATCGTGCGCTCGAAGACCGCTCGGAAGTCCTCGCCGGTCTCGGCCTCGACGCCGAGGTGCCAGGAGGGTTTGTTCACCACGAGCAGGTGGGTGCCGCCGACGCGGACGAAGTCTTTGACGGCGTCGATACCCCGGTGGTTGTCCGGGTCGAGGTGGAGGTGATCGTCCAGTACCGGGCGATCGTCGATCATATCCGATGTTCGGCAGGCCGCGCTCGAAAAGTCACCGACTTCGGGACACTGGCGGGAGACTGCGGCCTATCCCCATTGGTCAACAGAGAGACGGTCTGGAAAGACACCAAGTCGACCACTTATTGTCGTGGGTAACCCGGAGCAGTGGACGGGTTCGTGGCCGTTCCTATTGGGAATAGTTATACTTGGGGATACGAATAGTGCTAGCGTACACCAATATGGTGGTCCTGTATGAGTAATAGCGGAGACGGGTCGGCGGATGACGGACCGACAGACCAGTTTACACAACCGGATCGCGATAGCGGACCGACCGTCGAGTTCTACGGCGGTCGGGGAATGAGCGCGTTCCCGATCGGTTTTTTCATCGTGTGGGCCATCGTCCAGACCGCCCTCTGGCGGATCGGCGACACGGGCGGGCTCATCGTCGGCATCCTGATCGGCCTGATCCTCGGCATGTTCTTCGTCCGGGGTAACTGGCAGTCCTACGCGAACACGATCTTCGAAGGGATGACCCAGCCGGTCGCCGTGACCGCGATCGTGGCGTGGATCTGGGCCGGGATGTTCGCCCAGCTCCTGCAGGACGGCGGCTTCGTCGGCGGCCTCGTCTGGCTGGCCGACACCGCAGGTATCGGCGCGGCGCTGTTCCCGGCGATCACGTTCGTCCTCGCCGCCGTCTTCACGACGGGGATCGGGACCGGCTACGGCGCGACCGTCGCCTTCGTCGGCCTGTTCTTCCCCGCGGGCATATTACTCGGTGCGAACCCCGTCTTGCTGTTCGGCGCGATCCTCTCTGGTGCGATCTTCGGTGACAACTTAGCACCCGTCAGCGACACGACGATCGTCAGCGCCGTCACCCAGGACGCCGACATCGGCGGCGTCGTCGCCTCGCGGTTCAAGTACGTGATCGTCGCCGCGGCCATCGCCTTCGTCGGCTACGTCGTCGCCGGCGGCATGATGAGCGGCCTCGAGATCGGTGCCGAAGCCCAGGCGATCTTCCTCGAGAGCAGCGAGGCGATCGGACTCGTCCACGTGATCTCGATGCTCGCCGTCATCGGTGCGGCGATCGCCGGCCGCCACATCGTCGAGGCCATCTCGTGGGGGATCGTCATCGCAGTCGTGTTCAACCTCGTCTTCGGCCTCGCGAGTATCGGCGACATCGTCATGTTCAACGCACCACCGGACGCGCCGCTGTCCGAACCGCTTGCTGGGCTGCCGATTCTCACCGTCGTGGAGGACGCGGACGCGGTCGGCGTCACCGGCAGTCTGATGACCGGCGTCGCGGGCTTTCTCGAGCTGTCGATTCTCGTCTTGCTGATCATCGGTGCGGCCCAGATCATGATCCGCGGCGGCGCGTTCGAGTCGCTCCTCGAGTGGTCGATCGAGAACCTCGCGACGAACGTCCGCAACGCCGAACTCACGATGGTGGGGTCGGCGGCGCTGATCAACGCGATCATCACCATCAACACCGCAGCCGAGGTCGCGATCGGTCCCTACATCTCGAAGATCGGCGAGCGGTTCAACCTGAACGGGTACCGGCGCGCGAACATCTTAGACGGCCAGACCGCCGCCATGGGCTATATCTTCCCGTGGTCGGGCGGGGTGCTGGCCGGCTACTCGGCGATGCAGCAACTGCCCGGCGAGTACGACTGGTTCGGCGAGTCGATGGTCGTCACGCCGATCGACGTCGTCCCGTTCGTCTTCCAGGGCTGGCTGCTCGTCGCGGTGTTCGTCGTCGCGGCACTGACCGGGTTCGGTCGCGAATACATTATCGACCGCCAGAGCGAGGAGGTGGCCCGCGTATGAGCCTCTTCAGCAAGTACCTCGCGGGCTGGCAGTTCCGTGCGAATCGACCCGCTCTCGAACCCGGCTCCGAGATCGATGTCTTCATCGCGGAGACTAACGGCACCAGTGGTCGCGCATACATCGGCGATACGAAACTGATCGTCGACGGTGCCGGCCCGGAGACGGTCGAGAAACAGGTCCGCGTGCGCGTAACCGACTTCGACGAGACGACCGCGACGGGACAGGGCGAACTGCTCGAGGTCGTTGGTGAAAGCTCCTACAGCGGCTAAAACACATCTTTTCCCGGCACGCTCGAGTTACGGCTCTGGCTCGAGCGTAATCGCCTCGTCGGCAGCGTTTCGCAGCGCGTCCGAGCGACCGTACGAGCCCGGGGCGATCGCGATCGTCTCGATCCCGACGGTGCCCGCGTGCTCGAGGACGGGTTTGAAATCGGTATCTCTCGAGGCGATCGCGAGCCGGTCGATGGTGCCGTCGCCGGCAAACGCGGTCGCGTCGACAGCGAGTTTGACGTCGACGTCGCCGCTGGTGACGATCACCTCGAAGCCGCGGGCCTCGGCGGCCTGAATGAGACCGGGCGTGGCGTGTTCGTCGAGATAGAGCCGGATGACGCCGACCCGACCGAGGTCGCGCGCTGCGTCGCGCAGGTCATCGAGATCGACGTCGAACTCGTCGCGGAAGACGTTCGGCCCGTCGACGAACAGGCCCACCGCGGGCTCGGCAGCATACTGTGGATCGCCCAACTGGGCGAGACGGGCGCGAACGCGGTCGAACATACTCGGTGTTCCCGTGGCCGTGAAATAGATGTGACGAAACGCGCTGCCAGGCTGGCGGGCCGATCCTGCAGGGCTTACTACCGACCGACCGACGAAAAGACATTACTATGCTGCGGATGACGGTTCGAGTATGCCGCTTCAGACGCCGCCGTTACGTGGGTTACACGACGAGCGCGGAGCGAAGTTTACGGAGTTTGGCGGCTGGGACATGCCGGTCGAGTTCGATTCGATCCAGACCGAGCACGCGGCCGTTCGGGAGGACGTTGGCATCTTCGACGTCTCGCATATGGGCCAGATTCACGTCACCGGCCCGGACGCGACGGAGCTGATGCAACGGCTGACGTCGAACGACGTCACCCGGCTCGCGGTCGGCGACTCCCAGTACGCCGCGATCACCGACGAGGACGGGATCATCATCGACGACACCGTCGTCTACCGACTGCCTGACGAGGACGGCGAGGCGACCTACCTGTTCGTCCCCAACGCCGGCACCGACGAGTCGACCCACGAACGGTGGCTCAGCTACCGCAACGAGTGGGACCTCGAGGCGACCGTCGACAACCAAACCGACGAGTACGCCATGTTCGCCGTTCAGGGACCGAACGCGCCCGGGCTGGTCGAGGACGTCGCTGACGAGTCGGTCACCGACCTCGCGCGCTTCGAGGCCCAGTACGCGACGATCGATGGCGTCGACTGCTGGACAGCCCGAACGGGCTACACCGGCGAAGACGGCTTCGAGCTGATCGTTCCCTCGACCGCAGCCGAGGAGATCTGGACGGCATTCGACTGCCAGCCCTGCGGGCTCGGCGCCCGCGATACGCTGCGCATCGAGGCCGGCCTGTTGCTCGCCGGGCAGGACTTCGATCACGAGACCGCCCCACGGACGCCCTACGAGGCCGGCATCGGCTTTACCGTCGCGCTCGAAACCGAGTTCGTGGGCCGAGACGCTCTGGCGGAGATCGACGAGGCGGGCGTCGACGAACGGCTCGTCGGCTTCCAGCTGATCGACCGCGGCGTCCCCCGCCACGGCTACGACATCACGACCACCGAGAGCCGGGTCATCGGCACCGTCACCAGCGGGACGATGAGCCCGACCTTAGCACAGCCGATCGGACTCGGCTACGTGCCGGTCGAATACGCCGAGCCCGGCACGACGCTGCAGGTCGTCGTCCGCGGCCAGTCGAAAAAGGCAAGAGTTGAGACCACCCCCTTCATTGACACAGTATAACATGAGCTTCGACGTTCCCGACGAGAGACGGTACCTGGAATCGCACGAGTGGGCACTCGAGACAGACGGCGTCGTCCGCGTGGGCATCACCGATTTCGCCCAGGACGAACTCGGCGACGTGGTCTTCGTCGAACTCCCCGATGAGGGCGACGACCTCGAGCAGGAAGGTGAGTTCGGCGTCGTCGAATCGATCAAAGCCGTGTCCGACCTCTACGCACCCGTCACCGGCGAGGTCGTCGCGGTCAACGACGACCTGTTCGACGCCCCCGAACTCGTCAACGAGGACCCCTTTGGCGACGGCTGGATGCTCGAGATCGACCCGGACGACACTGACGAACTCGAGGAGCTGTTGACGGCCGACGAGTACGAAGATCAGATCGCGTGACTGACAATCTGAAAACTGAAATCAGTGGTCGCAGCAGCTATCGTAGCCACTGACCGTCACTGCACACCCGATCGCACGACGGGATCGCGGCTCGGAGCGAGCGCCGCGAGCGAGACCCGCGGACGATGCAATCGGTGTGTCACTCGGTTCAGTTGTTACTATTATACCAGTGTGAGAGCGCTATCGCAGTAGACGATCCACGATAGTCTCTCTCAGGATCGTCGTTCTGTATGCTCTTCAGATGGTTTCCGCGAGATAGTCGAACTGTGCGGTGAGTTCCCGTCGTCGCTGTCGCTTGATAACCGTCGCATCCAGAAGCAGTCCCACAAGCGCGATGTCGACTTCGAAGACAGTCGTCGCCATCAGTTCCGTTTGGTCGCCATGTGGCGTCAGTTCGTATCGTGTCGTCATCTCATCGAAGATGCCGTCACGCTGCTCGTAGGCGAGCACGGCATCCGGATCGTCGACGAGTTCGAGTTCGAGCTCGATCGTCGCGAGACCGACGCTGTTCTCGAGTGTTAGCGTGGTTCCCGTCCGATCGACGGCGTCGAAGTTGGCCCCGTACATGAACGGCTCGACGTCAGTGATGCGCTCGCGGAGCGTCTCCGGATCCGCGTCGAACCGCCGTGACAGCGAGACCGTTGCCATGCAGGGAACAAACCGTGGCGACGGCTTACCGTTGACGGTGTTGTCGGCCCCGGTCCGGCGAGCGCTCGTCGCTCCCGCTGCTCCCACCATACCCGAATATGTTCGACCACACTGATACACAGCAGTGTCCCGTATCGACCGCCATGCCCAGTGCTGAGATGAGGATAACGATCCCTGACCGGATTTGGATCGGGGAACTCTCCCGGGAGTATCCAGATGCCGTTTTCGAGATTCTCACCGCATTTCCCAAAGAGATGGGCGGTGTTGCACTCACCGAGATCAGACATTCGAATATCGGCGCTGTCATGCAAACGATGGGCAGCTACGACGACGTCACGAACATCGATCTGCTCCAGCGAACGGACGACAGCGTCCTCGCACAGTTCGAGACGTCGTCGCCGATACTCTTGTTCCCGGTTCGAGAAGCCGGGACGCCACTCGAGTTACCGTTTACTGTCGCTGACGGCGTGGTCGACTGGGAGATCACTGCGTCACGAGAACGGCTCTCCCTGCTTGCAGATCAATTACGCGAGTTCGAGATTTCCTTTGAGGTACAGTCCGTCACGCACCGCATCGAAACGACACAGTTGTTGAGCGAGAAACAGACCGCGCTCGTCCAGCGTGCGATCGAACTGGGCTATTACGACACGCCACGCCAAGCGACGCTGACGGAACTCGCTGCCGATGTCGATCTCGCCAAGTCGACGTGTAGCGAAACCCTTCACCGGGCCGAGGAGAAGATCATCAAACAATTCGCCACGAGCGCCGGTAACATCGAGACGGAGCGAGCCCTATCGACTGGGGAGTGAGTGCGACTGTTCGCGCTCGCGTTCGGATCGCGCGGAGTTGCGAACCACCCGGCTAGACACCGTTTCGGTCGAGTCGCTCACCACGGGTGTACGTCCCGTGGTATACGAGCATGTCGATACCCATTGCCACTAACGAGAGGCCACCGATGCCGGCCACGACAGCGAAGACGAGGCCGTTATCGCTCCCCACGAACCCGAGCGGGAGTGCCAGTCCAAGCAAGACGTTTCCGAGACCACTCCATTGATACCACGCCCAGCGGTCGGTCAGTCGTGTGTCGGTCGCAGCGATGATATCGCAGCAGCCAGCCAGTCCCAGTAACGTCACCTGACCGAGCAGCAAGCAGCACCGGCGTTTCACTCAGGCTCTCCCAAAAGAGGGCCGCCCCACCAGCGATGAGGATCAGAAACGTCCCAACGATGGCACTCAGATGGCGATTACGACGAGCGTTCATGTCGAGACGAGAAACGAAGCGCGGGAATGCTGTGTGGTGGATGCCATATTTGTCTCGTTTCGCTGCCCAGTACTTAATTCTCGAGCGCGTGTTTCTCGCTCAGAAAATCACTACACTCGACGGTAACGGAGAGAGCGATAGCGATCCGACGTGTGGGCCGATCGTCAATTCGTGCTCACGAACTTGATCACGGATGCTGTGCACATAGTGGACACACCCTATAATCGCCGTTTTGGTCCGATTCGATCTTCGCGGTTACTCCAAATGGAAACGGTATTGAATCTGCTACTACGTCCGTTAGAGGAAGGATTTCTCTGGCTGTTGATGGTAGTATATCTCCAGCCCCCCACAACAATGGCAATACTGAGAACCAACAGAAGCAGCGGATGAATACTCATCTGGAGCATCCCCACGAGGTACGCGATAGCAAATGCGGTTGCGTAAATGAGTACTGCTACGACGAGAATCCGCCCGATTCGGTCGATGAGGTCACGTTGTGTAGCGGCCACTCCCTAAGTGTTGGAATTATGAAAATATATACTTTGTTCTTCGCTGGCTGTTCTGTGACTTACCAGTATTGATCGGTACGTCCGATTAAAACGCAGAGTCCGTCTTGTGGGAATATTGTCAATTAGTACTTACGATCTTGATCACATCGCCCTCCTCGAGTTCGTAATCCTCTCCCACCTCCCGATTCGACTTGGCGTTGACGGCGTGCAGGTAGCCGTCGCCGATGTCGGAGTGGACCGCGTAGGCGAGATCGACCGGCGTCGAGCCGTCGGGGAGCAAGAATGCGTCGGGCAGAATGTTGCCGCTGCCGTCGGACCACTTCGCGGCGTCCTCGACCGGGTAGGCGGTGATGTGCTCGAGCAGGTCGTAGACCGCGTAGTCGAGTGCAGCCTGAACGCCAGTGCCGTTCCACTCGGCCATCGTGTCCGCAAGATCCTCGAGCGCGTCGCGCTGGGCGTCGTTGACATCGTCGCCGATCGCGATCGTCTCGTCGCCGGGGTCGTAGTCGACGAGCCCGTTGTCGGCGGCCCGGCGGAGCGCGAGTTCGCCCTCCGCGGTGGTCGGAATGACGGGCTTGTCCAGCTCGAGCAGGCGTTCGACGTTTTCCTCGGGGGCGATGTCGATCTTGTTCGCCGCGACGACGATCGGTTTGGTGCGCTGGCGGACGTCACGCGCAAGCGCCTCGCGATGTTCGTCCTCCCACTGGATCGGGTCGTCGGGATAGTCCAGATCGCGGAGGACCATGGCGATCTGTTTCGGCGAGGCGCCAAAGCCCGAGAGCATCTCCGCCAGCGCGTCGTCGATGTCGAAGTCGGGCGAGCGGGACTTGCGCTCGACGGACTCCCAGTTGCGCTCGACGATGCCCGCCAGCCAGAGATCCATCTCCTCCTCGATGAAGTCGATGTCCTCGAGGGGATCGTGCTCGCCGATATCGACGGGTTCGCCCTTTTCGTTTGTCCCCCCGGAGGCATCAACGACGTTGACGATGACGTCCGCGTTCGTCAGTTCGTCGAGGAACTGATTGCCCAGCCCCTTCCCTTCGTGGGCACCCGGGACGAGCCCCGCCACGTCTAAGAGTTCGATCGGGACGTAGCGCTTGCCGTCCTCGCAGTTATCGGCGTTACAGCGCTCGTCGCGCTCGAGACAGGGACACTCAGTCCGAACGTAGCTGACCCCACGGTTGGCGTCGATCGTCGTAAAGGGATAGTTGGCGACGTCTACATCTGCCATCGTCGCCGCCGTGTAGAACGTGGACTTGCCGGCGTTTGGCTTCCCGGCAAGTGCGATCGAAAGCATGGCTCTCCGTAGCAGAGTGCGGGAAAACTACCTTTCGATTCCGACGATGGCGGCTCGAACGAGCAGGGCGCAGTCTCGACCCTAGAGTTCGACGGCCATCATCACTTCGTCGACGTACTCGCCCTCGAGCTTGTAGTGGTCCTCACGGACCGCTTCGGTCTCCCAGCCGTGGCGCTCGAGGAACGCGATCGCCTCCTCGTTGGCCGAGGGGACGCTCTGGTAGACCTTTTCGTAGCCGTTGGCGCCAGCCCACTCGAGGCCCCGCGAGAGAAGGTGTGCACCGACACCGTGTCCGCGGTACTCCTCGATGACCCCGACGGTGAGTTCGGCGGTGTGGCTCAGTTTTTCGAGTTCCGGCGCGTGGAGGTGAACCCAGCCGACGACGTCGTCGTCGACGGTTGCGACGAAAAACATCCGCGACTCGATCTCGTTGTGCCGGAGTAAGGCGCTCTCGTGGTCGATCTCGTCTGCGACGGTCTCGGCGACGATGTACGTTTTCTCCTCGGCGACCTGTCTGATCGCCCCGACGATCCCCGTCAGGTCCTCCTGGCGCGCCGGTCGGATATGAAATTCGAGGTCATCGTCGACGTACTCCTCTTCCGTGCCCGCCTCGAGCGCGACCCGGAGCGTGCCGTCTTTCTCTTCGAGCCGTCCGTCTCGCTTGAGGATCGCGACGTGATGGCGGAACCCGCCGGGATCGAGGCCGAGGTCGTTCCGTGTCTCCTCCGGATCGACCGCTCCGCGTCGTTCGACGTACTCGTAGATCTGTTTGCGGTCTGCGTGACCGAACTCGAGCGTCTCTGTTGATGCCATGTCACTCGCTACCACAAACCAATACTTAACGCTTGGCCGGCGGACTCAGACTGACAGGACTCGGTCTCAATTGGTCAGATAGCGATCGAACGCACCAGTCGACCACGCGTGCGCGCTCGTAACAATCGCGAACGCGACGAGGACGACCCATGCGCCGACGAGTCCGGCGGACGGGCCGAACCCTGCGGTGACCGCCGCGAGACCCAGTCCACAGCAAACGATCGCTCCCGCGTACCGTCGTGGCCACCGATCGGGCGACTGGGACGCAGACGGTGGCTCGAGATACGGGTGAAGTTGCTCGGCACGGGGTGTCGGCTCGACCCAGCCGCGGTCCTTGTCGTAGTCGACGATGCCGTGATTGTCGAGTTTCGGGAGGTGTGACTGATACAGCGAGATGTAGACGCGCTGGCGTTCGTCGGAACTCAGGTTGTCGACGGTCGTCTCTTGCTCCCAGGCGGCAACCTGTTCGGCGAGTTCGCGCAACCGAACCCGATCGTCCGCAGTCCGAAGGTATCGAAGCACGTCCCGCCGACGTTGTGTTTGAAGCAGATGGTAAATGTCGTCGAGTGACAGCGCAGACGAACTCCCGATCGACTCGGATGCTCGCGGCGATTCACTGACTGCATCCGTTCGACTCTGTCCGATCACGCGAGTTCTCGGATAATAGTATTCTCGGTTAACAAATAAAACTACGCACTCGTACAATCATGACCTCTATTTCACCGTGAGAACGCTGGAGACGGGTCGTGAGCCGACCCGCGATGAGTTCAGCACTAACGCGATCATACAGCCACGAATGACCGCGGACCGTGATGTGATTGAGCATGGGTGATCCACCGATACGCGCCGCATGTCTCGGTGATCGAGCGGTCGGCACCACGCCGACAGTTGACTATTGTTCTGTCCAGCAATAAATCTATTCGTTAGACCAATTATGGCGACTTGGCCAAGAAGTGAAACATATGTGTGCTAAATAGCCCGATAGAGTGAAGCTAGTAGAAACCCCCGGCAGTGAGTTCAGCGACGCCGATACACGCTCACGGCAGGCTGCAAGCTTCCGGCCACGTAGACAGTGGCACTGCGAGTCCAAGACAGTGTTACCGGTCGATCTCTATCGGTGCGGTTCGTTCGGACAGTTCGGCGCTGACGAGGGCAGCGTGACTTCGCCGGAGCCGTTCCGACAGCGCCTGATGTGAAATGTCTAGTTCCGCGGCTAACTCTTTGAGCGTTACTCCCCTCGGAACGTCGAAGTAGCCGAGCTCGTGGGCCTTACAGATAGTCTCGTACTGCGTTTCGGTCAGAGGAGTCTGTGCCCGCGCGAGATCGTCGACGCCGCTAATCCGAGTGACGGTGGCCCGAAACTCGTATTGCTCGAGCAACTCGTGACACGCCGACACCGATTCCCGGTCGTGAAAGAGCAACTTCACCACCCACCGCCCGTCGGCACCACGTGCCGTCAGGATCGCGCCGTCGTTCTCGGTGACGATCTGTTCGAACAGTTTCACGCCGTCTCCAAACTCGAGTCGGAACAGCCAGCGATCGTTCTGGCTCGTGACTGCACTCTCGTCCGTCGCGGAGCGCTTATCGTCGGCGACGCTCGCAACGACTTCGACCGAAGGGTCGTCCTCGAGCGCTTGCTTGACTGTCTCGTGATCCGGCCCGTTCGTCCAGACGAGCGGTGCCGACCCACCGATCATCCCACCAACCTGAAACTCGAACGTCGACACTCGATCGAACGTCCGGGCGAAGCCGAGCCGCGCAGCCGGAATCTCGAGTTCGACGACTGTGGTCATCACCGAAGCCCACCACGGTGACGTATAGACGGATTTGGTTTCCGGTAGCCTTTCCCGCCACCCAATTCCAACGACTGTCATGTTTGCGTGACTCTTCGCCGGATTCATTCAGCACTTCTGGGGGGCCTTCGGCGGCAGCCGACAGTTGTCACTCAGCAATAGTGTGTCTCTGGCTGCTAAATCATACGCAACCAATCATTTCCGAGGGCAGTGAGCGGACCGTGATTTATCAACCGTTCTCACTTCCTGTAAGTACCGGTTACTTACAAGTAGCCCCGTATCCTTGATCAGAACAGCCAACGAAAAAATTGGCTGACAGGGAATACAGGCTGTGCGGCGTTTCTTCTCGCTACCTGTGACGGCTTACCGGCGGAGCCGCGCGACGAGGCTGGCCTCATCGCGGTCGAGTTCGACGAGTCCATCCGACTCGAGATCAGTGAGCAGCCCCTCGAGCCACTCGCGACCGTACTCGCCGTTTGGTGTGTAGTCGACGCGAACCCGATGCCCGAGTGTATCGAGCTCGAGTTCGTCGTACTCTCGCAGCGTGGCGATCACGCGACCGCGGAACTGCCGGCGGCTTCCCTCGAAACTCGGCTGGGTGGGAACGTCGGGTGCGGTGAAATCGCCGCTGGCGTAGGCACCACACCACTCGCGCCACGGACAGCCAGCCTCGTCACAGCGCGGTGTCCCCTCGCAGGCGACGCCACCCAGTTCCATGACGGCGTTGTTCCAGACCCGCGAACGGTCGGTTGGCATGAGGTCGTTGGCGGCTTCTTCGAAAGCCGTGTCGTCGTCCGGCACGTCGAAGGCCCGATAGAGCACGCGTTTGACGTTCGTATCGACGACCGCGTCGCCGTTGTTGAACGCGAAACTCGCGACCGCGTTGGCGGTGTATGGCCCGACACCCATCAACTCCTGCAGTTCGTCGGGCGTTTCGGGGAACTCGCCATCATACTCAGTTTCGACCTGCTGGGCGGCTTCGTGGAGGTATTTCGCCCGATTGTTGTACCCGAGGCTGTGGCCCGTCCAGAAGCCGACGACATCCGCGCGGTCGGCATCGGCCAGATCGGCAGTCGTCGGCCAGCGCTCGAGGAAAGCGTTCCAGGCCTCGACGACGCGACCGAGTTGGGTCTGCTGGCTCATCACCTCGCTGACGAGGATCGCGTAGGGATCGTCGGTCTGTCGCCACGGAAAGTCGCGATGGTCGGCCTCGTACCACGCGATTAGCGCCTCGCGAACGGCCTCGAGATCGTCGGGAACCCCCCACTCTTGGGCCTCTGCTGTCATCGGCGGGAGTTGGACTGTCGGCTGTAAGTGGGTGTCGCACTTCGTCGGCGGGGTCGCCACCTGCGCCTGCCCGCCGAGCGCGACCGTCCGCCGTCGTCGCGACTGGAAAGGCCTATCCGGCCCGCTCGAGTCCCCTCCCGTATGAGTCTCGATGACCTGACCGACGACGTGACGGACTCGTATTCGGACATTGGCGACGAACTGGCCGTCTCGCTCGACCGCGAGACGCGAAACGAACTCGCCTTGCTCGAGACGGCCCTCGAGCCCGAGGAGACTGACGAACTCGTCCGCCGGGCGATCCACATGCTCTTTCAGTCGACCGTCGACACCGGCAAACTCGATTTCCAGCTGCGGACGGCCTACGACGTGACCTACGACGAATACCTCTCGGGGATGACCTTCGAGGAGATGACCGGCGCAGACCAGTATCCGTCGATGGACGACGAGCGCCGCTACCAGTTCTGACGTCAGTTCGGCCCGCCGATCGTCACACGGTTGACGGCTGCCTACCGCCGACCACGGATGGGGACACTGTCACCGATGTGCACGGATTTCCGCTCTCGAGGTGTGTTCTAGGCCTACAATACACTTTCATTCTCAGAATGAACGGGCTTATTAACGCTCGCTTCGTCGGCTCATACATGGCAATCGCACAGCGTTCACCTGACGCCGAATACCACTGCCCCAACTGCTCGAGCGAGCTCTCGGCCCGTTACGAGTCGCTCGTCTGTGCCGACTGTGGCTACATGCCGCGCCAGGGCGCTGACTAACGCGAGCACTGGCCCCTCGAGAACTGACTACGCATCATACTGACTCCCGGCAGTAGTGCCGGCACCTGTATCAGCCTCCAATCGTCCCTCGATTTTTGCCTTCCGTGTCCAGCCGCTGCTCGACAGCCACGTTTCCTTCCACTGGACGGCTGACGTGTAGCGTTTGACCTCAGAGGCCGAGTGTCATCGGCGTCGCTCCCGTCGCAGCCGGGCTATTTCGGATAGATACCCATCAGCTCCGTGAAACCTGTGGCTGTCTGACTGTCGGACGGGCGCGTCGAAAAGCAGGCGTAGAACGGTGTGTACGTCAGTCGTCGATCGGGGCCGCACTCGAGAGCGCTTCGTCGATGTCTGCCTCGGCCATCTTTTCGACCAAGGCGTCGATGACTTCCTCGCGCTTGCCGGAGACGAACTTGATCGAACCGACGACGAGGTGGCCGCCGCCGGAGACGCCGCCGCCCGCGATCTCGGCCTCGAGTTCCGAGACCATGTTGGGGATGTCGAGGCGGACGCCGTCACTGCGGAGCACGGCGAAGTCTGGGCCGTATCCGACCGTGATCACCGGGTCACCGGTCTCCTCGATCTTGCGGTCGTGGATCTCGCCGGTGGTCTTGCCCGGTGCGGGGTAGGTAAACCGGTGGGCGTAGTTCTCGACGTCGATCCGGTAGAGGTGTGCGCCGTTATCGAGCGTCTCGTGCTCGAGATGGGGCATCGCGGCCTCGAGCTGTTCGTCGACTTCTTCGCGACCGCGCTCGGCGAAGAACTCGACCAGTTCGCGGTGGCGCGCTTCGTCATCGCTGGCGATCTGGAGCAGGTCTTCGATCAGCTGGTCGCCGGAGTTATATCGGAGCCAGAACGCGGCGTAGTCGAGCGCCTCGCTGACGTCCTGGAGACGATCCTCGTCGTAGCCTTCTTCGGCAGCGAGCTCGAGGTAGTCGTCCATCGCGTCGGCCTTCGAGCGGTCCGAGATGCCGGCGACGGCGGGAATGTGACGAAGTTCGTCGGTGAGATCGGGGTAGATCATCCGCGCGAGTTCGACACAGAGCATGCCCGTCGTGATCCGGTAGTCCTCGTCGTGGAGGTAGGGATTGACGTGGGCGTCGAGCAGGTCCTCGACGGCATCGGGGTCGGGGTGGTGGTGGTCGACGACCGCGATCGGGATGTCGTAGTGGGCCAGCGTCTCGTAGGCCGGGACGTCCTCTGCCGTCGAGCCGTTGTCCAGCATCAACAGAAGGGGGAGTTGCTGGCCGTGTTTCTCGCGGTCCTCGAGCGCGAAGTTCAGGTCACGCGTCGCGTCTTCCATCTCGTAGAACGGCGCTTTCGCGGGCAGGCGCTTGATGAGGTGGCGCGGTGCGTCCTCGTCTTCGTGGACGTCGGCGATAAAGCGCTCGAGAGCGATCTGGACGGGGACGGCGGCGCACATCCCGTCGCCGTCGGCGTGGTGTCGCACGCGGATGGGGCGGCCCTCCAGCACTGTCCGGCGGAGCAGCCGGGCGACTTCTTCGAGATTGGGGCGCAGTTTCTCGAACGCTGGCCAGTCGATCAGTGGGGCGACCTCATGGGGTTCGGCGCGGGCTTCGAGGGCGTCCTCGAGCCGTTCGCGAGCCTCGGCGGCGTCCTCGCCCTCAAGTTTCGAGAGGCCGTCGACCTCGATCTGGACCGAGTCCTCGCGGTGTTCCGGCGCGCCGGTGACGCGAACGACGTCGCCGATCTCGATGGCGGGGTAGGCACGAACGCCGGCCTCCTCGAAGGCAGCACAGGGCACGACGCCGTTCTCGTCGGCGACGTGGAAGATCGTCGGGCCGCCGGTCTGTTTGACCTGTGTGACCTCGCCCTCGAGGTGGATCTGTTCGCCGAGGTTGTCCTCGAGGCGGTGGGTGCCGGTCAGCGAGTAGTCGTGGCCGACTTCTTCGACCGAGTAGTCGTCGATATCGACGGGTTCGAAGGCCATATCGCCGTTCTCACGGACGCTCTCGAGTTCGACGACGAGTTCGTCGCCGACGGCGTAGGTGCCCTCGAGGACGGACTCGTGGACGAGCCCGGAGACGGAATCGGAGAGATCGACGAAGACGCCGTAGTCGACGATACCGTTGATTTCGGCGAGATAGGGACGGTCTTGCTCGACATCTTCGGCGGTACAGTCAGGAGCGAGATCGTAGACGACGGAATCCCCGTCGTCTGCGCCGGGTTCCCCGGCGGAGTCACGTGTCATCTTGATCTGCTGGTTGGAGGCGGTCGCGTATAACCCTTGTCAAGAAGGGATGGCACCTCGAGTCGCCGGTCTCGAGGTCGCAGTGAACAGTAGCTACAAGAGCACCCATCGGCACTATCCGTGCATGGATGTGTCACACCCGCCCGAAGCGGGCGACGAGTACACGTTCGAACGGACCTTCGATCACGAGGACGTTCGCGAGTTCGGCGAACTCTCGGGCGACCAGCAGCCGATCCACACCGAGCCCGACGAACTGGGTCGGCTGACCGTTCAGGGGCTGCTCACCGCGACGCTGCCGACGAAGATCGGCGGCGACCTCCGCTATCTCGCACGGAGCATGACCTTCGAGTTCGTCCAGCCAGTCTACACTGGCGACCGGATCTCCTGTACGGTGCGTCTCGAGTCGGTGACCGAACATGACGGCTACTACGACGTGGAGAGTTCGGCGGTCTGCACCGACGAAGACGACGAGGTGGTGCTACGCGGCGAGATCGACGGGCTCATTTCGATGAACGCCGCCCCCGATGGGGGATAGCCCACACGGTTTGTCTTGGGCCAGCGAACGGGATCGGGAGCCAGCGGCATCGGAACGTTTAGCACTCGCAAAGCCCCAGGGAGTGACATGGGGCTGTTCGATTCGCTGTTTCGCTCGAGCGAGATCCTCGGCATTGCCGAGGAAACCCTCGAGTTCGCCCTCGAGTCCTCCGAGGAAACCCATCCAAACGAGTACATGGGGTTTCTCCGGGGGACCGAGGCGGCCCGTCTGGACCTCGATCGCGACGGTCTGGTTATCACGGACATCCTCGTGGTGCCGGGCACTGAGACCAACAGCGTCAGCGCGACGGTCAAGACGAACCAGATTCCAAACGACGTGAAGGCACTGGGAAGCATTCATTCCCATCCCAACGGCGTGATCAGCCCGAGTAACGCGGACCTGGACACGTTCGGTCGGGGCAGCGTCCACGTCATCATCGGCGCGCCCTACCGCCGAACGGACTGGAAAGCCTTCGACTCCCAGGGCAGCCCGACCCAGTTGAACGTCCTCGACGTCGAGTTGCCAGAGACCGAGGACTTCTTCGATTTCACGCAGGCGGATATCGACGAGGAACTGCGATGATGAGATCTTGTATGCTCGAGACGATGCCATCCCGACCGACGACGGAACCGAGCGTGAGACAGTCATGACGCGGACGGTTATCGCACAGGGGACCTTCGACATCCTCCACCCTGGCCACGTCCACTATCTGGAGGAGGCTGCCGCGATGGGCGACGAACTGTACGTCATCGTCGCCCGCAAGGCAAACGTCGACCACAAGGCGAAACCCATCTGTCCCGCGACACAGCGACGCGATGTCGTCGACGCACTCGAGGCCGTCGACGAGGCAATCCTTGGCCACGAAGAAGACATCTTCGTCCCGATCGAGGAACTCGATCCCGACGTGATCGCACTCGGTCACGACCAGCACCACGACGACGAGGCGATTCGCTCGGAACTCGAGCGCCGCGGCATCGACTGCGAGGTTCGCAGGGCAAGCCCCGGCGAGCCGACCGACGGCGACCAGCTGCTCTCGACGCGACTGATCATCGACCGAATTCTCGAGCGGCGCGGATAAGCTCGGGTTGCGGACGGTGTCAATTCTCGAGGACGACCGGCGGCGGCAACCGGAGCGACTCGACGGTGTGTCCCGTCTCGACGAAGTGCTCGATCGCCTTCTCGGAGACCTCTTTTTCCGTGTAACCGTCAGCAGTACTGCAGTGCCAGCCACACTCGAGGCAGTATTTGCACATCTGTGTATCTAGCTGGTAATCGTTCACAACGGCGGGAAAGACCCGTGCAGGAAATGGAAGGGGAACGGCTTCGACCGGCACCCGCGGCATCGAGGGCACTCGAGCGTCGCGCTTAGTCGTCTTTGACGCCGGGGTTGGTCACGGCACCGTTTTCCGCCGATCCGAAGTCACGGCCGAACTTCGCCAAGACGCCGGTCTCGTAGTTGGGATCGGGCTGGTCCCACTCCTCGCGGCGCGCCTCGAGTTCCTCGTCCGTGAGATCGACCTCGAGCGTGCGGTCTTCGATGTCGATGGTGATCACGTCACCGTCCTCGATGAGGCCGATCGGGCCGCCGGCGAACGCCTCGGGGGCGACGTGGCCGATCGAGAACCCGCGCGTCGCACCGGAGAAGCGACCGTCGGTGATGAGCGCGACGTCCTCGGCGTGGCCCTGGCCGGCGACCGCGCTTGTGACGCCCAGCATCTCGCGCATACCGGGCCCGCCCTGTGGCCCTTCGTTGCGGATGGCGATCACGTCGCCGGTTTCGACGTGTCCCTCTTGGACGTACTGCATGGCGTTTTCCTCGTCTTCGAAGACGCGGACGGGGCCTTCGTGGTGGAGGTCGTCGTCGCCAGTCACCTTGAGGACGGAGCCGCCGGGTGCGAGGTTGCCGGTCAGGATGCGGATGGCACCCTGCTCGTCTTTGGGCTCGTCGACGGTGTAGAGGAACTCGGCGTCGAGCTCGTCGATCGACGGCGGGTCGAGGCGCTCGAGTTCCTCGCCGATCGTGTTGCCCGTGACGGTCAGCGCGTCGCCGTGGAGCAGGTCGGCCTCGTAGAGGGCATTCAGGACGACCGGGACGCCACCGACTTCGTGGAGGTCCTGCATCACCCGCGTGCCGCCGGGCTGGAGGTTGGCGATCTTGGGGGTGCGCTGGCTGACCTCGTCGAACTCCTCGATCTCGAGGTCGATGCCGGCTTCAGCGGCCATCGCCAGCAGGTGGAGGACGGCGTTGGTCGAGCCGCCGATGGCGACCTGCAGCGCGATGGCGTTCTCGAAGGACTCCTTGGTGAGGAAGTCGGAGGGCTTGCGCTGTGCTTCGACGACCTCGACGGCCAGTTCGCCGGCCTCGCGGGCGACGTCGTAGCGCGACTCGGCCTCGGCGGGCGGGCTGGCGCTGCCCAGCGGGGCAAAGCCGAGTGCCTCCGAGATCGAGGCCATCGTGTTGGCGGTGAACATCCCACCACACGAGCCCGCGCCGGGACAGGCGTGGCGCTCCATCTCGTCGAGTTCTTCGTTGGACATCTCGCCGTCGGCGACGGCCCCGACGCCCTCGAAGACGTTCTGGACGGTGACCTCGCGGCCCTCGTGTTCGCCGGGCATGATCGAGCCACCGTAGAGGAAGACACTGGGGAGGTCCGTCCGGATCGAGGCCATCATCATTCCGGGCATGTTCTTGTCACAGCCGCCGATGGTGACCAGCCCGTCCATGCGCTCGCCAAAGGAGACCAGTTCGACGGAGTCGGCGATCATCTCGCGGGAGATCAGCGAGGCTTTCATCCCTTCTGTCCCCATCGAGATCGCGTCCGAGATCGTGATCGTCCCGAACTCGATGGGCATCCCGCCGGCCTCGTCGATCCCGTCGAGCGCGGACTCGGCGACGTCGTCCAGGTGGACGTTACACGGCGTGATGTCCGCTGCCGGGTTCGGCACGCCGATCATCGGCGCACCGAAGTCCTCGTCGTCGAATCCCATCGCACGGAACATCGCGCGGTGTGGGGCCTTCTCTGCGCCCTCGGTCACCTCGCGGCTCCGCAATGCCTCGTCTTTGCCATAGTCGAACTCGCTATCGCCGCTCATAGTCAGACCTTACGTTGAAAGGGCATAAGTCACCCCTTCTCGGTCAGCCCTTCCCGGGACAGCGGTTCTACCGAACGCGTTCGGATCGAGACCCGGGAATGTCGTTCGGTTCGCCTTCCCGAACTGTCCCGCTGGCGAGCCGTCGTCAGTCGTTGCCACCGTCGAAACCCCCTTCCCGGGGGCCTCCATAGCCGGGAGCAAGATACCGATCATGACGACCGCGACCGTCAGCGTGGGCGCACGACTCCACGTTGGCTTCCAGAACCTCTCGCTCGCCCGCGAGCGTCTCTACGGCGGCATCGGCGTCGGCCTCGAGGAGCCGCGGGTGACCGTCATCGCCGAACCGGCCGCCGACATCGCGACCGACGATCCGCTGGTCGACAGATACGCACGCCGAGCCGCGGACGTGCTCTCCGTTCCCGGCGTCGCGGTCACGCTCGAGGAATCGCTGCCCCGCCACGTCGGCTTAGGCAGCGGCACCCAGCTGGCGCTGACCGTGTTGACGGCGACGGCGCGGGCCCACGGCCTCGAGCCACGTGTCCGCGAACACGCCCCGGCGATGGGGCGGGGCGGTCGCAGCGGCGTCGGCGTCGCGACCTTCGAGGAGGGGGGGTTCGTCGTCGACGCCGGCCACCCGACGAACCGGTTTACCACCGAGCCACCGGCCGAAGGCGACTGGACGGTCCCGCCGGTCGTCGCCCGCCACGACCTGCCCAAAGAGTGGCGATTCCTCGTCGTCGTTCCCGACGCCGACCCCGGTCGCAGCGGCGACGACGAGGATGCGAGTATGCGCGCGGTCGTCGAACGCGCCGATCCCGCCGTCGCCGACGAGATCGCCTGCGTCGTCATCCGGAAACTACTGCCAGCCGCCGCCGCGGGCCGGCTCGAGGCCTTCGGCGAGGCGATCGCGGAAATCGGTCGCAAGAACGGCGTCTGGTACGCCGACGCGCAGGGCGGTGTCTTTCGGCCGCCTGCGGGCGCGCTCGTCGAATCGCTCGAGAGCTGTCCGGTGCTGTCGGGCGTCGGCCAGTCGTCGTGGGGGCCCGTCGTCTACGGCGTCACCGACGTTGCCCACGCCGCGGAAGCCGAGGCCGCGGCGCGAGACGCACTCGCCGAGCGCGGGCTCGAGGGACGAGTAATTCTCACAGAAGCGGCACGAACCGGGGCTCGCGTTCGGACGGACGACGAACAGCGATAGTCGCAGATAGCGGAGCAGTAGTAGAGTGGTGCATCCGCGAGCGAAGCCGTGCCCGACGCACCGCGAACAGTCGAGCGGCCAAAGGCCGTGAGACAGGCTGAGCGAGCGGGCCGACAGCCGACCTGTAAGGGAGAGAGGAGGTTTTTGAGCAACCTTTTACCGAGGGACACAGCGCCTCGCTTGCGATGTCCCTTGGTAAAACGTTGGCCCACAATTGGTAAGCCGATCCGACCGAACGAACCCGTATGGAGCGGATGCCGCTTGGAATCTCGCGGCTCGACCGGATCATCGGCGGTGGCGCACCCGTGGGGAGCGTCGTCTTGCTCGCCGGTGAATCCGGAGCCGGCGCACGCGAGTTCTGTTACACCAGCGCCGCGATGAACGGCCTCGTCGAAACCGACGCCGACCTGTTCGACCTCTACTACGGCGACCTCGAGCCGGAAGTGACGGTCCCTGACGCCGTCCACTACGTCTCGTTTACGGACGAACGACGCGCCATCGTCGACGAGATGGAAGTCGTCATGGACGAGGACCTGGTCCGGTCGGGGGTGGACGACGTCTCCTTCGTCGAACTCGCCGAGGAGTACTTCCAACTGACGCCGGTCCCGACCGACTGGTACGCCGACGGGATGGCCGACATCACCGAACTCGGCACGCATAACGAGCGCACCGACGTCCTCGAAGCGCTGGGTGACTACCTGACCGAACACGCGACGGGTAACCTCGTCGTGATCGACTCGCTGACCGACCTCATCGCGCTGGCCGACGATCGACTCGATCTCTCGGATCTGACCGTCCTGTTGAAAGGGCTCAAACGGGCGTCACACCGCTGGGGCGGCGTGATCTTGTTGCTGATCAACTCGGACCCCCTCGAGCCGACCGATCTGGGGCGGCTCAAGGAGGCGACCGACGGCACGCTGCTGTTCGAGTGGGAGTCCGGAGGCTCCGAGCGGTCCCGAACGCTCGTCGTCGAGCAGTTTCGCGGCGTGCTCTCCCGACTTGAGGACGAGAACATCGTCCGGTTCGAGACCGAGATCCACGACGGTGGCTTCGACATCAGCAACGTTCGAAAGATTCGATAGCGCTGAAGCGCCGGATGCGGACAGCGATCGGAGCCCCGCTGGCACAAATGCTTATCCGACTGATGTTCCTACGAGAACGCATGTCGGGCCAGAACTACGACGAGGGTGGTGTCTCGTTTGCATTGCCAGCCACGGTCGACGACCGGCTGGCCGTCACGATCACCGCCGCTACATCCGCAGGCCGCACTGACGCTTGCGAAAGCGTCGCGGGGCCGACAGCGTTCAGAGGCGACGATCGATGACCGACACCTCGAGTCACGACGATGACGAAGACCCAGCCAACGCGGACGGAACGGAACTCACCCACGACGAAACCGAGGCCCTGATCGACGAGACCGAAGCGGACCCGAGCGATCGACCGACGCCGCATGACGATTCGTTCGACCGAAACGATGGTGACGAACTCGACGCCGACCAACTCTGGGCGCAACTCGAGACCGACGATCCCGACGCGACCGAGACCGAGATTCCAGACCGGTCGGGCGATCGCGAGATCCGCGAGGTCGAGAAGGGGTCGTACTGCCACGGCTGTGAACACTTCGCGGACCCACCCGCTCTCGCGTGTACCCGCGATGGGTCCGAGATCCTCGCGGTTCCGTCGATGACGACGTTTCGGGTTGCAGATTGTCCGTTCGTCCTCGAGGACGAAGCACTCGAGCGCCCGGACTAACACGGATCGAACGAAGTGGTGCGTTTTTGCGTGCCGAGTCCGTAGTCGACCGATATGCAATTCTGCGACGACTGCGGCTCGATGATGAAAGCCCAGGGCGACCGCATGGTCTGTACGAACGACGACTGTGGGGCCTCGAGCGAACGGGATCGCGAGCAGGAAGACGCGTTCGTCACGACCGAGTCACAGACCGACGATGACGTGATCGAATCCGACGAGAACGCGAACTTCGAGGGCAAACCGAAGGCGACCGACGTGATCTGCGACGAGTGTGGCAACGAGGAGGCGTGGTACACCCTCAAGCAGACCGCCTCGGCAGACGAGCCGCCGACGCGGTTTTTCAAGTGTACTGAGTGCGGGAAGAAGTGGCGCGGCTATAATTAACACCGCGTTTTCGGCGGCTGCGGCGACTGGGACACTAGCGGATCGCTCGACGACTAGTTAGGTATGTGGTATCAATACACAAGGAATAAGCAGTGGCTCTCCATACAGTGCGTATGGACGCGATAGATCGGCCGACGTTTGCGTCTGACGCCAGCAGGCGAATCTACGAGTACGTCGAACGACACGGGACTGTTGAACGGCACAAGCTTCGGGATGTCGTCTCGCTCCCGACCGAGGAGTTTCAGGACCGGCTCGAGGAGCTGAAAACGGACGGCTACCTCGAAGAGGACGGTGGGACGCTCCGGATCGCACTCGAGTTCGGGGCCATCGAAAAGCACGACCTGGGCGAGTTCACCGTCACCGTCCGGCCAGCGCGCCAGCAGGATTTCGACGGTCTCATCGAGACCATCCGGGACGTCACCGCAGAGGAGACCTACGTCGTCGCCGAGACGATCGCCGAGCAGCTCCTGTACGACGACACCGTCAGCAGACACAACGCAGTGGAGTCCCGGGTATTCTTCGTCGCGACCGTCGACGGCGATGTCGTCGGCTGGACTCACCTCGATCTCCACCAGGTCGATCCGGTTCGCGAAGTCGCCCAGCAGACCGTCGGCGTCCGCAAAGCCTACCGGGGACATGGCATCGGGAGCACGCTCTTACAGCGGGGAATCGAGTGGGCCGAAGCCAACGGCTACCGCAAAGTCTACAACAGCGTGCCGGTCGTCAACGACGGCGCGCTCGAGTTCCTGACCGCACACGGGTGGAACACCGAGGCGATCCGCAAGGATCACTACACGATCGACGACGAGTACGTCGACGAAGTGATGATGGCCTACGAGGTGTAGTCGCCACCGTCGTGAACGGCCCCGTCCCCTCCATTGGGGCGCAACGTTCACGTCTGTTCGCACGAACCGACGGGTAGACGAATGTCCGATGGCCCGCGGTTGCCGGGCGTCGAACGCGAGGACGACGAGGATCGCATCGTCTGTCACGTCGACGCCGACTGTTTCTATGCTTCCTGTGAGCGACTGCGCGACCCCGAGTTGCGCGGCGAGCCCCTCGTCGTCGGCATGGGCTACGAGGCCGGCGAGACCGTCGGCGCGGTCGCGACCGCCAGCTACGAGGCCCGCGAGTTCGGCGTCGAGAGCGCCCAGGCCATCTCGACGGCCCTCGAGCGGCTTCCCAGGCGCGCGGCGTACGAAGCTGGCGACCTTGACGACCTCGAGCGTGCGGATACCGGCTACTACCGACCCGTGGACATGGACTACTACGAGTCGGTCGCGGTCGACGTCCGCGAGATTCTCCACGACTGTGCCGACGTGGTCCGCGAGGTCAGCATCGACGAGGCCTACCTCGACGTGACCGACCGCACGGCCTGGGAGGTCGCGGACGGCTTCGCCCGTCACATCAAAGACCGCATCCGCCGCGAGGTCGGCGTCACCGTCAGCGTCGGCGTCGCCCCGACGATGAGCGCGGCCAAGATCGCCAGCGACTTCGACAAACCCGACGGGTTGACCGTCGTCGAGCCCGGCGAGGTCCGTGACTTTCTGGCCCCGCTCGAGGTCGATCTCCTCCACGGCGTCGGTCCCGTAACTGCCCGCGAGCTTCGGGAGATGGGCCTCGAGACGGCTGGCGACGTCGCTGCGACCGAGCCGGTGCCGCTGGTCGAGCGCTTCGGCGAGCGGGGCCGGGAGTTGTACGACCGCGCCCGCGGCGAGGACGACCGCCGCGTCGAGCCGAAAGGCGATCCCAAGAGCTTTTCCCGGGAGTCGGCGTTCGCCGAGCCGGTCACGGAGCCGAGTCCGAAGTACGAGCAGATCGAGACCCTCGCGGCGGCCGTCGCGGATCGCGCTCAGCGAGAAGGCGCGCTCTACCGGACGATCGGCGTCAAAGCCGTCACGCCGCCGTACGATATCAACACACGCGAGCGATCGCTGCCCGGGCCGGTCGACGACCCGGACCTCGTCGACCGCATCGCTCGCGACCTTTTTACCGAGTTCGAGACCGCACCCGTCCGCAAACTCGGCGTTCGCGTGGCGAACCTCGAGTTCGCGGCTACCGATCAGGCCAGCCTCGAGAGCTGGGAGCGAAGCGGGGACGCCTCAGGGTCCGATTCTGCTGGCGAGTCGCCCGCCGAGAAGCCAGCCAGTGACGATCGCTCGGTCGGGCAGTCGTCGCTGACCGATTTCTCATGAGGAAGCCGCTTCCGACGGCTGACACAGCCACAGCGACAGCCGACTGACGAGTGGCAAGAATCCGAACCGAAAAGAACATTGAAATTATAACCCCTCCCCAACAATCACGGTACAGACGACATCGTCTCCACGCTCATATGACAGAGGACTTCTACGACCTTCTCGAGATCCCTCCCGACGCCTCCCAGGACGAAATCAAAGACGCCTATCGCGAGCAGGTCCGGGTCTATCATCCCGACCTGAACGACGACGACCGCGCACAGGCCCAGTTCACCGCGGTCAAAACCGCCTACGATATTCTCGGCGATCCAGTCGAACGACAGGCCTACGACCGACTCGGTCACAAAGACTACGTCGCCAAACGGACCAGTGGCCTGCCCTCGCCCGACGTCTGGAAAAGCGACGATGGAGACGACGAGGAGACCGACGACACGGAACTGAGCTATTCTGAATCGGAGACGAAAGCGACCTCCCAAGCGACAGCCGGCTCGAGTACGGCGGGTCGCTCGTCGACGACGACCAGCGCTGGTGGCACGGGGTCGGCGACAGGAACGGCGTCTGCCGGGACCGCAAGCGGGGCCTCGAGCGCAACGGGAACGCAAACCGGAACAGGGGCCGCCGGTGGGAACAACACGGAGACGGACGGGCGGACGGCGAACGCCGCAAGCGGGACGGCTCGGGGAACGGGTCGCTCGAGCGAGACGGACACGCAGACCGGGTCACGACCGGAGACGACGACCGGCAACCCCGTCACTCGCTGGTGGCGTCGGCAGAACTTCTCGCTGCCACTGCTCTGGCTCTCGCTGTTCGTCTACGTCGGTGGCCTCGCACACTTCGCGCTCGCGAACGAATCGGCGCTTGCATCGCTCTGGGCCGACGTACGCGCCGCCGGGACTGATCCGGCTGGCGTCTGGTCGCTGCTCTCGGAGAGTCGCCATGGACTCGAGACGACCGTGGTGTTCGTCCAGAGCGTCGAACTCGTGGCGCCACCGCTGGAACTGACCCGGTGGTATGCCGCGTTAGCGGGCGTGGTCGCGCTCGCACTGGGTTCCCTGCTCGTGGCGCGTCTCGTCCGGCGGGAGAATACCTGGGGGGCAGTGACGATCGACGAGACGATCGTCGTCGCGCTCGCGCTTGGGGCGACGACGACGCTGGTTGGCGGGCCACTGCTCGCGGGAGCGGTCCTCATGCCGCTGCTGTTCGGCGTGATCGTTCGCCACACGCGGCGGCTGCCCGGCTGGACGCCGTCGTATCTGTACGTCGTGCCCGTCCTCGCCCCAGCAGCCGGGTTCGTCGCTGCCACAGCGGGCGCGGCTACGCTGCCAGTCGACCTCGCTGCGTTCGTCCTCGTCCCGCTGTTCGGTGGGCTCGCGCTACCGATGCGAGCGACCATCCGGAAACACGTCGGTCGCTGAGATGGGGTGCTGTCATTCTGTCCCGTCCCCTGCGACAGACTGCGGATGCACCGACACTGACTCTCAGCAGTCCGTCTGAATTCGCGGCCTCGAGCGACGCTCGCGGGTCGATACCGCCGGGCAGCCCCCTGTACCGAACGGTTAAAATGCGACAGGGGTCAATGTGTCGCATGGCCAAATATTCGACCGGTTCGTCCGGCGGCGGTGGCGGGACGAACTGCGAACTCTGTGGTGCCGAGAGCGACTCGCTTCGGCTCGCGTCGGTCGCGGGAGCCGAACTCGAGGTCTGTCCGGACTGTGCACCACACGACGATTCGCAGACCCACGAGCGGGACCGAACTCGAAGCGAAGGGGACGCACACGGCGGCTCGACCGACGAGCCAAGCCGCACGCAGAAGGCAGCCCAGAACGTCGCGAAAGCGAACCCGGTCTGGGACGGCGACTCCGAACACTGGGAAAGTGAGGGCACGAACTACGACGACGATCCGCTCCCGTATCTCGTCTCGAACTACGGCGAAGCCGTCGTCGAGGCCCGCCGGGACGCCGGCCTCCAGCGCGAGGAACTCGCTGCGGAACTCGGCGCACCGGAGACGGACATTCTCGCCGTCGAACAGGGTCGTGCGACCCAGGCTGGCATCGGCGGCGGCCTGATCGACGCCCTCGAGGAGCGACTCGACGTGACGCTGTCCGAGTAAGTACCTCTTTTCGGATTCGGTGACAGTCACCTCGGGCAGACTTTTAACGGCAGCCGACAGACTGTGACCGATGACCGGGCAACGGGCGGCAGCGGAGCCGTATGCCACGCGGTTCGAGACGGAAGTGACATCTATCGACGGTCGGCGCGTCTGGCTCGAGCGCAGTCACTTCTACGGTGCGAGCAGCGGCCAGCCGGCCGATCGCGGGACGATCGCCGACATCGACATCGCCGATGTCGAACTGGTCGGTGGTGAGCCGGTTCACGTGCTGGCTACGGAGCCGTCGTTTCGGGTGGGTCACCGCGTGCTGTGTTCGGTCGACTGGGCGTTTCGGATGTACTGCATGCGGGCCCACACCGCCAGTCACATCCTCGCGGGGGCCGCACGCCGGCGGCTCGCGGACTGTTCGTACACTGGCCTCGAGATCGGCCCGGAGACGGTCCACGTCGACCTCGAGACGGACGCGACCGTCGACGACGAGACGCTGATCGAACTCGACGGGACGGTCAACCACGTGATCTGGGAGTCCCGACCGGTTTCGTGGGACGACATGCCGATCGCGGCGGCACGCGAGCGCGACGAGATCGCGTTCGACGCCGAGGCCGACGAGGGTGCCATCGAAAAGGGCCGGGTTCGCGTCGTCACGATCGAACAAGAGACCGACACGCAGAACAAAACCCGCCTGTCCGGACCGACCGGGCCGGCGAACCCGTGGGACGTGACGGTCTGTGGTGGCACTCACGTCCGGAACACCCGTGAAATCGGCCCCGTCACCGTGCTCGGCTGCTCGCGTCCGGTCGAGGGCGTGATCCGGATCGAGTTCGCCGTCGGCCCGCAGGCGATCAGCCGTCGACTCGCCGAGAAGCGAGCCGCATTCGCCGCGACGTCGGCACTAGACGTCGATCTCGAGGGGGTTAGCGACGAACTCGAGCGCGTGTGAGTGCTGCTGGAATGTCGGTCCTGATCCCGGATTGCTCGAGGGGAGAGTCACTCGAACCGGCTGTGGCCGGTCGTCACGGTCAGCCCTCTTCACTAATGTGTTCCCAGAGGTTACACCAGTCTTCGACTGCGACGTAGCCTTCGACTTTCGCACAGGCACCCCATGTGTCCCCGTTCTGATCGGGAATGAACTCCGCACAGTTCCCACAGGACTGGCCAGGGGGTGTGACTTCCTCTGCGATCGCCTCGACGGACTCCATCAGGTTCACGTCCGCTTGCGTCTGCAGGTCATCGGGGTTCCGTTCCTCATCAGCCTGTGAGGTCGCCGTTCGGTACTCGTCCGGAACCGCAGCCGTGGCCAATTCGTCTTCGGATAGCCCGTCTGGAACCGCCGGTTCGGGCAGTTCCTCGTAGATCGTACACCAATCCGCGCCGTCGATGTAGCCTTCGACCTCCGCGCAGGCACCGAACGTGTCGCCGTTCTTGTCGGGGATGTAGTCGGCACAGTTTGCACAGCACATGCCCGGCTCGTGTGCCGAGTATTCATCGGCCTCGTCGTACTCCGAGAAGCCAACATCCGCTTTCGCGGTCAGGTCGTCGGGATCTCGTTCTTCGTCACCGAGCGACAGCGCCGTTCGGTATTCTTCCGGCACCGGGCCGCGTTCGAACTCCTCTTCTGAGACGCCTTCTGGGAGCTCTTCCTCGGCTTCCGAATCTGCCTCTCCGTTTTCGTCTGTCCCGCCCTCACCGCTATCACCATTGCCCGTGTCATCGACGCATCCGCTCAACCACACGATTCCTGCGGTGCTGCCAGCAGTGGCAGCGAGATACGCCCGCCGATTCCACTCATCGATGTCGTCAGGCCGCCCAGGTGCGTTATCACCCACCATGGTGATTCTATCTCTCCTGCGAGCATAAATGACAAGGGTACACACATCCGATTGTGACCTTCCGGTCGGCGTGTACCCCGTGTTTCCCAGCAGTAGTTCACTGCTCGGCCACGTGTGGGTCACCTTGCTCACGGAGGGTGGAAACTATTACTATCTTAGGAGTGAACGCCAACCCATGGGCATCGACTACTCACAGCTCCACGACCCGAACGCCGAGTACACGATGCGGGACCTCTCGAGCGAGACGATGGGGGTCACGCGCGAACGCGGCGAGGGGCGGGATGTCGAGATCACCGACGTGCAGACGACGATGGTCGACGGCAACTTCCCATGGACGCTCGTGCGGATCTACACCGACGCGGGGATCACCGGCACTGGCGAGGCCTACTGGGGTGCCGGCGCGCCGGAACTGATCGAGCGGATGAAAGCCTTCTTGCAGGGAGAGAACCCGCTAGACATCGACCGGCTGACCGAACATCTCGTCCAGAAGATGTCTGGCGAGGGCTCGATTGGCGGCGTCACGGTGACGGCGATTTCGGGCATCGAGGTCGCGCTGCACGATCTAGCCGGGAAGATCCTCGAGACGCCAGCCTATCAGCTGCTCGGGGGCAAGTACCGCGACGAGGTGCGGGTCTACTGCGACTGTCACACCGAGGAGGAAGCCGATCCGATCGCCTGCGCTGACGAAGCCGAGCGCGTCGTCGAGGAACTGGGCTACGACGCGCTGAAGTTCGACCTCGACGTGCCAAGCGGCCACGAGAAGGACCGCGCGAACCGTCACCTTCGACCCGCCGAGATCGAACACAAGGCCTCGATCGTCGAGGCAGTTACCGAACGCGTCGGCCACCGGGCCGACGTAGCCTTCGACTGCCATTGGACGTTTTCGGCTGGCAGCGCCAAACGGCTCGCGAAGCGCTTAGAGGAGTACGATGTCTGGTGGCTCGAGGACCCGGTGCCCCCCGAGAACCACGATGTCCAGCGGGAAGTCACCCAGTCGACGACGACCCCGATCACTGTCGGCGAGAACGTGTATCGAACCCACGGCCAGCGGCGACTGCTCGAGGAGCAGGCCATCGACATCATCGCGCCGGATATGCCCAAGGTCGGCGGGATGCGCGAGACCCGGAAGATCGCCGACCTGGCGGACCTCTACTACGTTCCCGTCGCGATGCACAACGTCGCCTCACCGGTCGCGACGGTCGCAAGCGCCCACGTCGGCGCGGCGATCTCGAACGCGTTGGCAGTCGAGTATCACTCCTACGAACTCGGCTGGTGGGAGGACTTGGTCGAGGAGGCTGTCATCGAGGACGGCTATATCGAAGTGCCAGAAGCGCCCGGGCTGGGCGTCACGCTCGATATGGACGCCGTCGAGGCGCACATGGTCGACGGCGAGGACCTCTTCGACGAGGCATAGGAGGCATAGGAGGCATAGCGCCTCGTGGCGAGCGCTGACTGACTGCCCTCGCGACGGTTCGACACCGGTCGAACGCCGATCAGGTGAGTGTGCTGGTTGCCCTTTTATGCTGTTCGTCGGGGTCGCTATGGCCATGTCTTCGGATCACCCAACCCGCAGACGAGCGCTGCGGATGATCGGAGCGACCGTCGCAGTCGGTGGGATCGGACTCGGCTCGAGCGTCGCACAGAACGGACAGGACGGCGAAGACGGGTCGAGCGGCGAGGGCGACGACGGCGTCGACAGTCCGTACACGGCGGTGTATCGCGACACCATTGACTCGGTCGTCCTGGTTACCGTCACCGGTCCACGCGGCAGTGGCGGTCTCGGATCGGGGTTCGTCATCGACGAGCAACACGTCGTGACCAACAACCACGTCGTCGAGACAGCGAGCGACGATGGCGTCGAGATTCAGTATAGCAACGAAGAGTGGCGAACCGCGTCGATCGTCGGCACCGATCTGTACAGCGATCTCGCAGTCCTGCGCGTCGAGAACATGCCCGATGTGGCGTCCGGCCTTCCGGTCGTTGACCGTGAACCCACAATCGGACAGGAGGTGCTCGCCCTCGGCAATCCGCTCGGGCTCGACGCCTCGGTCTCGCAGGGAATCATCAGCGGCGTCGATCGGGTGTTGCCCAGTCCGTCGGGGTTCTCGATTCCGGCCGCGATCCAGACCGACGCGTCGGTCAACCCCGGCAACAGCGGTGGCCCGCTAGTGGGCCTCGAGGGCGACGTGTACGGAATCGTCTCGTCTGGCGTCGGCCAGACACTCGCCTTTGCCATCTCCCCGCGACTCGCCAATCGCGTCATCCCGGCGCTCATCGAGGACGGCACGTACGAGCACCCCTACATGGGTGTCGCCGTCCAGCCCGTCGGCCCGGAGATCGCCGACGCGATCGGCCTCGAGGAAGCGACCGGCGTCCTCGTCACGGAGGTCGTCCCGAACTCGCCCGCCGACGGCGTCCTCCAGTCGGCGACAGTCGATAGCCCTGACAGCGGCGACGTGATCGTCGCCATCGATGGCCAGCAGATTCAGAACCAGGCACAGCTGTTGTCGACTCTCGCACTCGAGACCGCGCCGGGTGACACGGTCGAACTCACGGTCGTGCGGTCGGGTGACGAGCAGTCGGTCGAAGTGACGCTCGAGTCACGGCCAGAATCGCAACTGCCACAGACGCCGATCGAGCCCGGGCCGTGAGTCGATTCACGCGAACCGACCGCGGTCAGCTGGCAGAATCGTGGCTCTCTCGGCTGGTGTCTGTGTTGTGTCGTTGACGGTCGATCGCGTCGTGTCCTCGGGGATGTCACAGCGACGGCGAGGCGGTGTGACCGCTGGCACGCGAGTTCGAGGAGTAGGGAGTGAGGTTGCCCACACTCAGGCCCGGTATCACGTTAGCGTACCCTTTTGATGATCCACCGCGTACTGTGATTCATGTTACCACGCCAATCCAGAGGCGAAAAGACCCGCGACCAGCGGGTGTCTGCAGAACTCTCGCGGCTGAAACGACAACTAGCGAAGACCGAAGCCGAACAACGACGGCTGCGAAATACGATTCGCGGACTGGCCCGTGAAACGGATGTCACACTCGGCTGTTCGTGCCCACACTGTGAGCAGTCGTATATGATCGTTCGAGACGGACTGATGTACTGTCCATCGTGTTCGAATCGACGTTCGGTGTAGTCGGGGGCAGTCGAGACGAGTTGACTGTCATCGCGATCACCGCGAAACACTATGTCACTCGTTGTGGGACGGATGATAGAGGTACCATGCCTATCGATAACCTTGCACGGAGTGATGTCGTTACAGCTTCAACTGACGAACCCGTCCACGACCTCGCAGCGACGATGCACGACGAAGACGTCGGGAGCATCGTCATTACTGACGGCGAGCCAGTTGGAATCGTCACTGATCGCGATCTGACGATGCGGGTGCTCGCCGAGCAGACAGATCCGGATGGACTGACCGCTGAAGACGTGATGTCGGACGGCCTCGAGACGATCGAGCACGACGCCGGCTTCTACGAAGCCACCGAACTGATGAGCGAACACGGTGTCCGGCGGCTTCCCGTCATTGCAGACGGTGCCTTGGAGGGAATCATCACGGCCGACGATCTCAACGAACTCCTCGCCGAGGAACACCAAGAACTGGCAGAAGTCATCCGGGCACAGCGGCCACCGTACTGAACCACCGTTCGCCCTCAGAGACCGGTCGGATCATACAGTCTGCTGTCACGGTATCTCGGCGCATCCACATGGCGGTGGCGGGTCTGCGACCGTCCTGCGGGTACACCGAGACATCGGGACAGCAGCCCGTCTCAGTTGGGACTATAGACGGGGGGCTCTCTTCTCAGTCTCGAGCCGTGTGTCCTGCGTGAGTGCGCTCTTATGCGCCTTCTTGCAGGAATCGCCCCTCCTGCTCGTAGATCGAGACCAGCTCTTCGATGAACTCCTCAAGGGTCTCGTCGTCTTCGAGGTGGCCGTTCATACGTTCGACGAGGTCGTCATCGAGTTCGATCGTTTGGACCATTACAGATGCTAACGCTCGCCAGCCGAATAAAGGACACCCGTCACAGCTCACGCTCCTGAATCGTGCGTTCGGTCCGTTGTGTAATCTCCTCGAGCCGGTCACTGATTCGGACCTCGTACGACTCGGGATCGGTCACGCGCCGGAAGCGGTCGGGCAGGGTCTCGAGTTCCCGGCAAGCTCGCTGCTGGATCGCCTCGAGCTCCGGCGGCGTGTAGACGAGCGAGCCGTCCTCGAAAATCGGCTCGAGTTGGGGCTCACCGGCCTCGAGCGCTTCGTCACGTCGTGCCAGGACGTCGTACTGATACTGCCCGTCTCGTTCGACGCGATGGAGTGCTTTCTGTCCGGGATAGGTGACCTTCCCGGGCGAGAGCTTCATACTTGGGGCGAGCGTCCCGTCGCGCTCGACGGCGGTCAGTTTGTAGACGACGCCGCTATTCGGTGCGTCCGCGCTCGTCGTCAGCGCTGTTCCCGGGCCGAACGCCGTCGCGACGCCGCCGTCGTCGAAAAACTCACGCAGGAAGAACTCGTCGACGCCCGACGAGACGACGATGGATGCGTCGCCGACGATCTCGCGGACCCGTTTCGAAAGCTCGATCAGGTTGCCCGAATCCAGGCGCACGCCACCCAGGTCAAGATCGCGATCCGCGGCGACGGCGACCGCTCGCTCGGCACCGGCAACCGTGTCGTAGGTGTCGACGAGGTAGATCGCGCCGTCGCCGTAGACGTCGGCGAACGCCGCGAACGACTCGCGTTCGCTCTCGAAACTCTGCACCCACGAGTGTGCCATCGTCCCGTACGTCGGAATATCGAATCGCTCGCCGGCCAGCATGTTTGAGGTGCCATCGAAGCCGCCGATGTACCCCGCCCGCGCGGCCTTGAGTCCGGCATCGGTCCCGTGGGCGCGACGAGACCCGAAGTCGACGAGGTCCTGTCCGTCGCCGTGTCTGCGAACGACGTCGGCCATGCGCGCCCCCTTCGTCGCAACGAGCGTCTGGAACCCGATCTGATTGAGCACGAACGTCTCGAACAACTGTGCTTCGTGGATCTGCGCAGTGACCTCGAGCAACGGCTCGTTCGGGAAGACGAGCGTTCCCTCGGGAAGCGCCCGAATCTCGCCGGTGAACTCGAACGCGTCCAGGTACGACAGAAACTCCGCGTCGAACCCTTCCTCGGCCAGGTAGTCGAGCGCCCGGTCGTCGAACCCGAGGGTTTCGACGTAGTCGATCACCTGCTCGAGGCCGGCAGCGATCGCGTAGCCGCGATCTGCCGGAAGATCGCGGAAGTACAGTGAGAACGTCGCCGTCGGTGTGTGACCCGACTCGTAGTACCCCTGCAGCATGGCGAGTTCGTACCGATCGGTGAACAGCGCACGATCGTGGGGGTCGAAGGTGCCGGCTGTCGGTTGCGTCATAATCGTAGTGTGTCTGACACCGGGACGACCGAAATAGGTTGGACCCGGTTTGGACTGCTGCTGGCGACTGTTCGTCACAGCCGTCGTGATCGTCCACTGTTGGGAGCGATCCGTGACGGTGACGCCGACTCCCCAGCCGAAATCGTATCGACTGCCACACACGATGACGCGAGGAGTTCCGACCCAGAATCGAATCGGACTCGCAGTCCTGATCGGCGGCACAGAAATAGAACATCGAGTTATAATTCGCCGCGAAACAGTCGCGTTTCAGTGATTTTTGTTTATACCATTGACAATTCTTTAGTCGGCTTGGCGCATCCCTGCGGACAGGTGGCGGGATTGTCCAATCAGTCATCAGTACCGCTCTCGTTTCAGATACTGGGTACGGTCGTTCTGTTCCTCTTTGCGATTCAGCTGCTTGGATCAGCGGTCGAGACGCTCTCACCGCTTCTCAGACGAAGCCTCGAGCAAATCATCGTCAATGATCGCTCGGCGCTCGGCGTCAGTTGGATCGCGTCGTACGTGTTAGCGAACGGCTCGATCGTCGCTGCCCTGTCACTTACACTGTTCCGGTCTGAACTCGTCATCCCGTCGCAGTTGTTTCTCATGGTCGTCGGCTCGCGACTCGGTGGGGCTGCGATCGTGCTCTTTATCGGGGCGTTCGATTATCTGAACGAAGAACTCGAGTCGGTAAGCGAGTCGGTGCGACTCGGACTGCTAACGTTTTTGCTCACTCACTCGATCTATCTGCCGGTGCTCGTGGTCGGATACGTCTTACTCCCCGTCGTCGAATCGTGGAACGTCTCCCATCCCGTGATTGCCGGCGAGACGGGAATCGCCGATCGACTGGTTCCCGAAACGGATGTGAACGTTCCAGATCTCGTTCCGGTATTCACTGAGTGGATTATCAATGCTGTCGGCGCAGTCGTTGCGTTTCTCCTGGCGTTTGGGTTGATTTTCTTGAGTATGCGGCTTTTCGACCGCATACTCGACAGCGTCGACAAACAGCGGTTACGAGAGCGGTATGTGAAACGCTTGAACGACAAGTGGACCTCGTTTACCATCGGACTCGTTTTCACCGGGCTCACGATGAGTGTCGCGTTCTCTCTCGGCGTGATCGTACCACTCTACAACCGCGGCCATATCAAACGACGTGAGATTATCCCGTATATTCTGGGCGCAAATATCGGAACGCTGGTCGACACACTCATTATCGCAGTGGCGCTGGACGTTCCTGTTGGCGTGCTAACTGTCGCGTTGTTACTCGGTCTCGGGTTTCTCATCTCGTTGCTGCCGTTACTATTCTACAACAGGTATGTCAGCGGTATTACCATGGTGTATGAGGAAATTGTCGATAACAGAGGCTATTTTATCGGCTTTCTCATCTCACTGTTGATCGTCCCGTTATTGCTTATCGTTCTGCGATAGGCCGTCACTGTCGAGTCACGCGGTCAGTACCCGGTTGTACGCGGGTTACGCAGCCACCGCGTGGCGAACGAATCGAGGCGATGCTGCCAGTATGCGGCGGGTCGTCACTATAAGCCTCGAGCCGTCGTTTCGACACCCGTGACTAGCGCCGAGCCACCGCCGATCGAAACCGACGGGCTGACGAAGTACTACGGAGATGTCCGCGGGCTCGAGGACCTCTCGATCGCTGTCGAACGCGGTGAGATCTTCGGTTTTCTCGGCCCGAACGGCGCGGGAAAGTCGACGGCGATTCGTGTCCTGCTCGGGCTGTTGAAACCCACTGAGGGCGAAGCCCGACTGCTGGGACACGACGTCACGGACCGGACTGGGTTGCGCGAGGCGAAACGACACCTTGGCTATCTACCGAGCGACGTGACGTTCTACGACCGGGTGACCGGCGAGGCGGTCCTCGACTACTTCGGTCAACTCAGAGGTGACGAGCGACGGGCCGAACTGCTCGAGCGGTTTCCGGTTCCCCTCGAGCGCAACGTCAAGGCCTACTCGAGCGGCAATAGACAGAAACTCGCCATCATCGCGACGTTCATGCACGATCCAGAGCTGGTCATCATGGACGAGCCCACGTCGGGGCTCGATCCGCTCGTCCAGAACGAGTTTTACGACCTGCTCGATGAACGCCAGGAACAAGGTGGAACGAGCTTCTTTTCCTCGCACATTCTGAGCGAGGTCCGCCGCGTTTGCGATCGCGTCGGGATCATCAGGAAGGGTCGGCTGATTGAACTCGACACCGTCGACAACATCCTCGAAGCGGGTGGGACGGTCGTTACCGTCCGACTCGACGAGAACCCGCCGGTGTCGGCGCTCGAGTTCCCGGGCACGGCACACGTCGAACGGCAGGACGAGACGTACCGGCTCGTGCTCGCACGGGAGTTCGACGCGCTGATCGATCGCTTGCACGAGTACACCGTTCTCGATCTGACTGTCCGTGAGGCGTCCATCGAGGACGTGTTCATGCATTTCTACGGCGAGTCCGACGAAGACGATCGAGAGCGCACAGCGCGATCGGAGTCCGACGCCTGAGAGTGCCCAGCCCCTTCTTGATCGCTCACCGCCTGCGAAGCCACCAGATAGCCGCGAGCACGAACACGACCGCGACGGCGGCAAACGGAGCGACCGAGTCGACGTCGGTCGGCTCGTCGGTGTCAGCGATCGTGACCGGCGTCGTCACCGGGTCCGTCCTCGTGCGATCCTCGGTCTCGGTATCGTAGCTGAGCGTGACCGCGACGCCGGTCGTCGTCTCGATCGCGTCCGACGACGACTCGAGGGCGAACCGAACCGTTTCCGACTCGCCGGCCTCGAGCGTTCCGATGTACGCAGTCGGCGACTCGCTCGAGAGTGGCGGCGTCACGTTCAGCGCGGCGACGACATCGGTCACTGTCTCGGAGCCGTCGTTCGTCACCCGAACCGTATAGACTCCAGACCCGTCGACTGGAATCCGGTCACGGACCGGTGTGATGTCGAACGAGTGGGCATCGTCGACCGGGATCGGAACTGGCGAGGGACCGCCAGTCACGACTGTTTCGTCGGTGTCATCGTCATCATCGTCGTTGTCGTCCTCGTCGATGGTGTACTGGACGGTTGCAAACACCGGATACGTCCCCGACTCGACGCTGGCTGCACTGACGTCGATGGTAACGGTCTCGGTCTCGTCGTCGTCGAGTTCCTCGATCGAGATCGACTGGCTCGGCTGTGGTGCAGTCGGCGGGCCGAACGTGACCGTCCCTGTCGACTGTAACGTGACGACGACGTCTGTCACGTCCTCGTCGCCGTCGTTTGTCACCTCGAAGGTCATCGTCGTCGTCTCACCCGCACGGACGGACTCGTTCTCCGCGACGGCAACCGTGACGTTGTCGTCAGCCGGTCGTAGCACGGGGAGGCCTGCCGTCTCCGCCGTCGATGCTCCCGTCTCCGAAGTGTCGATCGTCTCGTTACCTTCGGGCACAGGCGGTCCGGGTTGAGGACGGATGGTCGTCCCATCGGCAGTGCTGTCTCCGTCGACCGTCGTGGCCGCCTCGTTGCGCTCCGTGGCGTTGTCTGGCGCGCTAACTTGCGGCGTGACACTGCTGCCATCGGGGAGCGCAGCGACACTGCCGACGCCGCTGGCGACCACCACTGCGACGAGCAAGAGGGCGACAATGCGGCGGTGTCGCCGTGTCGGCTCATACGGACTCCTCCCAGTCATGTCTGGCGCACCCGCGGCCCGTCATGCGGGTGCACCGGTACACAGTGGTAGCAGACCGTATCACGCTCCGCGCCCGTCATATCCGACCCGAAACGATCGATTACAGGATAAACCACGAGGCCCGTTCCAGCCGCGAACGACTTACTTACTCGAGCGCTCGGCGACCAACACTGCGTTACGTCGCGTCGTCTCGCCTGACAGTCCTGCACCTATAAGATGCTGTCACGCATCGGAACGCGACGATTCGACGCCGCATGCTCGAGATGACATCCTTCGAGGCGGGTCGTCGGCTCCGCGGATCGCTGTTGCTCGCCGGTGCGCTGATCGCGTTGATCGTCCTTACGGTCGCGCTCTTTCCGTCGATCGAGGAGACGGGTGTCGATTTCGACGCCTATCTCGAGTCGTTGCCACCCGAGGCAACGCGGGCGTTCGTCGGGAGCGTGACGACGCTGACGACGATCGAGGGGTATCTCGTCTCACAGCTCTATCAGTTCGGCTGGGTGTTGTTGCTCGCGATCTATTATGCGTACGCCGCCGCATCGACGGTCGCCGGTGAGATCGAACGCGGCACGGCAGAAGTGATGCTGTCGTTGCCGATCTCGCGTACGCGGTTCGTCGTCGCGAAGTTTCTGTCACTCGTGCCGGGACTGGTCCTGGTCAACGCGATCACCTTTCTGGCGATCTATCTCGGCGTGGAACTCGTCGGCGAATCGGTGTCCGTGACCCGGCTGTTTGCTGTCCACGCGTACTCGATCGCGTACTTACTCGCCTGTGCCGGCGTCGGACTGGTCGCCTCGGTCGCGTTCGACTCCATCCGTCGGGCACAGACCGTGGGAGCGGGAGCCGTTTTCGGGCTGTTCTTGCTCGATACGTTTACGTTCGACACCGAGTACGAGTGGCTCGGCGATATCGCGTTCTCACGCTACTTCGATCCGGGCGCGATACTCGTCGACGGCGAGATTGCGTGGCCGGATCTGTCACTCCTCGTGATCGCCGTCGTCGTCCTCGTCGTTGCGAGTAGCGAATTCTTCGAGCGACGCGATCTCTCCGGCTGACAGAACCACGTCCAGCGACCCGGAATACTCTTTTGAGACTGGGGGTGGCACGAAGTGACGATGCCACAGAATCTCCTCGTCCCGTTCGACGGGTCGCCGCTGTCCAAACGCGCACTCGAGTACGCGTTCGACGAATACGACGATGGAAACGTCGTCGTGCTCCACGTGATCGACCCGAACGACCCTGGCTACAGCTCCGCCGTCGATGTTGATGTCCGAACCGAACCGCTTCACGGATCCGACGCCTGGTACGACCGTGCCCACGAGGTCGAAACACAGCTGTTCGACGAGGCACGCGAGGTGGCCGCCGACGCCGGCGCTGATGGCGAGCTCACGACCGAATCGGCAGTCGGCGACCCGGCACGCGAAATCGTCGACTACGCCGACGCACACGACATCGACGAGATCGTCATCGGGAGCCACGGTCGCTCCGAGACGAGTCGCACCTTACTCGGGAGCGTCGCCGAACTGGTCGTTCGCCGCTCGCCGGTGAGCGTCAGCGTGGTTCGCGGCTCGGAGACGCGCTAATCGACTCGATCTCACCGCTGTTCGACGAGCGCGTCGGTCTTGCTCCGTACCCGGATCGGCTCGCGGTCCGCAGCCAGCGTCTCCGCCGCGGCGCGTTTGCTCGCCGTCTCCGCGTAGATGGTATAGAGGTCATCACCGGGTTCGACCGGCTCGGTCGTCGACGTGTGGATGACGAGGCCAGCACGAGCGTCCTTCGGTGCGCCCGCCCGCCGCGCGAGGTCACAGAGCTGCCTGTTGTCGACGCTCGTTACGACGCCCGACCGGTCGGCCTGGACGGTCGTCGATTCGGAGCCCGGCTTGAGGTCGTCGGGCTCGACATCCGGATCGCCACCCTGTGCCGCGACGATGCGTCGGAACCGATCGAGCGCCTGGCCCGACTCGAGGATCTCGGTCGCTGATGCGTCGACGCCACAGTGTGCAAGGAGCATCTCGGCCAGCCGAACCGACTTGAGACGGAGCGACTCCGGGCCGTCCCCGCCCAAGACGGCGAGGACGTCCCGGGCCTCGAGAAGAGGGCCGACACCGCGACCGATCGGCTCCGTTCCGTGGGTGATCGCGCAGGTGACCGCCACGTCGAGGTGGGCACCGACGCGCTTGATGTCGTCGGCGAGTTCGCGGGCGTCGGCGAGGCTCTCGACTTTTGCGCCCTCGCCGTAGGGGATGTCGATCACGACGTGTGTTGAGCCGGCGCTGCGCTTTTTCGAGAGCACCGAGGCCATGAGCTGGCCCGGCGGGTCGATCGACAGTGGGTTCTCGGCGCGGATGATCGCGTCGTCGACCGGCGAGAGGTCGACGCCGCCGCCCCAGACGAGACAGCCGTTCGTCTCCGCGACGATCGACTCGATCTCGTCCATCGAAAACTCGACGTCACAGAAGACCTCCACGACGTCTGCGGTCCCGGCCGGCGAGGTCACGGCACGCGACGAGGTCTTGGGCATCGTCAAGCCAGCCGCCGCGACGATCGAGACGATGATCGGCGTGACGCAATTCCCTGCCACGCCGCCGATCGAGTGTTTGTCGGCGACGACCGGCGTCTCCCACGAGAGTTGCTGGCCGATGTCAGTCATCGCCCGCGTGAGGTGTTTGGTCTCCTGGAGGGAGAGTCCATTCGCGTAGACCCCCGAGACGTACGCGCTCAACTCGATATCCGACAGCCGGTTCTCGTGGATGTCCTGGACGATTGCCTCGAGTTCGTGGCTCTCGAGTTCGATGTCGTTCAACTTCTTGCGGACGTACTGAACCGATTGCGGCGTCCCGGCGAGTGCCACGTCGACGGGGCCGCGAACGTGATGTAACGGCTCGGTCACGCCGAGGACGCCCCGCTCGACCAGTTCGTCGGTCACTTTGACGATCCCCGTCGTCGTGCCGTTTTCGTCGATCCGGAGTCGGTCGAGCGGGTGCGCACCCAGTTCGGTCGCGTCGGCAGTGTTCAACAGAACGAGCGGGCGGCTCGTTCCGATGTCGATCCGGGTTGTCTCGAGTCGCATTCGTCCATGATATACGTCCCCATTTAGCAAAACGATAGGGGACGAGTGTCGAACCGTGGCGAGTCGTCGCCGATGACCGACGGTGTCGTGACACAGTCCCCGCGAGTGATCAGTGGGTGTCGCTACTAAGGCGTCAGGCGTCGAATCACCCAGTATGTCGGGATCGAACCTCGTGTCCATTCCGGTCGACGACGTCGAACTCGAGGGAGAACTCGTCGTCCCCGAGGGGGCAAGTGGGCTCGTGGTCTTCGCCCACGGCAGCGGGAGCAGCCGGAAGAGCCCGCGCAACAACTACGTCGCCGACGTGATCCGAGAACGGGGGCTGGGAACGCTGCTGTTCGATCTGCTGACCGAAGCCGAAGACCAGACCCGCGAAAACCGCTTCGACATTCCGCTGTTGACCGACCGACTCGTCGCGGTGACCGAGTGGCTGCGAGACCGCCCTGAAACTGCATCGCTCCGGTACGGCTATTTCGGCTCGAGTACCGGTGCCGCATCGGCCCTGCGAGGGGCGGCCCGCGACGAAACCGACATCGATGCCGTCGTCTCCCGCGGTGGTCGCGTCGACCTTGCGTCACCGGTCCTCGAGGACGTAACCGCCCCCGTGTTGCTCATCGTCGGCGGCAACGACATGCAGGTACTCGAGTTAAATCGCGACGCTGCCGATGCGCTCACCTGCGAAACCGAACTGCACGTCGTCGAGGGCGCAGGCCACCTCTTCGAGGGACCGGGCCAACTCGAGGAAGTCGCCGAGGTGGCTGCCGACTGGTTCGCAGCGAAACTCGACTAGACGAACGTCAGTCACCGACTCTCATCTCGGATGGCGTCGCTCGCAGTGAGTCGGTTTCGACAGTCGAGCCACTAGATTGATTACTGGCAGCGTCCTAATACAATCGTGGGTCGAACCCCACGCGAGACTGCCTGCGAACAGCGGTGGCGGGATTGACGGCCCCCACCGCACTTGTGCCATCACGGATACTCGTTGTCCGCTCGAGCGGGACTGCTCGAGTGAGCTACGACAGACTGTTCTGATAGATTGCTTACTGAACCGCGCTGCGTTGGATATAATTAGCTCATTACAGTTTGCTTCATGATATAGTAATTATACTGCCAGTAACAGCGTTCACGGAACCGACCGTAGCCTGGCGCTGGTTGTATCAGATGTCGAGAAGCGGCTAATTCGGGCTGGAAAGTCGAGAATATGTGTCTCCCGACGACGTCACTGATCGGTCTGACACTCGGATTCGCCCGAAACCAAATACACTTCGAAATCGATAGTTAGCTGTATCTAACAACTGCTTGATTATTTCAGACATATCTGTAGTCGCCTCTGTATTCGCGATCGACCGCCACCCGCTGTTACCGGTCGGGGGCGTTCTCGCGGACGAAGTCGATCGTCTCTTCGATCGACGTTCCGGGGCCGAAGATCGCAGCAGCTCCCGCCTCTTTGAGTTCGTCGCGGTCTTCCTCCGGAATGACGCCGCCGACGAGCACGAGCGTATCGTCTTTCGCGCCGTATTCCTCGAGGCCGTCCATGATTTTCGGGACGAGCGTGTCGTGAGCCCCGGACAGAATCGAGATACCGAGGACGTCGATGTCCTCCTGAACTGCGGCCTGCACGATGTCGTCGGGTGCCTTGTGCAGCCCGGAGTAGATGACCTCGAAGCCGGCGTCACGGAACGCTCGAGAGATGACGTGTGCGCCACGGTCGTGGCCGTCGAGACCGACTTTCGCTACCATACATCGAATCGTCCGCTCATCGTTCCCGGTACTCATGGATCGCGGTTCGAAGAGGAGATGTATGATTCTATCGGATTCAGACAGTTTGGCCGTCGAAACGGCGCTTCCCACCGGGGAAAGAATTAATCTCGAATAGATGGATGGTGACATATGACAATCCGTGACGCGACGACCGACGACATCGACGCGATTCAACGCGTAGCCCATTCTTCATGGGAAGCAGATTACCCGGATATTCTGAGCCGCGAGTCGATTCAGGAGGGAGTTGACGACTGGTACACCGAGGCGTTGATTCGCGACTCGATCATCTGGTCGCAGGCGCTCATGCTGGTCGCCGAGCGGGACGACTCGATCGTTGGGTTCGCACACGCCACGTTCGAGCCGGACGAACACACGGGGACGATCCTTCGTGTGTACGTCGACCCTGACCACCGCGGTGAGGGGATCGGGAGCGACCTCCTGACCGAGACCCGAGACCGGCTGTTTGAGCAGGGCGTCGAACAGGTCAGCGCGATGGTGCTCGCAGCAAACGACATCGGCAACGAGTTCTACCAAGCGTTTGGCTTCGAGCAGACGGCAACCGAACAAGTCACGATCGGCGACGAGCGCTACGAAGAGTGTACGTACGTCCTCGAGCGCAAGTCTGAAAATCAGTGACGGGAAGCCGCCTCAGACGGGGCTGATCTCTTCGCGGTAGGCCCCGTGGTGGTCCTGGAAGACCTGCATGATCTCGCCCATCGTCGCGTAGGCCTTGACGGCGTCGACGATGTAGGGCATAACGTTCTCGTCGCTCGTAATCGCGTCTGACAGCGCCTCGAGCGTCGCGTCGACTGCCTCGTCGTCACGGTCGGCTTTGACCTGTTCTAAGCGCTCGAGTTGGCGGTCTCGGGTCGTCTCGTCGACGTGTAACAGCTCCGGTGAGGTGTCTTCCTCGATGGTGTATTCGTTGACGCCAACGACGACTTCCTCGCCGCGTTCGACGCGTTGCTGGTACTCGTAACTGGCTTCTTGAATCTCGCGGTGGTAGTAGCCCTGATTGATGCCGTTGAGCACGCCGTCGCGAACCGAGCCGTCGCCCATCTCCTTGATCTCCTCGAGATAGGCCATGATCTCGGCTTCCATCTCGTTGGTGAGTTTCTCGATGGCGAAGGAACCGCCCATGGGGTCGACAATGTCTGCCGCGCCGGATTCCTCGGCGATGATCTGCTGGGTGCGTAAGGCGACGCGGACGGCCTTTTCGCTCGGCAGCGCCAGGGCCTCGTCGAAGCTGTTAGTGTGCAGCGACTGGGTGCCGCCGAAGACGCCGGCCAGCGCCTGGATCGTCACCCGGACGATGTTGTTCAGGGGCTGCTGGGCCGTCAGCGACTGGCCCGCCGTCTGGGTGTGGAACTTCATGCGCTTGGATTCGGGCGCGTCCGCGCCGTACCAATCTTCCATCACACGGGCGTAGACGCGACGTGACGCCCGGAACTTCGCGATTTCTTCGAAGATCGAGTTGTGCGAGTTGAAGAAGAAAGAGAGCAACGGGGCGAACTCGTCGACGTCGAGCCCGCGCTCGAGACAGTCCTCGACGTAGGCGAAGCCGTCGGCGAGCGTAAAGGCGGCTTCCTGGGCCGCAGTCGACCCGGCCTCGCGGATGTGATAGCCCGAAATCGAGACCGGGTGGAACTTCGGCGTCTCCTCGACGGCGAACTCGATCGTGTCGGTGACGACCTCGAGGGAGGGCTCGGGTGGGATGACCCACTCCTTCTGGGCGATAAACTCCTTGAGCATGTCGTTCTGGAGGGTGCCCCGGACCTCGTCACGGGGGACACCCTGCTGGTCGGCCAGCGCGATGTACATCGCGTAGATGACCGCCGCTGATGGGTTGATCGTAAACGAGGTCGAGACCTCGCCGATGTCGATCCCGTCGAACAGGACTTCCATGTCCCGGAGCGTGTCGACGGCGACGCCTTCCTTGCCGACCTCGCCCTCGCTCATCGGGTGGTCCGAGTCGAGGCCCATCAGCGATGGCATGTCGAAGGCCGTCGAGAGCCCGGTCTGGCCCTCGTCGATCAGGTAGTGAAAGCGCTCGTTGGTCTCCTCTGCGGTCCCGAAGCCGGCGAACTGGCGCATCGTCCACGTGCGCCCGCGGTACATCGTCGGGTACGGCCCCCGGGTGTACGGCGGTTCGCCGGGGAAGCCGAGGTCCTCGTCGAAGTCAAGGTCGGCGATGTCTTCAGGCGTGTAGAGACGATCGACCTCGTGGTTCGAGACTGTCGCGAACCGCTCTTTGCGTTCCCCGTGCTCTAAAAACGGCTCGAGCGTCTCGTCTTCCCACGACTCCCGTTGCTGGGAGATCTCGTCCAGCTCGTTCTCGTCGAACATTGTCTAGCGTATAGATGCAACTCTTCTAAAGTGTTACCCCCGTCGGGGCGGCTGTCCGGCGGAATCGGCGGTCGACACCAGATGCGAAATATCTGCCAGCTCGTTACACGACACCCCTTACCAATAGTAACAAAAGTTATAAGAACTGGACTTCTGATTACCAAGATATGGGTGTCAATCACACCACAGAAGTGGACAGTTTCGAGTGGGATATTCCGGAATCGTACGCGATCACGTCGGTTGTCGCAGACCACGCTGACTCAGTCGGCGATCGCGTCGCCGTCCACTTCCTCGATGACGAGGGGGCCCGCGAGGAACGAACCTACGCTGACATTCGGGACGACATGAACCGGTTTGCCAACGGCCTCGAGTCCCTCGGCGTCGGACAAGGTGACCGGATCATGCACCTGTTCCCGCGCCATCCCGACGCCTTCGCCGTCCAACTGGGCGCGCTGGCAACCGGGTCGCTGTTGGTCCCTTGCTCGTCGATGCTGCGCTCGAAAGACATCGAGTTTCGGGCGAACGACTGCAACGCGACGAGCATCGTCGTCCACGAGTCGCTGACGGACATGGTCGAGCCGGTACTCGAGGAGACGCCCCTCGAGCGGGTTATCGTCCTCGACGGCACCGAGGACGATCTACAGGGCGACGGCTGGACGACGGTCGCGACCGTCATGGCCGACGAGTCAACCGACTACGACGGCCCCGAACTGGCCGCCGAGGACCCGATGACGATCAACTACACCAGCGGGACGACCGGCCAGCCCAAGCCGGTCTTGCACAAACACCGCTGGCAGTACTGTTTCAACCGGATCAACGCCCCCTACTGGTGGGGTATCGACGAGGACACCGACCTCGAGGACGAACTGCTGTGGGCGACGACCGGCACCGGCTGGGCGAAGTGGTTCTGGAGCCCGCTCGGCGTCGGCCTGACGACGGGCGCGACCCAACTCATCTACGACGGCGAGTTCGAACCCGACACGTTCCTCGAGATCATGGAAGCGGAAGGCGTCACCAAGCTCTGTGCCGTCCCGACGCAGTACCGGATGTTCGCAAACGCCGACCTCGCAGACTACGACGTCCAACTCAACGACACGCTCTCGGCGGGCGAACCCCTCAATCGCGAGCCGATCGAGCGCATTCGGGACGCCTGGGGCGTGACCCCACGCGACGGCTACGGGCAGACCGAGACTGTCGCGCTCGTGACGAACTACCCCGGGATCGACGTCAAGCCCGGCAGCATGGGTAAGCCGACGCCAGGCGTCGGCGCGACGATCATCGACGTCGACGACGAGGAAGAGGTCGAGGCCGGCGAGATCGGCGAGGTCGCCGTCCCGGTGGACTCGCCGGCGATCTTCGACGGCTACTACGAGAAACCCGACCTCGACGAGGAGAAACTCTCCGGCGACTACTACCGCACGGGCGATCTCGCCTCCCGCGACGAAGACGGCTACTTCTTCTTCGAGGGCCGGGCCGACGACATCATCATCTCCTCAGGCTACCGGATCGGCCCCTTCGAGGTCGAAGACGCCCTCGTCACCCACGACGCCGTCGCCGAGGCCGCCGTCGTCGATAGCCCACACGAGGAACGCGGCAGCGTCGTCAAGGCCTACGTGATCCTCGCCGAGGACTACGAGGGCAGCGACGAGCTCAAAGACGAGCTGCAAGCGTTCATGAAAGAAGAGACGGCCCCCTACAAGTACCCCCGACGGATCGAGTTCACCGACGAACTCCCCAAGACCTCGAGCGGGAAGATCCGACGCGTCGAACTCCGGCAGCAAGAACAGAAGAAACACGGCCTGTAGTCGGGCCGCCGGTTGTTCGCGTGCCGTTTTTGTCGCGGTGCTGTCTCGTTATGCTGCCGGACGGAAGACGATGGTCAGCTCGCCGTCCGTCTCGTTCGATTCGACGGTCGCGGTAACGCGGTCGCCGATTTCGACGGCTGCCTGATCGATGCCCCGCACGACGCCCGTAAGCCGGACGCCGTCGAAGTCGACGACGGCGGTGACGTATGGTGCGTCGTCCTCGAACTGCGGCGTCGGGACGAACACGGTCGTGTGCGTAACGATCTCGCCGGACGCTGGCAGGTCACGCTGCTCGAGGTCGCGGTCGCCACAGTGGGGACAGGAACGCCGCGGCGGGAGCAGGCCATGGTCGTTCTCGCAGGTGAGATAGTAACCCTCGCCCTCTGCAAGCGCCTCGAGGAACTCGTCGTACTCGCCGTTGGTCACGTCAGTCATTAGTCCATCACCTCCAGGACGTGAACGGTCGCACTGGCGACCGTCCCACCGGCGTTCTGGGCAACGCCGACCGTCGCGTCTTCGTCGACAGCGTCAGCACGCGGGTGGGTGCCGTCGAGCAGCGTCGCGATGGCCGCGACCTGTGCGGCCCCGGTCGCACCCACCGGATGGCCCTTCGCTTTCAGGCCGCCCGAGAGGTTCACCGGCAACTCACCGTCACGGCGCGTCTCGCCGCGGCGGGCCGCACCGATCGCCTCGCCGTGACTGTAGAGTCCAAGCGCCTCGAGCGCCAGCACTTCCGCGATGGTAAAGCAGTCGTGGACCTCTGCGATGGCGATGTCGCTTGGCTCGATGCCGGCGTCGTCGTAGGCTTCCTCTGCAGCGTCGCGGGTTGCAGGCGTCCGCGAGAGCGACTGGCGATCGTGTAGCGCCATCGTATCGCCGCCGTGGCCGGCTCCGGTGATCGCAACGTTCGCCTCGAGGTCGTGTTCCGCGGCGTACTCTGGAGACGTCAACACGAGCGCTGCCGCGCCGTCGCTGATCGGGCAGGAATCGTACAGGGTAAACGGAGATGCGATCTCGGGGGCACCGAGTGCGTCCTCGACCGTGATCTCCTGCTGGAGGTGCGCGTGGTCGTTGACCAGCGCGTTGTCGTGGTTTTTGACCGCGATGTAGGCCAGATCCTCGTGGCTCCCGCCGTACTCGTCGAAGTAGGCGCGTGCCATCAGCGCATACGCACCGGGGAAGGTGACACCCGACCGGACCTCGTAGAGGTCGTCGGCTGCGCCGGCCAGTCCCTTCGTCGCCCCGGCCGTCCCCATGTTCGTCATCCGTTCCATACCGCCGGCAACGACGACGTCGGCCTCGCCGCTTCTGATCGCACGCACAGCGTCATGGACCGCAAGCCCGCTCGAGGCACAGGCGCTTTCGACCCGACGCGAGGGAGCGGTCGTACCGAGTGCCTCTGCCATGAGCGGACCCTGGTGGCCCTGTTCTTCGGAGAGGGTGCCGACGAAGTTGCCATAGAAGAGTTCGTCGACGTCCGCGGCCGGGACGCCGGCGTCCTCGAGGGCGGCGAGCCCTGCCTCAGCGAACATGTCCCTTCCCGTCCGATCGGGATGCGATCCAAACGACGTCATTCCTGTTCCGGCGAGTCGTACCTGCGACATTGGCTACCAGAACCACATATCAGTTCGCGCGGTATAGCTGTGTCGGACGACGACCGCGTGCTGTATTCGTCCTTTCCGTTACTGACGAGAGTCGGGACATTTACTACGACAGTCCGACCACCACCGAGTGATGGTATCAAACGTAGAGACGATCGACCGTGTCGGCGTCGTCGGCGCTGGCACGATGGGCAGTGGTATCGCACAGGTCGCCGCAACGGCTGGGTACGACGTCGTCATGCGCGACATCGAACAGGAGTTCGTCGACAGTGGCTTCGAGACGATCGACGATAGTCTCGGTCGCCTCGTCGACAGAGACGCCCTGACCGAGGACGAAGCCGACGCGGCTCGCGACCGGATCACCGGCACGACCGACCTTGAGGACCTCGCAGACTGCGGTGTCGTCGTCGAGGCTGCCGTCGAAAACCTCGAGATCAAACGCGACATCTTCGCCGACCTCGATGAGATCTGTCGCGACGACGCCGTCCTCGCGACGAACACGAGTACGCTCTCGATCACCTCGATCGCGAGCGCGACCGAGCGACCGGCAGCCGTCGTCGGCCTGCACTTCATGAACCCCGTCCCCGTGATGGAGGGTGTCGAAATCGTCGTCGGTGAGAAGACCGACGACGACGTCACCGAGCAGGCACACGACTTCGCCGAGGAGCTGGGGAAGACGACCTGGGAGTCCGACGACAAGCCGGGCTTCGTCACCAACCGCATCCTGATGCCCTGGCTCAACGAGGGCATTCGGGCCTACGACGAGGGTGTCGCGACGAAAGAGGACATCGACGCTGGCATGGAACTGGGCACGAACGTCCCGATGGGGCCGCTGACGCTGGCCGACCACATCGGACTGGACGTCTGTCTCCACGCCTCCGAGACGCTCCACGAGGAGTTAGGCGACCGCTACAAGCCAGCCTACCTGCTCAAGCGCAAGGTCGAAGCCGGTGAACTCGGCAAGAAGACTGGAAAAGGCTTCTACGAGTACGAGTAACGAGTCGCGTTACTCGGTCAGGTGCCGTGAGATAACCTCCTTCTGTATTTCAGAGGTCCCCTCGTAGATCGTGGTGATCTTGGCGTCGCGATAGTAGCGCTCGACGTCGAAGTCCTTGGTGTAGCCGTAGCCGCCGTGGACCTGGACTGCCTCGTCCGCGACGTCGACAGCCGTCTCGCTGGCGAAGTACTTCGCCATACTCGCCGCCTGCGGGTCGAGGCCGCCATCGTTTTTGCGAGCGGCGTCACGCGTCAGCAGGCGTGCGGCCTGCACGTCGGTCTGCATATCCGCGAGCTTGTGGGCGATCGCCTGGTGGTTGATGATCGGCTCGCCAAACTGCTCGCGTTCGTTGGCGTAGCTCACGGCGGCGTCGAGGGCCGCCTGAGCGACGCCGACGGCCTGGCTCGCGATCGCAATCCGGCCACCAGTCAGGATCGAGAACGCAGACTTCAGGCCGTCACCGACTTCCGTCAGGCGGTTCTCCTCGGGAATCCGCACGTCGTCGAAGATGAGCGTCGTGGTGTCGCTGGCACGCAGCCCGAGCTTGTCCTCTTTCTTGCCGACTTCGAGTCCTGGCGTGTCCTTGGGCACCAAAAACTGGGTCACAGTATCGGGGTCGTCGCGGTCGGTCTTCGCGAACAGGATGACGACGCCTGCGCGCTTGCCATTCGTGATCCACTGTTTCTTTCCGTTGATGACGTACTCGCCGTCCTCGAGCCGTGCTTCAGTACTCATCTCGGCCGGGTTCGAGCCGGCGTCGGGTTCCGAGAGCGCGAAGGCACCGACCGGTCGACCGTCGACCATCTCCGGCAGCCACTCGTCTTTGTGTTCCTGGGTGCCGAACTGGCGGATACACGAGGTGGCCAGACAGTGGACCGACAGCGCCGTCGCGACCGCCAGGTGACCCCGCGCCAGCTCCTCGTTGACGATGCTGTAGGTCACTTCGTCGGCGTCGAACCCGCCGTACTCCTCGGGGACCGTCAGTCCGGTCAGATCGAGCTCCGCGAGCCCGTCCCAGACGTCTTCCGGAAACGTCTGGGCCTCGTCGTGTTCGTCGACCGTCTCGGCGACTTCTTTCTCGACGAAATCGCGAACGGTATCCTGTATCAGTTGCTGCTCGGCTGTTAGCTCCATACCGGTGTGTTCGAGAGCGAGGTAGTAAAGCGTACGATTCCGCTATCCACCGTCGATATCGGCGTTACCGCTCGAGGTCGTGGTGTGTCCCAGATAGGTAAGTAAAAATAGCGCCTCCCGCGAGGGGTAGGTATGACGGTTCGACAGTCTAGAGACGCGGCAGTCGAATGTATCGACGACGGCGATACGGTCGGCGTCGGCGGCTTCGTCGCCGTCGGGATTCCCGAATACGTCCTCGAGGCGCTCGGCGAACGCTACGCCGAAACGGACCATCCCCGAGATCTCACGCTCTACCATCCCGCCGCGGAAGGCGACCGACAGGGCCGTGGACTCTCGCATCTGGTCCAGGACGGGATGCTCGAGTGTACGATCGCGAGCCACTGGGGCTTTACGCCCGACCTGATGGAGAAGATCGTCGACAACGAGATCAAAGCCTACAACCTGCCCTTCGGCGCGATGGACCACATGCTCCGGGACACTGCTGCGGGCAAGCCCGGCACGATCAGCCACGTCGGGCTGGGGACGTTCGTCGACCCGCGACAGGACGGCGCGAAGGCCAACGACGTCACCGACGAGGACATCGTCGAGCTCATGACCGTCGACGGCGAGGAGTACCTCTTCTATCACTCGGTGCCGATCGACGTGGCGATTATCCGTGGGACGACGGCCGACGAGAACGGCAACATCACCATGGAGCGGGAAGCCCTCGACTCGAACGTGCTGGCAATGGCCCAGGCCGCCCACAACTCCGGCGGCACGGTAATCGCACAGGTCGAACGCGTCACGGAGTCGGGAACGCTCACCGCTCGCGACGTGGCCGTCCCCGGCGTGCTGGTCGATTCCGTCGTCGAAGCGCCACAGAGTCACCACCAGCAGACGTACGCCGAAGACTACAACCCCGCCTACAGCGGCGAGATCAAACAGCCGACCGACGACGACGCCGAGCCGCTCCCGCTCGACGAGCGGACGATCATCGCCCGCCGGGCCGCGATGGAACTCGAGCCGGATTCGGTCATCAACCTCGGCGTTGGTGTCCCGGAACTCGTCCCGGTCGTCGCGGCTGAAGGCGGCGTCGACGACGAGATCACCCAGACCGTCGAGTCGGGGCCGGTCGGCGGCGCTGCTTCCGGCGGGATCAGCTTCGGGACCGCGGTCAACCACGAAGCGCTGGTCTCCTCGACCCAGCAGTTCGACTTCTACGACGGCGGCGGCCTCGACATGGGCTTCCTGGGCATGGCACAGGCCGACGCGATGGGCAACATCAACGTCAGCCGATTCGGCTCGCAGCTGCCCGGCTGTGGCGGCTTCATCAACATCACCCAGAACGCCGAGAAGGTCGTCTTCTGTGGCACCTTGACGACCGACGGCCTCGAGATCGAGGCCGGCGACGGCGAACTCTCGATCGAGAGCGAAGGCTCGAGTACGAAGTTCGTCGACTCGGTCGAGCAGATCACCTTCAGCGGCGAGTACGCCGTCGAGATCGACCAGCCGATCGTCTACGTGACCGAGCGCGCCGTCTTCGAACTGACTCCCGAAGGCCTCGAGCTCACGGAGGTCGCGCCAGGAATCGACGTCGAGGACGACGTCATCGACCCGATGGGCTTCGAACCGATCGTGGCCGACGACCTCGCGGAGATGAACCCGGCGCTCTTTGCTGACGAGTCGCTCGACCTGACCGACGCGATCTAGGGCGGGGCCGAGCCCGTTCTCGGAACGACGAAGCAGGAACCGTTAAGCGAGATTACTTCGAATACCTGTCCTATGGTTGCATACAACAACCTCTCGATCGATCACGACGACGGCGTCGCAACGGTTACGCTCGAGAGCACTGCCGGGCGAAACGCACTCACGCTCGAGATGGCCAACGAACTGGTGTCCGCGGCGACGACGCTCGGCGAAGACCCCGAGACGCGGTGTATCGTGCTCACACACGCAGGTGATTTCTTCGGTTCCGGTGCCGACCTCGGCGCCCTCTCCGGTAACGAGTCCGACGCGGCTCACATCCGGGAGCTGGCCGGTCGGGCCCACGAGGCGATCGTCCAGTTCCACCGGGCGGAGACGCCGGTCGTCGGCGGTGTCAACGGCATCGCCGCCGGGATCGGCTTCAGCCTGGCGCTGTTTCCGGACCTGCTCGTCCTCGGCGAGGACGCGACGCTCAAGTTCGCGTATCCGGGGATCGGCCTGACCGGCGACGGCGGCGCGACGTTTTTCTTGCCACGGCTGGTCGGGCTGCGAACCGCCAAGGAACTCGTCCTGAAAGACGACCCCATCAGCCCCGAGGAGGCCCGCGAACTGGGACTGGCAAACGAGGTCGTCCCCACCGACGAATTCGACGACCGGCTGGCCGACCTCGCCGCCGAGCTTGCGGCGGGGCCGACCCAGGCGTTCGGGACGACGACCCGGCTGCTGACCGACAGCTACGACCGCTCGCTCGAGCGACAGCTCGCGGCGGAGACGAACGGCATCGCAGCCGCGACGCGAACGGAGGACTACGAGCGCGGCCTCGAGGCCTTTTTCGGCGACGACGACCCCGACTTCGTCGGCCACTAAGCGTTATAGCCGGGTGTAAACGAGCGTGCGCTGTCCGCTCGACGTGGCTGTGCTTCGAGGTCAGTGAACGTGATACTTTATCACACTGTGTGTCGAACCGACCGGATATGCATCTCGGAGTAGTCATCCCGCGGACCGGCACGCACGACCCGACCGACCTCGCGATCAGCGCCGAAGCACAGGGGTATGACTCCGTCTGGATGGGCGAACTGTGGGGCTCGAGTTCGGTCGTCAAACTCAGCGAGATCGCTGCGCTGACCGACGAGATCGAACTCGGCACCGCGATCGTCAACGTGTTCTCGCGAACGCCCGCTGTCCTCGCGATGACCGCCGCGACGCTCGACCGTGTCGCCGACGGTCGCGCGTCCTTCGGCGTCGGGACGAGCACGCCCACCGCCGTCGAGAACGTCCACGGGATGTCCTTCGAGCGCCCGGTCCGTCGGTCCCACGAAACCATCGAGATCGTTCAGCGCATCTTGACCGACGACGAACCGGTCGACTACGACGGCGAGCTCGTCAGCGTCTCGGGCGTCCCGCCGCTGGATCGAGATGTCCCGATCTACCACGCGGCACTCGGGCCGGCAAATCGCCGCGTCGTCGGTCGGCTCTGTGACGGCTGGCTGCCCCACAACATCCCCTTTTCCCAACTCGACGAGGCGTTCGAGGTCGTCGAAACGAGCGCTCGAGAACGGGATCGCGATCCCGAGGAGATCACGATCGCGCCGTACGTCCCGGCAGCCGTCAGCGATGACGGCGAGGAGGCCTACGATGCCGTTCGCGGTCACATCGCCTACTACGCAGGCAGCGCTGATGGCTACCGGAACGCGATCGCCACCACGTTCCCCGACCAGGTCGAGCGCGTCGCCGAGGCCTGGCAGGCGGGCGACCGTGGCGACGCGACGGCGCTTGTCACCGACGAGATGGTCGACGATCTCGGTGTCGCCGGGACGCCGGCGGCGGCTCGCGAGCGACTCCGCGAACTGGTCAGCGAGACGATCGTCGACCGGCCGCTCGTGACGATTCCGGAGCAAGCCGCCGACGACGTGGCCGAAGACACGATCGAGGCGCTGGCACCGGTCGCCGACGACTGATCGCCATCGAAGCGCGGGCGGAGACGCCGGTCAGACGTAATCGAGGTTGACCTGGGTCACGTTCGCCGACCGCTTGACGATGTCGGCGATCTCTTCGCGGCGCTCCTCGTCGATCCGGCTCTGTGGCCCACAGACACAGATCGCCCCGCGGATCTCGTCGCTTTTGTCCAGCACCGGTGCGGAGATACAGACCATGCCCGCGATGCGTTCGCCCTCGTCGATGGCATACCCCTGCTCCCGGATCTCCTCGAGCTGGTCGAAGAGCACGTCGGGATCCGTAATCGTCTGGTTCGTCATCTCCACGAGTCCCTGCCGGTCGATGATCTCCTGGACGCGGTCGTCGGGCATGTGTGCCAGAATCGCTTTCCCGGGGGCTGCCGCGTGCAGCGGCATACGCGCGCCAGGATACGCGAATAGATTGACGGCGTCGGGGCCTTCCTGGACCGCGACGATGACACACTGGTCGTTCTCTTCGACCATCAGCGTCACGTGCTCGCCGGTCTCCGCCGCGATATCCTGGAGCTCGTCGCTGACGGCTTTGAACACCTCGAGCCGGTGACGTTCTCGATGGCCGACCTCGAGAAACCGGGTCGTCGTCGAATACTCCTTGTCCTCGACCGAGACGTAGCCCGTCTCGACGAGCGCCTGCAGGTAGTTGTGGACGGTGCTGACGGGCATCTCGAGGCGATCCGCGAGCTCCGAGACTCGCCCGCCGCCGTTTTCCGCGAGTTCGTCGACGATCCTGAACGCCCGTTCGACCGATCGGTTTGACGCGCCCGTCATCACGCTCACCATTCCACCGAACCTATAGAAGCGTTTCGGCTCTGCCGAATGATATTTCGGGTCGCGTGGCTCGATCGCGAACAGAGATCCGGAACGACCACGGCTGACAGCGCCAGTGTGGGCTCGAGCCAGCGATCTCTGCCGAATACTGACACAGCAATGACTGGTAGGCGCTGTCGTAGCTGTGCGATCGCCGACCGAGTGCCGCATTCGGTTTCGGGTCTGATGAACTGTCGTACTCGAGATATCGTCTGCTACTAGCTCAGATCTCGTCGCTTGAGCGTGTTTCTTTGCCGAAATCACCGCATTCTACTCTCCCGAAACTAGATTCGAGCGACTACGGTTGTGTAAACGAGGCGAAACGGCCATCCGACGATACTCGAGCAGTTGCTCCGCCGGATCCCTTACAACCATATGAATGTAAAGCTCAGAACAGGGACTGCCAGTGGCCTGGTCATGAGTGACCTACCGCGATCGCAGACACACTTTACCAGACGATCACGCACAACACGAACCGGCAAACCGACGCAGCCCGCAGACACATCATTTTTAGAGAGTGTTAAGAGAACAGTATATTAGACAGATATAGGCGATACCGTGTGGCAGTCGTCAACAGCTTATATAATATATGAGAATTATCTTGGTAAATAACCGGTGTATCTATCTGTTTTGTTGTGCGCTTGTATATTTTGATGCGCATACTACTATCTAGATATTAAGAACTGGTGTCAGGAATGTACTCTGCCCGGCCATATATGAAAGGATCGTGGTATTATATTGGATCGGAGGAGTGTTCGAACATCCATATCTACAACCATTTTTATTTTTGAATGTATGGCCGCTGATCGGCGGTCCGTCCCCCGGGTTCGTTATCCATCCGACTGCCTTCTGTCGGCTATCTCGTGCCAAACCCATACGATTTAGTCACGTGCGCTGTTCACCCATGGTATGGTCAGACGAAGTGTCTTGTTCTCACCCGGCGATCAGCCCGAGCTGATGCGGAAGGCGGCTGTGAGCGACGCAGATGTCGTCGTTTTCGACCTCGAGGACGCTGTTGCGCCCGCGGATAAAAGTGACGCACGCGATGCCGTCCGTGAGGTGCTCGCCGGACTCGACTCGGAGTGTGAGGTCGCCGTTCGCGTAAATCCGATCGGGCTTGGAGCGATGACCGATCTCGAGATGATCCTCGAGGGGCCACGCCCCAACAGCGTGATGTTGCCGAAAGCGGAGGCCGCAGCGGACGTCCAACGGATTCAAGCGCGACTCGGTGAAGCCAGCGCATCCCTCCCAGTGCTCGCGTTGATCGAATCCGCGGCGGGCGTCCTTCGGGCCGACGAAATCGCCGCGGTCGACGCGACCGACGCGCTGCTGTTCGGGGCCGAAGACCTCGCAGCCGATATCGGTGCGACGCGCACGAGCGAGGGCACAGAAGTATTGTACGCGCGTGAGCGGACGGTGATCGCAGCCAGCGCCGCCGATATCGACGCGATCGACATCGTCTACACCGACTACGGGGATACGGATGGCCTCCGCGAGGAAACGGCGTTCGCCAGACAACTCGGGTACGACGGCAAAATGGCGATTCACCCCGAGCAGGTCTCGGTGATCAACAACGCGTTCACGCCCAGTGACGACGATATCGAGTGGGCAGAACGCGTTCTTGCCGCCCATGAACGGACGGACGCGGGTGTGTTCGAAGTCGATGGCGAGATGATCGACGCGCCACTCATCGCGCAGGCCGAACGAATCCTCGAGCGCGCCGAAGAGACAAAATAACCTACGCTGCCCGATTCAGCGCTGAAACGGTTTGAACGCTTATCGCGCCTGTTCGATCTCCTCGAGCGCCTCTGGGTTCTCGATGCTGCTCATGTCGCCCAAGTCCTCACCCGTGTAGGTCGCTTCGACCGCACGGCGGATGATCTTGCCCGACTGGGTTTTGGGGAACTCGTCGACGAACAGCACCTCACGGGGGCGGAAGGGTTTCCCGAGTTCTGCGCCGACTTGCGCGCGAAGTTCGTCACGTAGCTCGTCGGTTTCCTCGACGTCGTTCTCGAGGACGACGTAGGTGACGACGGCAGTGCCGGTCGTCTCGTCTGGTGCGCCGATGGCAGCAGCCTGATTGACGGCTTCGTGGTCGATGAGCGCCCCCTCGACTTCGGCGGGGCCGACCTTCCGCCCGGCGACGTTCAACGCGTCGTCGGCGCGGCCATGAAGGAACCAGAAGCCCTCGGCGTCCTTCTGCGCCCAGTCGCCGTGATCCCACAGTGGCGGGTCCTCGAACGTCGACCAGTACTCCTCGAGATAGCGGTCGTCACCCGACCACAGCGACTTGGTCATCGAGGGACAGGAGTCACGGGCGACGAGATAGCCGCGTTCGTGGTCCTCTTTGACGGAGTTGCCCGCGCGGTCGACGATGTCGATATCCATCCCCAGTCCGGGCCCGCCCAGTGTACAGGGTTTCAGCGGTTGTGTCGGCATCGGCATCAGGAAACAGCCCATGATTTCGGTCCCGCCGGAGATGTTGATGATCGGGCACTCGCCGTTGCCGACGTGTTCGTAGAACCACTGCCAGGATTCAGGGTCCCACGGTTCGCCCGTCGAGCCCAAGATTCGGAGCGAGGAGAGATCGTGTCCCTCGAGCCACTCATCGCCGTGCTTGCGTAGCGCGCGAATCGCGGTCGGCGAGATGCCGAACTGCGTGACGCCATGGCGGTCGATCAGTTCCCAGAAGCGATCGGGCTCGGGGTGATCGGGTGCGCCCTCGTACATGACGACGGTCCCGCCGAAGGCGTGCGTGCCGATCAGCGTCCACGGCCCCATCATCCAGCCGATGTCGGACACCCAGAAGAACCGGTCCGCGGGTTTGAGATCGAATCCGAAGTGCAGTTCCTTGGCCGGTTGGACGAGCGCGCCGGCATGGGTGTGGACGATCCCCTTCGGCTTCCCCGTCGTCCCCGACGAGTACAGCAGCATCGATTCCTGACTCGAGTCGAGCGATTTCGTCTCGTACGCGTCGTCCTGGGAAGTGATGGCGTCGGTCCAGCGCTCGTCCCGGTCGTCGACCCAGGGAATCTCGTCGGTCCCGACGTGGCCCAGACGGTCGTAGACGATGGTGTGCTCGACGTGGCCGGCCTCGTCGATGGCCTCGTCAGCGCTCTCTTTGAGGAGGACGTCGCTCCCGCGGCGCTGGAAGCCGTCGCCGGTAAACAGGACCGAACATTCTGCGTCCGCGATTCGCGTCGCCGTCGCGTCGACGCCAAAGCCCGAGAAAATCGGGACTGCGATCGCGCCGACCTTGAAACAGCCATAGAGGATCGCGATGACTTCGGGCACCATCGGCATGTAGAGGCCGACCGTGTCCCCGGTTCCGACGTCGCGTTCCTCGAGTGCGTTGGCCACCTGATTGGCCTGCCGGTGGAGGTCGTGGTACGTGACCTCCCGGACCTCGCCATCTTCTCCCTCCCAAAGACAGGCGACCGTGTTCCGCGTCTCGCTGTCGACTGCCGCGTGGCGGTCGACGGTGTTGTGGGCGATGTTGAGCTCGCCGCCGGGGTACCAGTCGGTAAACTGCGGGCCCTCACTGCTGTCCCGGACCTCGTCGTAATCCTCGTCGAACTCGAGGCCCAGATAGTCGACCAGTTCGTCCCAGAACCAGTCGACGCCCGAGTTCGGGACGCCCTCAATCTCGGTGGTCGTGCGCTCGATGAGCGCGTCGTAGTCGTCGATGTCGTACGCCTCCATGAACTGCCGGACGTTCGTCGATTCGACGAACGCCTGACTCGGTTCGTGTGCGATGTCGTCGGTTGCTGTTGTCTCCGTCATTCGTGTGGTAGATCACTGTGGCTGGTTGGCGGGCGATACGTCTCCGGTGCGACCGTGTGATGAGAACACATATTCCACCGCCGTCCGTGGTCGGCCGTATGAAGGCCATCGTCCGGACGAATTTCGACGACAGCGTCTCCGCCTACGACGCCTACGAGCACCGAACTGGCCGGTTCACCACACTCGCCAAGCTGTTGGCCGCCGAACTGTCGGCGCGAGCCGACGGCCACTTCGACGCCGTCCTCGACGCTGGCGCCGGCACGGGCGCGAGCACGCGTGTCTTTGCCGATCGGGCGCGACGAACGGTCGCGCTGGACATCAGCCGCGAGATGCTGCGCGAACTCGATGCCGCACCCCGCGTCGAGGCCGATTTCGATCATCTGCCGTTCGTCGACGGGTCGTTCGACGGCGTCGCGTTTACCGCATCGCTCTTTCTCGTCCCCGAGCCAGCGGTCGCGACGCGGGAGGCCGCCCGCGTCCTGCGTCCGGGTGGGGTCGTCGGTGCTGTCGCACCGCTTGGCTGGGTCGACGCCGACGGCACGGACGTCTTCGCGGACCTCGAGCGACAGTCGCGGTCGCCGACGGGTGCCGACGAAGTCGAGGCGGCGCTTGCCGACGAGTTTACCGTCGCCACGGGCACCTGGCGATTCGCGACGACGGCTGCGAACGTGCGACACTTCCACGCGATTCCAGCGATGGCGGCGCGGCTCTATCCGCGACTCGACGCCGACGAGCGCGTCGCGAGGGCACGTGAGTTGCTCGCGGGCCTCGAGGGCACCGTCGAACAGCGGTGGCGATGGATCGTCGGCGTCGCGGAGTAGGGCTCGAGACGACCCGGTTCGACCACGATCGGCTGGCATCGTTACGTCGCGTGCTCGCGTTTCAGTGAGAGCGCCGTCCGGTCGAATTCACAGACCAGCGGCTCCTCATCACCGTTGGACGAGTCCGACGAGGACCCGTTTACTTTGAACACCTCGACGTGCATGGTGACGATCCCGCGCTCGCCGTCGCTGGTCTCGTGTTTGTCGGTGACCGTCGACTGGACCCGGATCGTGTCTCCGTGATAGACCGGGTTCGGGTGCTCGACGTTGTCGTACGAGAGGTTCGCGACGATCGTTCCGTCGGTAGTGTCGGGGATCGTAAGTCCGACGGCCAGACTCATCGTGTAGAGCCCATTGACCAGCCGCCCGTCGAACTGCGTTTCCGCGGCGAACGCGGCGTCGAGATGCAAGGGCTGCTGGTTCATCGTCATGTCACAGAACTGCTGGTTGTCGGCTTCGCTGATCGTCCGTCGCTTCTCGTGTTCGATGGTCTCGCCGACCTCGAAGTCCTCGTAGTAGCGTCCTGTCATGGCTGGAATGGGGATCAGAGGACCGTCCCGTGTTTCTTGTCGGGCAGGTCCTTGTCGATGTCCTCGTAGAACGCAAAGCGGTTCGTGAGTTCCTCCCGCAGACTGCTCGGCGGGACGATCTCGTCGATGACGACTTCGCTCGCCATTCGGTGGATGTCGATGTCCTCGCGGTACTCCTCGCGGAGTTCCTGTTCTTTGCGTTCGCGCTCGTCCGGGTCGTCGATCTCGGCGAGTTTGCGCGCGTAGACGGCGTTGATCGCTGCTTCGGGGCCCATGATGGCGATCTCGCCGGAGGGCAGGCCGATGACGCTCTCGGGGTCGTAGGCCGGGCCGGACATCGCGTAGATGCCCGCGCCGTAGGCCTTCCGGACGACGACCGACTGTTTGGGTACCGTCGCCGAGGACGTGGCGTAGATCATCTTCTTGCCCTGCTCCAAGATGCCGTCTTTCTCGACCTGCGAGCCGGCCATGAAGCCCGGCGTGTCACAGAGGTACAGCAGGGGAACGTCGTAGGCATCACAGGTCCAGATGAACTGCGCTGCCTTTTCGGCGGCGTCCGGGAAGATCGCACCCGCGCGATGGGCGGGCTGGTTGGCGACGATTCCGACTGGCCGACCGTCGATTCTGGCGAAGGCAGTGATGATCTCCTTGCCGAACTCCGGCCGCAACTCGAGTGTCGAGCCGGCGTCGACGACGCGGTCGATGACGTCGAACATGTCGTAGCCCTTGTTGGGTTCCTGGGGTACGACGGCGTCAATGCCCTCGGGTGAGACAGCAGGTGCCTGCCCGTCAGTATGGGGTGGTTTCTCGTCCGCGTTGTTCGGCAGGTAGCTCATCAGTTGGGCGACCAGCTCCCGGGCGTGTTCCTCGTCGTCGGCGATGAGGTCCGCACTGCCGGAGTAGCCGGCGTGGACGTCCGGCCCACCGAGCTCCTGCAGGTCGATCTGTTCGCCAGTAACCATCTCGACCATGCGCGGGCTGGCGATGGCCATCGCCGACATATCCCGGACCATGACCGTGAAGTCCGCGAACACGGGCGTGTAGGCCGCCCCGGCGATACAGGGGCCATAGAGGACACAGATCTGCGGCACGCGACCCGAGAGCATCGAGTGGTTGTAGTAGTACTTCCCGATACCCTCGCGGTTGGCGAAGAAGCCGGTCTGCTGGTCGATCCGGCCACCCGACGAATCCATCAGGTACAACACCGGCTTCCCCGTCTTCAGCGCGCGCTGTTGCATCCGCAGGAACTTCTCGACGCCTTTCTCGGCCATGCTGCCGCGTTTGACCGTGTAGTCGTTGGCCATGAAGTGGACGTCCCGGCCCTCGAACTCGGCAGCCCCCGTAATGAGGCCGTCGGCTGGCAGCTGGTCGTCGGCGTCGAACTCCGCGAACCGACCGTCCTCGAAGAGGAAGTCGTCGCCGAACCAGAGGTCGATCCGGTCGCGGACGAACAGCTTGCCCTCCTCGGGCAGTTGCTCTTTATATTTCTCCGGACCCCCCTCGAGGATCTCGTCGATCTCCTCGAGCAGTGCTTCCTCGCGCTCGGTCGGCCCGAGGTCCGCCGCTGGCTTGGTCTCGGGTTCGGCCTCGGCCGTCGCGTCGGCGTTGCCGTCGTAGGACGCGCTGCTGATCTCCTCACCGCCGTCGGTGACGACGGTCACGTCCTCTCGGTACTGCGACGCCATGGCCTCGGCGATCGCCCGTGCCTCCGTTTCGGTCGTGTCGTCTGCAATCTTGATTCGCATCGGTGATCACTCCAGTCGGACGAGGGTATCGCCCATGTCGACGGAGTCGCCTTCCGTGATCGGGACCGATTCCACTGTCCCGGCGCTTCCAGCGACCACGTCGTTTTCCATCTTCATCGCCTCGAGCACGCAGACGACGTCGCCGGCGGCGACCTCGTCGCCTTCCTCGACGGCGACCGAGAGGATGGTTCCCTGCATTTCGGCGGTGATAGCGTCTGCGGTCGCGACCTCGGCGGCACCCTCGGTTGCGGAGCCACTGCTCGAGCCGCTGGCGCTGCCACCGTCGGCGTGCTCGGCCGTCATCCGCGAACGTGCGTCCTCGATGACGACATCGAATCGCTTGCCGTCGACCTCGACAGCGACTTCGGCGGTCGTCGACTGTGAGCCGTCGCCGGCGGCGGCCTCTGCGGGCCCCCACCGATCGACAGCCGTCTCGAGCGCGTCGTCGTCGAGTTCCCGATCGAGGTACTTCGTGGTGTGATCGCCGGCGACGAAGGCGTCGTCGTCGAGCATCAGCCGGTGGAACGGGATCGTCGTGTGGACGCCTTCGACGTCGAAGTGCTCGAGCGCGCGATTCGAGCGCTCGAGACAGTGGGCGCGATCCTCGCCGCTGATGATCAGTTTCCCGATCATCGAGTCGTAGTCGCCGCCGATCTCGTCGCCCTGTGCGACCGCGTGGTCGAGGCGAACCCCGATGCTCGTCGGCGGCCGGTAGGTCGTCAGTTGTCCAGGGGTGGGCGTGAAGTCCGTTGCTGGGTTCTCGGCGTTGATGCGGTACTCGACCGCGTGGCCGTCGATTTCGACGTCGTCCTGAGCGAAGGTGAGTTCCTCGCCAGCGCCGACCCGCAGCTGCCACCGGACGATGTCGATGCCGGTCACTTCCTCACTGACGGTGTGTTCGACCTGAATGCGAGTGTTCACCTCCATGAAGTAGAACTCGCCATCTTCGACGAGGAACTCCACCGTGCCGGCGTTCGTGTATCCGGCCTCGCGGACGCCCTGACGAGCGGCCTCGCCGATCTCGTCGCGCAGGTCGGCGTCGAGTGCCGGGCTCGGAGCTTCCTCGATGACCTTCTGGTGGCGACGCTGCAACGAGCAGTCGCGCTCGCCGAGGTGGCGGACGTTGCCGTGCTGGTCCGCGAGCACCTGCACCTCGATGTGTTTGGGTGCCTCGAGATACTTCTCGACGTAGACCGAGTCGTTGCCGAAGTAGGCCTCACCCTCACGTTTGGCGCTCTCGAGGGCGTCGTCGACCTCGGCCTCGCTGCGGACGATTTTCATGCCCCGACCGCCGCCGCCGCCTTCGGCCTTGATGGCGATGGGGTAGCCGAACTCCTCGCCGAGGGCGCGCACCTCGTCGGCGTCGTCGACCGGTTCGGTCGTCCCGGGGACGACCGGGACGCCGGCGTCCTGCATGACGGTTCGGGCCTTCGTCTTCTCGCCGAGGGTCTCCATGGCGTCGCTCGGCGGGCCGACCCACGTGAGCTCGGGCGTCTCCTCGACGCGGCGGGCGAACTCGGCGTTTTCGGCGAGGAAGCCGTAGCCGGGATGGATCGCGTCTGCGCCCGCTCGCTGGGCGACGTCGATGATCTCCTCCTGGTCGAGGTACGACTCGCTGGCCGGTGCCGGGCCGACGTTGTACGCCTCGTCGGCGTAGTCGACGTGGCCGCCGTTGCGATCGGCGTCGCTGTAGACGGCGACCGTCTCACAGCCCAGTTCTTCGCACGCTGCCATCACACGGACCGCGATTTCGCCGCGGTTCGCGACGAGAACTTTGTCAAACATGGTCAGTAGGATTTGGGGAAGCCGAGCTGTTGGCCGATGTGGTTGTATGCCATCTGCTGGCTGACTGGTGCGAGTCGAGTGAGGTTGATCTCGCGCCACCAGCGTTCGACGTCGTACTCCGTGGCGTAGCCCCAGCCGCCGAAGGCCTGCATCGACTGCTTGACCGCTTCGATGCCGGCGCTGACAGCTGTCGCCTTCGCGACGTTGGTTTCGTAGCCACACTCCTCACCCTGGTCGTAGAGCCAGGCAGCCTTTTCGCGCATCAATGCTGCTGTCTCCATCCGTGCGTAGGCCTTCGTGATCGGGAACGAGACGGCCTGATGGCTTCCGATCGGTGCGTCGAACACCTCGCGGTCGTTGGCGTACTCGATCGCCGTGTTCGCAGCGAGCTTGCCGATACCCGTCCCGGCGGCGGCGAAGCCGATGCGCTCGGGGTTCAACATGTCGACGAGTGCCCACCAGCCCTCGTCTTCCTCTCCGAGCAGGTTTTCTTCAGGGACGCGGACGTTCTCGAGGAACACCTCACACGATTTCGAGTAGTTAATACCGTGCTTGGAGATCGGCGAGATGTCGATCCCGGGGGTATCCATGTCGACGATGAACAGGCTAATGCCGTCGGTGCCGCGGTCGACCTCCTCGAGCGGCGTCGTGCGGGTGACGAGGATCATGTTGTCCGCCCGATCGGAGAACGTGATCCACGCTTTCTGCCCGTTGAGGACGTACTCGTCGCCGTCCTTCTCGGCGCAGGTGGCGACGTTCAGCGTATTCGTCCCCGCTTCGGGCTCGGTGATGCCGATGCAGAAGTTGCGCTCGCCGGTCGCGATGTCGGTGAGGTATTTCTCTTTCTGGGCCTCCGTCCCGTTCTCGCGGATGCCGACGGCGGCCATACCGGCGGTGAGCACCAGATACCAGGTGCCGGCCATGCCACAGCCTTCGGCACAGAGCGTCTCCATGGCCAGTCCCATATCCTGCATTCCCATACTGGCACCGCCGTATTCCTCGGGAACCAGCAGGCCGTGGAAGCCGGCCTCCCCGAGCTCGTCCCAGAACCCCTGGGCAAACTCCTCGTTTTCCTCTTTCTCGCGCCAGTACTCCGGTCCGTATTCTGCTGCGACCGCTTCCGCGGTCGATCGGATCATCGAACGTTCTTGCGTAGACTCGAAATTCATGGTATAGTATATCGTTGTGGGTCGTCTCTAATAATTCGTCCTCCGAGGCGGTCGCTTACGTCGCCGCCTCGGCTTCGTCTTCCGCTTCGTCTTGCAGTTCGGTCCGGCGGATCTTTCCGGTGACTGTCTTCGGCAGTTCGTCGCGGAACTCGAGTTCTCGCGGGTACTCGTGGGCCGACAGCTCCTCTTTGACGTGGGTCTTGATGTCCTCTTCGAGGCCCTCGGACGGCGTCGCGCCCTCGCTGGGCACGATGTAAGCTTTCACGATGTTGCCCCGTTCCGTGTGTGGCTTGGGGACGACGGCGGCTTCGGCGACCGCGTCGTGTTCGCCCAGCGAACTCTCGACCTCGAACGGACCGATCCGGTAGCCCGATGAGAGGATGACGTCGTCGGCCCGCCCTTCGAACCAGAAGTAGCCGTCCTCGTCTTTGTGCGCGAGGTCACCCGAGAGATACCACTCGCCATCGGGGCCGTCGATGAAACACGAGGCGGTTTTCTCTGGTTTGTTCCAGTACTCGGCGAAAAAGCAGGGGTAATCCCCCCGTTCGGCGATCTCGCCGGTCTCGCCGGGCTCGAGCACTTCGCCCGTTTCGGGGTCGACGATGTCGGCCTCGATGCCCGGCAGCGGCTTGCCCATCGAGCCGGGCCGGAGCTCCATCGTCGGGTAGTTGTTGATGATCATGTTGCCCGTCTCCGTCTGGCCGTACGTGTCGAGGATGGTGACGCCGAGTTCGTCCTCGCCCCACTCGACGACGCCTGCCGACAGCGGCTCGCCGATCGAGAGCGCGTGGCGCAGGTCGAGGTCGACGTCTGCGAGCACGTTCTCGTTCTCGCGGAGCATCCGATAGGCTGTCGGCACCGAGAACAACACGGTGATCGGATAGTCGTCGAGGAGCTCCGCCCACGTCTCTGGGTCGAACTCGCCTTCGTAGGTGAACAGCGAGGCTCCCCAGAACCACGCACCGAGAGTGTTGATCGCGCCGGTCAGCCAGCCCAGGTCGCCGGTACTCCAGTAGAGGTCGCCGGGCTGGAGGTCGACGGCGTACTTCTGTGTCGCCGCGACGCCGGCCACCCAGCGTTGTTTGTGGAGGACGCCTTTGGCCAGGCCGGTCGTCCCCGAGGTGTAGTAGAGGAGTGCATCGTCTTCGCCGCCGGTGTCGGCGGCCTCGTAGTCTGTGCTCGCGCCGTCGAGTGCCGTATTGAATACGACGTCGTCAGCGGGTGCACCGTCGCCGCGGTCGACGGTGATAATGTGTTCGACCGTCGGTGCGTCCTCGAGTGCCTTCGAAACTGTCTCGCGGTTGTCGGTCGTCGTCACGAGGACCTTCGCGTCGCAGTCGTCGAGTCGATACGAGATGCCGTCTGGTCCGAACCGCTCGTTGACGCTGCCCCAGACAGCGCCCCGTTTGAGCGTGCCGACCAGCGCCACGTAGTGTTCCGGAATCCGCGGCATATACGAGAACACACGGTCGCCCTGTTCGACGCCTAACTGCTCGAGGACGTTCGCGAACTGACTCGAGCGGTCGGCCAGCTCCCAGAACGTCAGCTTCGTGAGTTCGCCGTCGGTATCGACCTGATAGAGCGCGACGTTCTCACGGTCGGTGGCATGTCGGTCGGCTACCTCGTGACCGATGTTCAGTTCCGCCGGTGCATCCCAGTCGGCTTCCGCGTAAATATCGTCCCACGAGAACTGCTCCCGTTCAGCCTCGTAGTCCGAAAGATTGTGGCTGGACACCATACACCATCCCGGAAATCGTTCCCCTATATAATGCCACCGGTAAATTACGAAGTATAAATAGACACATTATAAATTTAAAGAAACTACTTGAACGGCATATCCTGGCACAGTATAGCGTAAACAGAAGTGTTTCCGAACCATAAGAAAGAATTCATAAATGCGTTTTTGTTTGTGAGGCGTCCTCTGTCGATCACCGTTCGTCAGCACCGTCATCAGCAGGAGACACGTCGTGACGTGTGTCCCACCTCGCCCGTGCGCGATCACGAACGAGTGCCGGAAACGACTGCTCAAACGTAACTCGCGGCGCGATATACGAATCCTCCCACCGGGGGTCCCAGGCGGCGTTTATGTACAGCCGGGAGCCGGTCTGGCCGTCCTGTCGATATCGGGGCCGTCGTGCCGCCGGTGCGGATGCTTCGCTGAAGATCCAGTCTCGAGATGGGTGTGCTTTCACCCAGATGTCGCCGAGAACGCGACCGAGATCCGTCGGTGAGGCGTCCTTGTCGACGATGATGACGGTATCGAACAGCGACGAGAACGTAAAGAGGATGTTCGCGAGTTGCCATTCGAAGCCAGCATAGAGGACGCTGGTGGCGACAACGCAGATCCCGAGTTCAGCTTCTGCCGGTAAGAGGATCCACTCGACGGGTGAGATCCCCCAGTAATTATTGACGCGGTGATACAGCGTTGCCGCCGACGCCATCCCCGTCAGCTGGAGGTCGTCCGCGAGCGGTCGACCGACGGGCGAGAACGGAACCACCGGGTCGTCGGTTGCGATCACCCGCTCGACGGACAGCGCCAACGGTGTGCTCTCGAGGCAGTACTCCCACGCTTCGCGTCGGTCCGATTGGAAGTCGGGCTGTCGATCGGCGACTGTCGTCTCGATCACGACCTCCGTCGCGCTCGGTACGAGACCGCCGTTCGTGGGGACGAGCGGCACGTCGTCGGCGACACCGCAGGCCTGGATCGGCACCGCGATCTGGTCGGTCACGGCGAGCAGGTAGGCGGTCGTAATCGCAGCGGGCGGGACGCCGAGGGCGATCGAGATCGTCTCAGTACCGTCACAGAGGGCTGCCAGCGCGGCAGGCGTTCGCACTCTGAGCGTCTCGTCACCGACGATGAAGCCGTGAATCGGTGCCCAGTGTGTGCCATCGGTCGTCGCGACCGACGCCACGCCCAGCGTCAACGCGGCCCAGACGTCGTCAGCAGCCTGTGGCAGGCCCAGCGCCTGTACGCTGTCGACGGTTCGCGACGCCGCCTGCGTGTCGTACGTCGGGCCGTCCGTGTCGCCGGCTGGTCCAAGGCCTGTGATCGTCTCGAGCACGGAGACGAACGACCCGTCGGGATCCAGACCGAGCCCCAGCGACAGCCGCGACCACGGCTGTGCGTCCCGGCGCTGCATCTGATCGGGACCGCTGAACACGCCGCTCGCGAGATCGACGCCGTCGGCACGGTCGTACCGGATCGCTGGCCCGCTCGCGCGGAGCGATTCCGCCGCGATGACGTCCGGCGGGATATCAGCGAGGTCTTCGAGGACCAACAGGTCGCCGTCGCGTGCCAGACCACGCAGGTATTGTGCGAACGGAATCATCGGTCCTCACCCGCTCGGTTCTCGAGGAGATCGAACGGCTCCGGCGAGACACCTGCATCGACGAGAAGTTGTTGTGCGCGTGCGCGCATCGGCTCGGCGTCGGCGTCGTCCGCCGCCGGCTGGTCGCTGGTTGCATCGATGTAGACCTTCGCGGTCTTGGCTTTCGAGGTGCCGACGTCGGCGCTGCCTTTCTCATCGGGGGTCTGGTAGATGTTGAGTGGCACCTTCGGCATTCGCTCGACGCCGAACTGGTGAAAGTCCGTGTCCGGATCGGCATTCAGCGCGATCGCCGTCAGAACGTCTCGCGGGTCGAACGGATCGGCGGTCGCATCTACGAATACGAAGAAATCGATATGCAGCATGCCCCACGTGGTAAAGACGAAGTTCGCCAGTTCGTGGAGGCAGCCGGGATAGGAGCGCTCCGTCGCGATCACCCAGACGGTCCGGGAGGTAAACCGCCACGGCACGGCGGATTCGACGTCGAAGCCGGCCGCCCGCAGTCCCAGCGTCGCATCGGGGCCAGCAGCGGCGGTCTGGAGCGTACTACTCGAGTTTTGTCCGTAGCCCACGCCGGTCCCTTCGACACAAAACGGCACCCGCGGTTCGGCTCGGTGGGTGATCGCATCGACGGCGAACACGGGCATCGATCGCCGCGGGCCGTTCATGTAGCCGAAATAGTCGCCGAACGGGCCCTCGTCGAGCCGTTCGTTCGGGAGGACGTGGCCCTCGATGACCAACTCGGCTGTCGCCGGGACGAACAGGTCGTTCGTCTCGCACGGGACGAGATCGACGGGACTGTCTTTCACGCCGCTTGCGAATGCCGCCTCGCTTCGACCCGTCGGGATCCACATTTCCGTGCTGCATTGGACCGCTGGTTCCGCACCGATGACTGCCGCTACCGGCATCGGCTCGTCGCGGGGTTCGTACTCGTAGTAATAGCGGTTGGGAACCTGCTCGCCAGCGAGAAACAACAGGCTGGCGAGTGCATCGTCGTGGATCATCATCCGGTGGCTCGACCAGCGTCCCCACTCCGTCTCCGGGTCCGGTGCAACGATGGTGTGCAGGTTCGAGTACCGCCCGCCGTCGCTTTGATGCACGTACGGCCAGGGGAACGACAGGAGATCAACGTCGGAGCCAGTGTAGACGACGTCCTTACACGGCGCGCTCTCAGGCTCGACGAGCCGTGGCTCACGAGGCGACCGAAGGCGCTCGATGATTGCGTCGTAGTATGCAGCCCCTGACAAGCCGGTCGACAGTCCGAACGACCGAGCAAAGTGATCCCACGGCCTGCTTCGCGGTCCGCGGTATGGATCACCGACAAGCGCCGCATCGACTGTGGTCTCCCCGACCGACTCGAACAGCGGCACCTCGCCATCGGTCTGGTTGGCGAGCATCGTGATCGCGCTCGCCTCGAGATCCCACGACACCGGCTCGTCGAACGTGACGAGCGCACTGTCGTCGTCGAGCAGTTGGAGATAGTCACGGAACGAATCAGCTGGCATGACTCACTCTCGTTCCATGAGGGCACGCCGGAGCGGATCGGCCTCGAATTCGGTTCGGACGTCCTCGTAGGCGTCCAGCAGCGCGGGGTGGGCTGCTGCGAGTTGCTCGAAGGCGAGTTCGCGGAGCGCCTCGGCGGTCGACTCGTACTGGCCGGCTTCGACGAGGTAGGTGAGCACCACTTTGAGGTCGTCGGAACGGGTGTTGACGATGTTCGAGGTTGTTTCCTGCTCGCGTGCGAGCCGCCGCAGGAGGTCCTCGTTGATGCCTGCGGAGTCGATTTCGTCGAGAAACTCGACGTACCACTCTTTGCTGACAGTCTCGTGTGGCCCGGTCACGACCGTCAGCCGCTGTGGATCGGTCAGTTCGTCTGGCTCACGGGCGATCCGAACACGCGCCTCGAAGATCCGCTTGGTCTCGCCGTCGGTGATCTGTAACGTCGTCTCCGTACACTCCTCGTCGGGCAGATGTTCCTCTGCGGTGATATAGTGGTCCGACATGGCCTCCTCTCTCCGGTCACGTGTCCCGTGTCTCATACTCTCATGCACCACTGGGTCACCGTTACGCATCACTTCCCTAAAGGGACGTGGTTCCTCGCGTCGGCGTCGCGCACTGACAGGGCTTCCTGTCGGACGCGCTATAGTACCAACTGAACCGAGTGACACACCGATCGCACACCTGGCGCGCGATCGGGTGTGCAGTGACGGTCAGTGGCTACTAGAGAGAATCAGTACAGCAGCCCGTTCAGTCGCCTTCGGCCGACGAGTGCTCGTTTGCCTGCTGGCGCAGATCGGGTGCGATTCCGGGAACGTCCTGTGGCTCGACTGCGCCCTCGGCCTCGAGCTCTTCGACCGATTTCGGGAACTCGCGCAGACTCATGTGGATCGCGATGCCGGCCTGTGCCCCCTGTCCCATCGCGACGGGGACCTGATTGTGCCCCGGCGTCAGGTCGCCGACGGCGTACAGGCCGTCGACCGACGTCCGACCGTGGTCGTCGACGGCGACCGTCCCGTCGTCGTTGAGTTCCGCGCCGAGCGACGTCGCCAGTTCGTTGTTGTACTCGGAGCCGTACATCGCGAACCCGCCCCTGTACTCGCGGACGGTGCCGTCCTCGAACTCGATGGCCTCGAGCCAGCCGTCGTCACCGTTCTGAATGCCGGTGACCTCCGCTTCGATGATGTCGACGGGGTGGCCCTCGAGCTGGGTCGCCGTCTCGTCGCTCCAGGTGGGCTCGTCGCCGCGCAACAGGATATCGACGTCGTCGGTGTAGTTGAGCATGATCATCGCGACGATGGCGGCGCTGTCGTCGTGGCCCATCACGTACACCGGCTCGTCGACGAACATGTACGCATCGCAGTGCAGACAGTAGTGCAGGCCGCGACCGGTCCGGGGCAGCGGTGGCTCGGGCCGACCGTCGGAAAAGCCGGTCGCGAGCACGACGGCTTCGGCGGTGACGGTTTCGCCAGCCGTCTCGAGTTCGAACGCGCCGTCGTCGCGGCGGTCGATGCTGGTGACGAACTCCGTGCGGTAGTCCGCGCCGTAGGATTTGATCTGCTCGATGGCGGTCTGGAGGAACTCGTTGCCCGATATTGATTCGGGAACGCCGATGACGTTGTGGGTCTCTTGCATCATTGCGGCACGACCACCACCGCGATCGAAGACGGCGGTTTCGTGCCCGAGTCGTGTCGTATACAGCGCGCTCGTCAGGCCGGCGGGACCACCGCCGACGACAGCAACCTCGTAGTCGTGGGATGTGGATGGATCAGTAGACATCAGATTACCTCCTGTCACCCCGTTACCAGTGGGTGACTATAAACACAAGCCAACGCGTCCGTCACCGGGTTACCAATTGGTAACTACTGGTGACGACGGCAGTTCCCGAATTGCTCACACTCCGAACCGAGGTCCACGGTGGTCAGGACATCTCGTGTATCACTGACTATCTAGGATACGGAGATGTCGCTTAGTGCTGATAATCGTGGCAGGCCTCGCTTTCGATTACCTTGCTGAACGACAGCGAATCAGTTTTTCTGGGATTCAAGTACCTTTTCAAGGGCCGTTAACGGATTCGCGTTGAGTTGTTCTTCGATTTCCGCCTCTAACTCGTCGGGCAAGGTGCCCCGTGCCCTGAACTCGTTGATCGCTTCACGTGCCTGTTCCATATCCGAATGGCGCGCAACTTGATCCATGGTAACACTACACATTACTGTGTGGTATTGTGAAATAATACTTTTGCAACCGGAACTGTACGAGATCGAAACACCCCGTCATCCAGCAACTGCTTACTGTCGGCCCGCTCGGCTCCAACGCGCTCACGACGAGGGTAAACACCAGTACCACGACCGCGAGGAGACGACCCTCCAGCCGGACGGGCGATCGGGTGATGTCCGATCTTACTCGAGGGTCGCGACCAGCAGGAACGTCTCCGGGCGGACGGCTTCGTGTTCGATGGTAAAGCCGTGCTCGCGAAGCGCGGTTGCAGCGTCATCAGCGGTGTAGCGTTCGTCGACCGGCGGGCCGTGCTCGCCGGAGCCGGTTCCCGCCCAGTCGAGGATGACGAGTCGGCCACCGGGCGTGAGGACGCGGCGGATCTCGTCGAGAGAGTCGTCACTTGCGAACTCGTGGTAGGTCATCGTCGAGAACGCGGCGTCGACGGCGTCAGCCTCGAAGGGCAGATCGCCCACTCCGGTCGTGACGAGATCGACGTTTTCGGGGATGCCTTTGTCCCGATAGTAGTCGTGCATCTCTTCCTGGAGGTCGACCGCGTACACGTCGCCTGCGTGTGGGGCGACGACGTCGGTGTAGAATCCGGTGCCACTGCCGAGGTCGACGATCGTATCGGTCGCGGCGGGCTCGAGCGCCCACAGTAGTTCTTCTGCCGAGAGGAATTGATACCGCCGGTCGGCCTGTTCTAGCTTGTCAGCTCGCGAGGAGTCGAATGTATGGTGTCCCATGATTAGAGATTCTCGAAGGCTTCGTCGACGAGTTCGCCGGTGTCCGCGATGATGGATTCCATTTCGTCGTCGGCCGGTGCCATACCGACGAGCCGTGCGATCCGCATGATCGAGACGTGGTAGACACGCTGCGTGCCGGGAGCTTCCTCCCAGACGACGACGTTACACGGCATCAGCGCGCCGATCGTCCCATCGCTGGCATCGAGGGCGCGGTCGGCGATCGACGGATTGCACGCGCCGAGGACGTAGTACGGATCGCGATCGGCGTCGACCTTCTCGTTGAGTAACTCCGAGGGTGAGAACTCCACGGGGATCCCGAGCCCAGCGTCGGTGAACACTGCACGAACGTGCTCGATGGCTTCCTCGTGGTCCATCTCGAGAGTCGTCTGCGTCGCGCCGATGTCGTCCGGATTGACCCGGCTCGGATCGATAGGCAGCGTCATTCATGTAAGGTATTGGGTCGTCCAAGAAAAATCCTTTCGACACGGTGGCTTCGTAGAGAGAGCTGTCATTACGCTACGAGACGAGAGTGTACAGTGAAAGCAGAATATCAGACTGGAAAACCTGATTTTACGGATCGTCTCAGTTAGTTAGCTGTGACTGATATCGCTGTCTCGTATCGACTCGAGAACATAGTATTGTATATTATGGGAACAACCTTATTGGTGCCTAGACCGTACGATCGATTACGATGACCGATTCGGTGAGCGAATACCTCGACCAAGAGCTGCAGTGTATCGATCTCCTCGAGTGCGTCCACGGGCTCAAAGAGCTCGATCGAACAGTGTTCAGGCTGCTGGTAACTGTGGACGACCCGCTGACGGTCGACGACGTCGCTGACGGCATCGGTCGTGACCGGTCGACCGCCTACCGGTCGATCTCCCGGCTGCTCGACACCGGGTTCGTCACCCAAGAACAGCGGAACTACGAGAGCGGCGGCTACTATTACGTCTATCGGGTGCGCGAACCGGACGCACTCGCAGCCGACATGCAACGACTTCTCAACGACTGGTACGCTCGCACCGGCATGCTGATTCAGGAGTTCGAGGATACCTACGAGTCCGCTCGTGACGGACGCTCGCCGGCCCGACACGACGAGTAGGTCGCTCCCGATATCGGTCGTCGCCCGAATCGACGGTGTCTCCACTCGTCGCTGATCGCTCCTTACGTGCGCTGTATTGTGCCTATCACACAAAACAACTAAGGCGATGTATCTCGTATCGGCGGCTATGACCGACGATCAAACGCTCGAGGAGATTCGCCAACGGAAACTCGAGGAGCTTCGCGACCGCGCGGCAGGCGAAGCACCCGCAGAGTCGGCACAGGAGAGTCCGGCGGAGCCGATTTCGATCCACGGGTCGGCGGAGCTCGACGACACTGTCGCGGAACACGACGTCGTCCTCGTTGACTTCTACGCCGACTGGTGTGGGCCGTGTCAGATGCTCGAGCCGGTTGTCGAGACGATCGCCGCCGAGACCGACGCGGCCGTCGCGAAGGTCGACATCGACGCAAACCAGCAACTCGCCGCTCAATACAATGTCCGTGGCGTCCCGACGCTCGTGCTGTTTTCGGACGGTCAGCCCGCCGAACAGCTCGTCGGCATGCAACAGGAAGGGCAGCTTCGCAGCCTCGTCGGGAAATATACCTGATCGAATCGGTGGCTGACGTGACCTGCTGAGAGCGACGAGACGCCGATCGGACGCGACCGTCTCGTTTTGTCGATGCAGTCGTGCGGTTGCTAAGCTAGCAAACCGTCACAACACATTTCTATCCGCCCACCTGAACGCCGTGCATGGACTCAGGGTCTGCCTCTCGAGGGTCGCTGCTGGGGCTTGCGACGCTGGCGAGTTTCTGCTGTGTCGGCACCGGAACCGTCGCGGTCGCCGGTGGGACCGCGGTTGCCGGCGGCGCTGCCGTCAGCGGGCTGAGCAGCGGGTTCGTACAGTTGGCGGTCACGATCGCCACCCTCGGTCTCATCGGTGTGGTGTTTCGCCTGCGATCGGGCTGTCAGAGCTGTGAATCGTAGCCGAGAGGCGCTCTGGCACTGACAGCAGACCGCCTCAGACGAACCCGGAAAGGGGCTCGAACTGAACGGCTGCGACGAGCACGGCGAGAAAGAGATACGAGCCCCGGATGAGCAACATGGTCGCGAGTTCGGGGCCGGCCCGTCGTGCGATTCCCGCGACCCCTGCGAACACGAGCGCCGCGAGAAGCGCCGTAACGGGGAACAACCGCACGGCGGCGAACCCGGCGACGGCCATCAGGGCGATAGCCATCAACCCATAAGCGACGTCGTAGGCACGACCGGGGCCGACTGCGACCGCGACGGTTCGTTTCTCGATCGACCGGTCGTACGCGTAGTCTTGTGCGTCGTCGATCACCTTGATGCCCGAAAGAAGGACGAGGAAGACGACAGCGAACGCGAGCGCGACGGGCGAAATCGTCGTCGCCTGCACGTAGTACCCGCCGAGCAGCGAGAGGGCGATCCCGAGCGGGTAGCCGGAAGTTGCCGTCACTGGGTTCGTATCCAGTTGTGGTGCGTGATGGTAGGCGATCACCCACGTCGGAACGACGAGCGCGACCGCGACGGCGTTGACGAGCACAGCGAGGGCGACACAGCACAGCGCGACCGTCGCCGTCGACAACCCGAGTGCGAGCCGACATCCCCGTTCAGTCAACGGATGGTCGTCGTCCTCACCCCGAACGTAGAAATCGACGTAGCCGTCTTTGACGTGAGCCGTATAGACTGCTGCGAACATCGCAACGAGATGAATCGCCGCGAGCAGCGGATCGACAGTGCCGGCGAGGATCGCACCGAACAGCGACGCGGCCAGCGGCGGCGTCATGAAGACAGGGTGGACCTGTGACCAGAGCGCTCGAGCCGTCCCGCCCATCCCGGTCCCGTGCCTCGCGAGGGCCATATCCGAGCGACAACGAACTGTCGTATAATACCCGGGCCGGGGCCGCACGCGCTGGAACTGGCCCGTTCGAACCATGGGGCTTGATGTGAACTGGTGTGTCATGAGAGCACATGACAGGTGGCTACACCGGTGCAGCTCTCATTACTGACGCGCTTGAGTCCTACGGCGTCGACTACGTTTTCGGGAACCCGGGAACGACCGAGCTGCCGATCATGAACGCACTCGCGGAGAGCGATCTCGAGTACCGACTCGGCCTCCACGAGGACATCGCAATCGGGATGGCCGGTGGCTACGCCCAGCGCCGTCGGTACCATTCCCATCACAACGATTCGATCACGCCGGTTGGCGTAGCGAACCTCCACATCACGCCCGGGCTGGCCCACGGGCTTGGCAACCTCTACGCGGCGAAGATCGCCGGCGCGCCGCTGGTCGTGACCGCAGGCAATCACAGCACCGACTTCCGCCACGAGGAGCCGATCCTCTCGGGCCGACTGGCCGACATGGCCCGGCAGTTCTGCAAGTGGTCAGACGAGGTCCGCGACGTGGCGGCGCTGCCGACGATGCTCCGGCGGGCGTTCCGGGTGGCGCTGACACCGCCGACGGGCCCGGTCTTCCTCGCCTTGCCGCTGGACGTGACGATGGCCGAAACTGACGCCGAGCCCGAGCGGCTCGGCCCGATTCCGAACGCCGGTGGTGGTGATCCAGCACAACTCGAGCACGCCGCCGACCTGCTGGCCGAGGCGGACGAACCGGTGCTAGTCGTCGGCGATGGCGTCGCCCGATCAGGTGCCGACGCCGTCGCCGCGGCAGTCGACCTCGCGGAGGCGACAGGGGCGCGCGTCCACGGCGAAATCCTCTCTTGTGAGGTTGACTTCCCGACCGACCACGAGCAGTGGGTCTCGTATCTGCCGACGAGCGAGGGACTCGCTTCGATGCTGATGAACACCGATACGATCTGCTTCGTTGGCGTCTCGACGAACACGACGCTTACGCGTCACGAAGAGGCGCTGTTCAACCCCGACACGACCTGCATCCATATCAGCGACGACGCCTGGCAGGTCGGCAAGAACCAGCCCGCCGACGCGGCCGTCGTCGGCGATCCCGGACTCGTCCTGCAGGATCTCGCCGAGCGTGCCCAGAGTCGACTCTCGGACGATGTCGTGGCCGACCGGCTCGAGGCGGTCGCCGACGTTAACGCGATGATCGAGGCCAAGCTGGGCGATTACGGCGAAGGAGATGGGGACGACCCGCGCGCCTCGAAGGCCCAACTGGTCGACGCCATGGAACGCGTTGCAGGCGACGCCGCCATCGTCGACGAGGGCGTCACCTCGAAGTTCGTCATGCTCAACCGGTGGGACCTCGAGCCCGAGCAGTACATTTCGAACAAGGGCGGCGGGCTCGGCTACGGGCTGCCGGCGGCGGTCGGGGCCGCCGTCGCGGAAGCACAGCGGGACGACCCGCAGGACGTGGTCGGTTTCGTCGGCGACGGCTCCTACCAGTACTATCCTCACACGATCTACAGCGCCGCTCGCTACGATCTCGATCTGACGGTCGTCATCTCAGACAACCGTAACTACCGCATCCTCAAGGACAACACGCTCGCGCTCATGGGCGGCGAAGAAGACGACTACGAGTTCGTCGGCATGGACTTCGAGCCGGAGGTAGATCTCGTAAAAAACGCCGAGAGCCACGGCGCACGTGCCGAACGGGTCGAGACGCCCGACGAGATCGAGGGGGCACTCGAGGACGCGCTGGCCCGCGACGGGCCGGACGTGCTCGACGTGCTGGTCCACGATTGATACGGTCTGCTGTCACGAGTTACCGGTGCAACCGCAGGACGGGTCGCGGTCCCACTGGAACTGACTGACAGGAGTCCGTATAACTACGAGCGCCAGTACGCCGGCGTCAGGATGACCAGCACGGAGAGGATCTCGAGCCGCCCGATCCACATCAGAAAGACCATGTAGAGCTTCGCGGCGTTGGAGAACGGCTCGTAGCTGTTCATCGGCCCAACGACGCCAACGCCCGGGCCGACGTTCCCAAGCGTCGCGATCGTGGCGCTGGTTGCCTCGAGCGCCGACAGCGAGAGGTCGGGCGTGCGATAGGAATCGAGGAACAACAGGACGCTCGAGACGACGAACAGCGTCAGGAACAGCGCCATGAAGACGAAGATGCTGTGGATCGTCTCCTCGTCGATGATGTCGCCGACGCCGCCCATTCGAACCGGACGAATCACCTGTGGGTGAACGAGCGTGAAGAGTTCCCGACGCATGGACTTCCCGACGACGTACCAGCGAACGATCTTGATCGAACCGGCTGCCGAACCCGCTGAGCCGCCCAGAAACATCGCGAAGAGGAGGATTACCTGCGTCGACTCGCTCCACGTGTTGAAGTCCATGCTAGCGTAGCCGGTCGTCGTCACGATCGCCAGCGTCTGGAAGAGGCCGTGGCGCAGCGATCGCTCGAGACTTCCCGGAATCGTCGCGACTCCCTCGGGAACGGTCGCGAGGCCGACGCCGAGAAAGAGCAGCGCCGAGAGGAGGCCGCCGACGATCCCCATCGATAGCAGATAGGACCGGAACTCGGCGTTTCCCGTCAGTCGCTCGAGGTGACCGCGCCAGGCGTACCAGTAGAGCGCGAAGTTCGTCCCGGCGACGACCATGAAGACCATGATCGCCCACTGGATGATCGGCGCGAACGCTTCGGCGCTGCGGGCCTCCGGCGAGAAGCCGCCGGTCGGCAGCGACGTGAGCGCGTGTGCGACGGCGTTGTAGAAGGTCATGTTCGGGGCCACTCCTGCGAGGTGCAGTCCGTAGTAGACGAGCACGGCGGCGAGCGTAAACCAGGCGTAGATCAGCCACAGCGCCCGCGCGGTCTCCCTGATCCGCGGCGTCAGTTTCTCGACTTCGATGCCCGGTGCTTCCTCCCGGATGAGCTGGACCCCACCAACGGAAAGCTCCGAGAGGATCGCGACCATGAGGACGAGGATCCCCATCCCGCCGAGCCACTGAGTGAGCTGTCGCCACATCATGATCGACCGCGAGTGAGTCTCGACGGAGATACTTCCCATGACCGTCGCACCCGTGGTTGTAAACCCACTCATGCTCTCGAACAGCGCGTTGACGGGGTCTGCGATCGTCCCCGTCCCGGCGACGAGATACGGGATCGTCCCTACCAGCGGGACAACGAACCACGTTAGCGCGACGAGTAAGAACGCCTCGCGGTGTTCGAGGGAGGGGTCGGGCTCGAGCGCCTCGAGTCCCGTCCCGACGGCGACGGCGACGACCAGCGCGACGAGGAAGGGAATCGGCGACTCCCGGTAGTACAGTGCGACGACGGTCGGAAACAGCAGCGTCAGCGAGAGGTATTTCAGTACCGTTCCGACGAGACTGCAACTAGACCGTATATCGACGTGAAGCCTTTGTGCCATATATTGTGAGTGTCGCACCGCGAGTCAATCACCGCTATACCCGATCGTCGTCTCTGCGATAGCGTCCGGTCTCGCAATAAATACTCGGTTCGATCGCCGCCACTGACCCGATTACGACGCATCTCCTGCGATCACGAGAGGAACTGCTGGTAGTGGGCGTCCATCGCCGCTCGAGCAGTCCGCGAGAACGCAGGGACGTAGTCCATGTTGAAATACGACCACGTGTCGTCGACGGGGGCGGCAGCCTCGCCCACCGCACCCTGTTCCGTTGCGAACCGATGGCTTCGTGGAGTATTCCGGCTTTCCCGTGCCGAGTAGCCTGTCGCCATCACAGTGATTCCGTGGTGGACGAACCAGCCGCTGGCCGCAGGATGGTCCTGTGCGCCACAACTGTGGGCGCGCAGTCCCGGTGACGGGTCGCGAACGGTCGCGTCCGCCGGATAGTGCGGGAACTCGGCCCAGCCAAGTACCGCGTGGCCACATTCGTGGGCTGCGAAGTTCCGAATCAACGGTCGCGGCATCCTGACACCCGCTCCGAACAGCCCGCCGAGCGCGGTGTTGACGTAGCCATACGCGCCCGGCGTTCCGTTCTCACTGCCGTCGTCGCCAGCGTACGACCGCATCGCCCCTGCAGTGGCTCTCCCGTCGTCGATGACGAACAGTGTCACCGTTTCGGGCGTCCGATCAGACGGAAGCGCGTCGTCGGCTTCGATCGCATCGAGCGTCGCCTCGTACGACGGTTCGATGTCGAAGTCGACACCTGTCACCGCGTCGGCTTCCACCGTGGCCGATCCCGGCGTCGCATCCGTCCACGTTTCGGCGAACAGTCGTCCGCCCTCGAGCACGAACGGGAGTGCGCTGCTGGTGGGCTCGACGGACGCGTGACGGACGACCTCGACCGTGAGCGTGTCGTCGTCGCTGCTGGCCGAGACGGCCCCGGACGCGCCGACGGTTCCGGCAGCAGCGGCAGACGCACACGCGAGAAACGTGCGTCGTTCCATTGGTACGTGATCTCACAAGAACGTGATAAGCGTTCCGAACATGTCAGTAGGTGATTGTGTGTGGGTCGAGTGGCAGGCCGGTTCCGTGTCGGCTGAGACGGAAACGCGACCGTTTTATGTGAGTTCGTACCGCGGTGTGCGGTGATGAGACTGCGAGTTGCGACTCGAGGACTGCCGTGGAGGGGAGTGTCGTGACCGTCGACCTGGATCTGCTGGTGCAACTCGGCGACTACGATCGGCCACAGGGGGTCGCCGAGCGGGCCGTCCAGGCCGAAGAACTGGGATTCGATCGGATTACGGTCGGCGAGACGACCGGTTGGAACATTATCCCGCCGCTGACGCTTGCCGCCGACCGCACCGAGGAGTTGGGCATCTCGAACGATGTCATCTCGCCGTACGGGCGAACGCCCGCGATGCTCGCTCAGACGGCGCTAACGATGCAAGACGCCACCGATGGTCGGTTCCGATTCGGGATCGGCCCGAGCTCGCCGGCGATCACCGAGCGCTGGCACGGCAAGGCGTTCGACCGACCGCTGCGCCGGACCCGCGAAGTGATCGAGATCATGCGCGGAGTCTCCGATGAGGGCACCCCCGCCTACGAGGGCGAGGTCTTCGAGATCCCGGGCCTGAACTACGAACGTGGCCCCCACGAGAACCCGCCGCCGATCGATCTGGGCACGCTCGGCCCGAAAGCCACCGAGATGGCCGGGCGCTTCGGCGACGGCTGGGCTCCGCAACTGTTCACGAAAGACGGACTTCGGGAGCGACTCGAGGATCTCGAGCGCGGTGCCGACCTCGCGGACAAGGAGCTTTCGGACCTGCGTGTGGCCCCGATCGTCCGCGGGATGGCATCCGAAGACCGGGCAAAAGCGCGAGAGAACGCCCGTAGCACGATCGCGTTCATGCTCGGGGCCTACGGTCCCTACTACGGGGACTCGGTCGCAGAACAGGGCTATCCGGACGTCGTCGAAGAGATCCGGGCCGCGTGGGAGGAGCGAGATACCGACGCGATGGCTGCAGCGCTTCCTGACGAGGTCCTCGACGAATTAGCGCCCGCAGGCACTCCTGACGAAGTCCGTGAGTGGGTCGAAGACTACGGCGAAATCGACGGCGTCGACGCCGTCCGAATCGGGTTCGTCGACGGCCTGTCCGAGGAGGACAAGCGGACGACGATGGAAGCCGTCGCCGACCTCGTATAATCGACCAGTCCGTATCACGGGCACCTGTTTCGAGTGGGACCATGTCGCAACAGCCGGCGACTACTCGAGAGCGTCTCTCGGTTCGTCGCTGTCTGTGACCGTTCGAGGACGACAGAATGCCCGAAGCACTTTGCCTTTCAGTATAAGTACTCACCACAACCTACCGGGAGTATGATTCCACTCCTCCAGTCCCCCGAGAGCCTCACTGCGTTCGGCGAGTCGTCAGACGGCATTGATACGGCGATGGAGCTACTGGCCCATCGTCGACGTCGCGTAGTGTTGCAGTATCTCGAGGCGGCTGGTGGCTCTGCGACGCTCACAGAACTCGTCGTCGAGATCGCGACTCAGGAAGCAACTGCGGAGCCAAACGCCATCTCGGATCACGGTGATGTCTCCGCGCGGGACCGGCGGGCCGTCCGCATCTCGTTACATCACACCCATATCCCGAAGCTGGCCGCCGCAGACGCGATCGACTACGAGCGCGAGACCGAGACGGTCACGCTCGGCGAGCGCGGTCGGACGCTGCTCGAGCGGGACGACGCCGTGCGCGGACTGGGCAACGTCGAGTAGCGGGTTCGATCGACGGCTCGTTACGGTTCGATCACGAGCTTGCCGAGGAAACTCTCGTTCATCACGGCGCGGTGTGCGTCGGCGGCCTCCTCGAGGTCGTAGCGCCGTGCCGTATCGATCGACAGCGCACCCGTGTTCATGAGGTGGGCGACGCCCCGCAGCGGGACGCGCAGGTCGGGCGTGTTGAACATACTCATGAACTGGTAGGTGACGTCCTTCGAGCGGGCGGCTCCGTCGTTCGTAAAGCCCGGATCGGGGCTGTTCTCGCCGATGCCGACGACGCGGGCACCCGTCGCGGCCACGTCCGCGTCGAACTGCAGGTAGTCGTCCAGCCGATGGTCGAGCACGGCGTCGACGCCGCCGTCGGAGGCCTCGAGGACGGCGTCTGCGAGGTCGTCACGGCTGTAGTCTAACACCGTCTCGGCTCCGTCGTCGGCGAGCGCGTCGTGATACTCCTCGGCTGCCGTCGTAATCACCCGCGCGCTCACGGCGGCCCCGATCTGGACGGCAGCGTGGCCGACGCCGCCCGAGCCGCCGTGGACCAGACAGTACTCGGCGGGTTCGAGGCCGGCGTGGTCGATCAGCGCGCGCCAGGCGGTGACGGCGACGACGCCGGCAGCTCCAGCTTCGGTCAGGTCCGCACCGTCGGGAAGGTGGACGACGCGGTCGGTCGGGACCGTCGCGTACTCGGCGTAGGAACCCTGAAAGCCACCGTTTCCGATGCCGGTACCGTAGACGCGGTCTCCCGCGTCGAAGTCGTCGACGGCGTCACCCACCGCGGCGACGACACCCGAGACGTCGACACCGGGCGTGAAGGGGACGTCAACCGGCTCGTACGACCCATCCCGGAAGTAGGTGTCGACGGGATTGACGCCCGCAGCGGCGACCTCGACTAAGAGTTCGTCCGCAGCCGGCTCGGGTCGGTCGATCTCGTCTACCTGCAGTACGTCCGCGTCACCGTGTTCGTGAAGGCGTACAGCGCGCATGTCGTTCGGCACGACGTAACGAGAGCGTATAATGGTACACGCAAGCAGCCAGCGCCAGCGGCGGCTGTGCTCGCGAGCGGTTACTGTACCGCTTGCGTCGCGTCGTCGATGATCTCGAGTGCTTCTTTCAGTTCCTCGGTCCCGGTCGCATAGGAGAGTCGCGCGTAGCCTTCGCCGTTCGCGCCGAAGGCGTCGCCGGGGACGACAACGACGCCCCGATCGAGCACTTCATCACACCAGCCCTCGGGTACCTTCGGCATCGCGTAGAAAGCCCCTTCCGGAGTGGGCACCTCGAGGCCGGCGTCGGTGAGCCCGTCGAGCACGAGGTCGCGGCGCTGTTCGAAGGTCTCGACCATCTCCTGCACTGGCTCCTGTGGGCCCGTCAGGGCGGCCTCGGCGGCGTACTGGGCCGGTGCGGAGGCACAGGCCTGGCCGTACTGGTGGACCCGAAGCATGCGCTCGATGCGGCGATTCGAAGCGACGACCCAGCCGAGTCGCCAGCCGGTCATCGAGTAGGTCTTCGAGCAGGCGCTGATGGCGACGACGTTGTCCGTCTCGGCGAACTTCAGCGGCGAGTGATGTTCGCCCTCGAAAACAATGTGTTCGTAGACCTCGTCGGAGATACAGAGCACGTCGTGTTCGTCGGCGATGCGGGCGAACTCGCGCATGTCCGCCTCGCTCTGGACAGCACCCGTCGGATTCGCGGGGCTGTTGACGATGAACGCTGCCGTCTCGTCGGTGATCGCGTCCTCGACCGTCGCGGGATCGAGGGTGAGGTCCTCGCGCAGCCCGACTGGCTTCGGCGTGCCGTCGGCGATGTGGGTCAGGGCGTCATACGAGACGAAGCCGGGGTCGGGGAAGATCACTTCCTCACCGGGATCGACGTGGGCCTGCAGCGCGAGATGGAGCGCCTCGCTGCCGCCCGAGGTCGCGATCACGTCCTCGGGGTCGATCTCGAGACCGTAGTCGCGGTCGTACTTCGCGACGATCGCCTCGCGAAGCTGTTGCGTGCCCTTGTTGGACGTGTAGGCGTCGGCCCGCCCGGATTCGATCGCCTCGATCGCCCCGCGGCGAGCGTGGGCGGGCGTCGGGAAGTCCGGCTGGCCGAGGCCGAGATTGATCGCGTCCTCGCCGGCGGCCTCGAACACTTTGCGAATGCCGCTGATCGACACCTGCTCGACTCGAGCTGCGAAGTCAGTCATGGCTAAACGGGGGCGTTCGACCCCGATAACTCTTGATGTGTGACTCTCGAGTGGGACGGGGACAGTCGGGTTCGTGTCCGTCTCAGCTCGTCCAACTCGGGACGGGATCGGGCTCGGCTTGAGGGGGTCGGTGTCAACTGGACATCGAAAGCCATCGATCTATTCGATGTGACGACTGTCTTGTCTACGAGAGAGCAGACACCACAAGGAATATGCCAGTCGTAGCGAATCACTGGGGTAATGACGCTCTCTCGACGATCGCTGCTCGCCGCGGGCGCGACCGGGACACTCGCGATGACGGCTGGCTGTATCGATTTCGTTCTCGGGAACGGACCGCTCGAGTTCGACTCCGACCGCGTCGCACCGAGCGATGACGCCCTCACGGAGACCGGCTATCAAGAAAAAGACGCCACCGAAGAAACGATCGAGCGAACGATCGAACTCCCCGGCGGCGTCGAACGCGAGATCCGGGCGGCGATCTGGCGATCGGTCTATACGAAGGAAGTCGAATACGCCGGCCAGACGAACGAGGGGGCTGCCTTTGCCGCTATCTCGATTCCCGGGATGCAGGTTGCGGGTCGATCGCTCAACCCGCTCGACGAGTTGTCGAACAAAGAACTCCTCGAGCGGTTTCTCGAGCAGGTTCCCAACGAGAACGGTGGGATCAGCAACATCACGCACACGGACTCGTTTGGACTCGACATCCTCGGTGACGGTCGCAAGGTGGATGTCTTTGCCGGCGAAAGTCAATTCGAGGGCGAGACGATCGACATCGAACTCAAGCTCACGTCCTTTGACCACGAGGGCGACCTGCTCGTCTTACTCGGCACCTATCCAAAGATGCTCACTGCCGAATCGGCAAACGCCGAGCAGCTCATGGAGTCGGTCACGCATCCGCTCTCGAGCTAACGGCGAGTCGGCATCTCGACTCGAGCCCGAACGGGAGTTCGACTGGCTGTCAGTGTCGAACCGGACGACGCCACCCCGGGAAACTATTTCTACATCGCTCGTGTTTGACTTCGCGTGTGGTGTCGACTGAGTGCGATTCCGTCAGACAGCGGGAACGGACGCTATCGTGGACGGTCGGCTGCAGTGTACAATATTGGGAATGTCCAGAAATAGTTTAGGCGTTGCCGACCCAGCAATCACGTATGACAGACACGGTCGTCGTCATCGGCGGTGACGCAGCAGGAATGAGCGCTGCGAGCAAGGCGAAACGGGAAAACCCCGACCTGGACGTGATCGTTTTCGAAAAAGGTGACTGGGTCTCGTATGCCGCCTGCGGGATGCCCTACTACGTCAAAGGGGACGTCGACGAACTGGACGATCTCGTCACGATAACAGCCGAGGAGTTCCGCGAACAGCGAGACGTCGACCTGCGAACTGGCCACGAAGTCGTCGACATCGACCCCGACGCCGAGACGGTGACGGTCGAAAGCGACGAGGAAACCTACGAGCAGTCCTACGACGACCTCCTCGTGGCGACCGGCGCGAGCGCGATCAAACCCCCCTTCGAGGGGCTCGACCTCGAGGGCGTCTTCACCATTCATAACATGGACGAAGCCGACGCCATCGAGGACTACGTCACCGAACGCGACCTCGAGACGGCTGCGATCGTTGGCGGCGGCTACGTCGGGATCGAGATGGCCGAGGCGCTGTCGGAACACGGCATCGACGTCGATCTCTACGAGATGCTGCCCCACGTCCTCCAGCCGTTCGGCGAACCCGTCGCCGAGGTCGTCGAAGACCATCTGCGCGAGCAGGGTGTCAACCTCAACCTCGAGACGGCGGTATCGGGCTTTGACGGTTACGAGCGCGTCGAGAGCGTCGAACTCGAGGAGGAGACCGTCCCCGCCGACATCGTGATCGTCGGCGTCGGCGTCGCACCGAACGTCGACCTCGCCGAGGCAGCCGGCATCGAACGCGGACCGACCGGCGCGATCGCGACCGACGAGTACGGCCGGACGAACTACGAGAACATCTACGCGGCAGGCGACTGTGCCGAGGCGCGCCACGTCGTGACCGGTGAGCCGGACCACGTTCCGCTTGCCCTGACTGCCAACCGTGCGGGCCGGGCGATCGGCCAGACGATCACCGGCGATCCCACGCCAACCGGCGAAATCGCGGGCACGGCCATCGTCAAGGCGTTCGAACTCGGGGCCGCTCGGACGGGACTGACTGACGAGGAGCACGCCGAGGAGGCCGGCTTCGATCCGGTCTCGGTCACGATCTCGGCGGCAACGCGCGCTCACTACTATCCGGACGGCGAAGAACTCTCCGTGACGCTGTTGGCCGACCGCGAGAGCGGCACGCTGCTTGGCGGCAGCGTCGTCGGTCGCGAGGGCGCAAAACGCATCGACACGATCGCGACGGCGCTTCACGCCGGCATGACCGTCTCAGAACTCCAGAACGCCGATCTGGCGTACGCACCGCCGTTTAGCCCCGTCTGGGATCCGGTTCTGACCGCGGCGAAAGTGCTCTCCGGCAAGGTCGAGTAACGACGGCTGACCGCCTCGAGCCGCGGATTGACAGTACTGGCAGCCGCTGTCGGCAGCGTTCTGAAGATGTCGGAATGCAAGAAACGCTTAACTTCGGGCTGTTCATAGCAGTGACTATGGAAAACAATGTCGGCTCGGTGGACCGGCTCGTACGGCTCGTCGGTGGCGCGGTTCTCGTCGCCATTGGCATTGCGTCGCTTGCGCATATCCTCCATGCCGGGACGATCGTGGGTGTGATCGCGACGCTGGTCGGGCTCGTCTTCTTCGGGACCGGGCTGACCCGGTTCTGTCTGCTCTACCAGCTGCTGGGCGTCGATACGTGTAAGGCACCATAACCGGCGTCAGCCCGGGACCGATCTGTTCGACTCAGCTCGTCTGCTGTCGCCCCCAGTATTTCGCAAGTAGCCCAAGATTATTGTCCGCTGGTTACGTAGCCATCCCCAATGGAAGCGAACGAACCGGCGTCGAACGGTGCAATCTCTCCATGCCAGACGGATGGACGATCACGACGGAGAACGACCCATGTCTGAGAACGTAACGATGACCCCGACTGAACTCCGGACCGACATCCCTGCCCTACAGGACGGAATCTACCTCAACTACGGCGCACACGGCCCGAGTCCCCGATACGTCGTCGAAGCTGCCGACGAATTCGTCCGGACACACGAGTACGAGTCGCCGATCGCGGCCGATCCGTACGAAACCGCCTTCGCGGCGTTCGACCGCACGCGAGAGACGGTCGCGTCGTTTATCGGTGCCGAACCCGACGAGATCGCGCTCACGGAGAGCACGACCGGCGGGATCAACGCGTTCGCCAACGCGATCGACTGGCAGCCCGGCGACGTCGTCGTCCGCACCGACCTCGAGCATCCCGCGGGCATCCTCCCCTGGCAGCGCCTCGAGCGGGAGGGCGTCGAAGTTCGCGTCGTCGAAACCGAAGCTGGTCGGATCGACCCCGATGAATTCGCTGCGGCCGTCACGGACGCGAAACTCGCCTGTTTCAGCGCGCTTACGTGGACCCACGGGACGCAGCTCCCGGTTGCGGAACTGGTCGATATTGCCCACGACGCCGGCGCGCTCGCGCTCGTCGACGCAGTGCAGGTCCCCGGTCAACTCCCGATGGACGTCGGGGAGTGGGGAGCCGACGCCGTCGCCGCTGCCGGCCACAAATGGCTGCTCGGACTCTGGGGGGGTGGCTTCCTCTACGTCGACCGAGCCGTCGCCGAGGACCTCGAGCCACGGGCCGTCGGCTACCGGAGCGTCGAAGACGCAAACGCCGACCCCTACGAGTACGCAGCCGGTGCGCGCCGGCTCGAGGTCGGCTCGGCGAACCCGGCACCTCACGTCGCGCTCGGCGAGGCGATCGGCGCCATCTCCGAGGTCGGGATCGACACCATCGAAGCCCGGATTCATCGCCTCGCGAGTCGGCTCGCTGACGGCGTTCCCGACGACCGACTGCTCAGTCCACGAACGCCGGAGTCCGGGCTAGTGACGATCGACGTCGCGGATCCGACGGCGACGGTCGAACGGCTGGCTGCGGCGGGTATCGTCGTTCGTGAACTGCCGTCACCGGACGCGATTCGGGCGTCCGTTCACGCGGTTAACACTGCAGCAGAGGTCGATCGGCTGCTCGAAGAACTGAAGCGAGAATGGTGATGTGATCGCGAGCGATCGTTGATACTGCCGTATCAGTCTAGTTCGACGGTCTCGTCGTCGGTGACGGTGATTTCGTGGCCGCGGTAGCGAAATCGCACTTCGAGCGCCCGGTCGGCATCGGTCGAGCCGTGCTCGAGCAGCTCTTGCAATGCATCGGGATCGATGACATCGGCTAGCGGCGGGTTCATTGTGGCAGGGTCAGTATTATCGGCTGCGGCGACTGTCTCGATGATCTGCAGTACGATCGTCGACGAATTGGGGGTCGTATGGAGGGTCATTAAAACCGTAGAGTACAGTGCCGGGCGCGTCGTCTGGGTTCAGACCAGCAACTGGACGTCCGATTCGGCCATGTGCTGGAGGGCGGTCGCGGCGCCGACGCCAGTGGTGACGCCGTCGTAGAAGTCGTCCTCGTCGTACTCCATCAGTTCGATGGTCATCTGACAGGCCTGCAGATCGACGCCCTGATCGAGGGACAGTTCGATCAGCTCCTCGATGGTTGCGGTGCCGTTCTCGTCGATCTTCTTCTCCATCATCCGCGTCGCCATCCGGTCCATGCCGGGGAGCGCGGCGAGGGCGTTCGGCATCGGCATGCTTGGGTTGCCGACCGCACTGAGCTTGAGCTCCGAGGACTTCTCCTCGTGGAGGATGTCGAGTCCCCAGAACGTGTGGAAGACGACCACATCCCAGCCGAATGCGGCCGCGGTGCTCGCGAGGATCAACGGCGGGTACGCCATGTCGAACGTCCCCTGGGTCGCGACGATCGTCATCTTCTTCTGGCCGTCGCCGACCTCGGTCTCGAGGCTGGCGACTTTCTCCTCGAGTTCTTCGATCCGCTCCTGGAGGGCGTCCTCGCTCATCGGCTCGCCGTCAGCTCCCGCCGAGGGTGTGTCCGTGCTCATCTTATGCCGTCTTCTGGACGTAGTGTTTGTAGACGTCGCCGTCCTCGACCTGCTCTAAGAGTTCGACGCCGTCTGTACCGGTCGCCCAGCCGTCGAGGTCACTCATGCTGCCCGAGTCCGTCGCGACTACCTCGAGGATCTCGCCCTCAGCGAGGTCGTCGATGGCGGACTTCGTTTTGACAACCGGCATGGGACACGATGCACCTTTCACGTCGAGCGTCTCCGCGATATCGAATGCTTCACTCATGGTGGATTACTCCGTGATCTGTATTGGAGTTACTCCACAATATTGTTTCTGGGGTTAAAAGAATGTCGATTCTTGCACCCAACACAAACAACTGCGCTCCGCAGAACGGCACAAATACTACCTGAAACGCCCTTTCCGATTGCTTTAGACGCTAGTTTTCAGTTGTAGATGGGTCGCTATTGTGCAAATTGGGAATTATTATGCAAACTCTTATGTGGCACCGGCCGATACCTGTGAGTACACGATATGAACGCCGACGACTTCCCTACGCCGGACGCCGATGTCGAGACGGTGACTCCGGAAACGTTGAAACGTCGCATCGACGCAGGCGAGGCTGTGACGCTCCTCGACGCGCGCATGCAGTCTGATTACGAGGAGTGGCACATCGACGGCGAGAACGTCGAGTCGATCAACGTCCCCTACTTCGAGTTCCTCGAGGACGAGCTCGACGAGGACGTGCTTGCACAGATTCCCGACGACCAAGACGTAACGGTCCTCTGTGCGAAAGGCGGAGCCAGCGAGTTCGTCGCGGGTACGCTCGCGGAACAAGGATATGATGTCGACCACCTCGAAGACGGGATGAACGGCTGGGCGCGGATCTACGAGCGCGTCGAAGTGTCCGAGTACGACGGCGCGGGCACGCTCTATCAGTACCAGCGTCCCTCCTCGGGCTGTCTTGGCTATCTCGCCGTCGACGGCGACGAGGCCGCGGTCGTCGACCCGCTACGTGCCTTTACGGACCGCTACCTCACCGACGCCAACGAACTCGGCGTCGACCTGAAATACGCGATCGATACGCACATCCACGCCGACCACATCTCCGGCGTGCGTGCACTCGACGCAGTCGGTGTCGAGGGCGTCATCCCCGAAGCCTCGGTCGACCGCGGCGTTACCTACGCCGACGACGTGACGCTGGCCGCCGACGGCGACGAGTTCGAGGTCGGCGACGCAACCATCGAGACGGTCTCCACGCCCGGACACACCTCCGGCATGACCTCGTATCTGGTCGACGACTCGCTGCTGGCGACCGGCGACGGCCTGTTCATCGAGAGTGTCGCTCGGCCCGACCTCGAGGAAGGTGACGACGGTGCACCCGAAGCCGCGGCCCAGCTCTACGAGAGCCTCCAGGAGCGTGTCCTCTCGCTGCCCGACGAGACGCTGATCGGTGGCGCACACTTCAGCGACGCCGCCGAACCCGCCGCCGACGGCACCTACACGGCACCGATCGGCCAACTCGTCGACGAGATGGACGCGCTCACGATGGACGAAGACGACTTCGTCGAACTCATCCTCTCGGATATGCCACCGCGACCGGCCAACTACGAGGATATCATCCCGACGAACCTCGGCCAGCAAGAGGCTGACGACGACGAAGCCTTCGAACTCGAGCTCGGCCCGAACAACTGTGCTGCCAGCCAGGAATCGCTCGCGGGTGACTAATAATTTATATGGTAGCTGATCCAGTCCCTCTCCAGTTGGCCGCCGAACTGTTCCCGAACGGGATCAGTCGGTACGCCATCGGCGGGCTCTTCGTCGGTCTCGGCACAGTCGTCATCTATCTCGGGACCGGCATCCCCGCCGGTGCGAGTACGTTCCTCGAGTCGACGCTGTCGTACGTCTCTGGACAGTCCCGCTTCCAGCGGTACGTCTCGTCCCGTGACTGGCGGCTCGTGTTCACGCTCGGTATCATTCTAGGTGCCGCGGTGTATGCGGTCGCCTTCCAGGGCGGTGCGTGGACCACTGACGTACAGTGGTGGCGGCTGCTCATCGGCGGCGTCTTCGTCGGCATCGGGACGCGTATCGGCAAGGGCTGTACGTCCGGCCACGGCGTCTGTGGCGTCGGCTCTGCATCGAAGACCTCGATCACAGGTGTAATCACGTTCATGATCGTCGCAATCCTGACTGCACAGATCGTCGCCGCACTGGGGGTGAGTCCGTAATGGCGGACCGACATCCCCTCTTCATGCCGCTGATACTGGTCGGCGGCCTGATCTTCGGCTTCGGACTCGGCTTCAGTCACATGGCCCGCCCGGAAGTGGTGCTGAACTTCCTCCAGTTCGACGACCTCGGACTGGTGTTCGTGATGTTCGGCGCTGCGATCGTCACTGGCGTGGTGTTCTTCCTCGCCCCGCGGCTGCTCGGTCGGGCACCGCTGACCGGCGACCCGTTCGAACGCCGGCTGAAGTCGTTCGATCGGAACGTCCTGATCGGCGGTGCGATCTTCGGCGTCGGTTGGGGGCTCTCGGGCATCTGTCCGGGTGCCGCCTACGCCAGCCTCGGTATCGGCAACGTCACCATCCTCTGGGCGCTCGCCGGGATGTTCCTCGGCGCGTACCTGCAGGGTCGGTGGCGTAGCCGTACCGCCAGTGCTGACTCCGTGACTGCAGGTGCGGACTAAGCCGCTCTTTTCGATCCGCTAATGGACCTCACTCTCGTTTTGCTGTTCGTCACCGCCGGGTTCGCGAGCCTGTTTATGGCGTGGGTCATCGGCGCTGGCTCGAGCGGCGCGACACCCTTTGCGCCCGCCGTCGGTGCCAACGCCATCCCGACGATGCGGGCCGCGTTCGTCGTCGGAATCTTCGGCTTCGCCGGAGCCGTCACGCAGGGCGCGAACGTCTCTGAGGCGATCGGTCGCGGACTGATCGGCGGTGTGAGCCTCCCAGCTACGGGGGTTATCGCCGTCTTACTGATCGGGGCCGGCCTGATGGCTGTCGGCATTCGAACCGGTTATCCGATCGCGACCGCGTTTACCGTGACCGGGTCCGTGATCGGCGTCGGGCTCGCACTCGGCGGGACGCCGGTCTGGGCGAAGTACCAGCAGATCGGGGCCGTCTGGGTGCTGACGCCGTTCGTCGGCGGCTTCATTGCGTACGGGATCGCGAGTATTCTCCCACGGGCCGACGTGCCGGAGCGATTCAGCGTCGCAGTGCTCGCGGGCCTCGTCGGTGGCGTCCTCGCGAACGTCGAGTTCTCCTTTCTCGGCCCTGCCGGCTCGACCGGCACCGTTTCTGGGACCCTCCAGGAGCTCGCCGGACTCGCGACCGCTACTGCCGCGGTCGGCGTCTCGCTTGCAGTGGCACTCGCGGTTGCAGCGCTCGTCTACTGGGACATCCGGCAGGACATGACCGGCGGGCTCAGGCGGGTGTTGCTAACGCTCGGCTCGCTCGTCGCGTTCTCGGCTGGCGGCAGCCAGGTCGGGCTCGCAGTCGGACCGTTACTGCCGTTGCTCGACGACCTCGAGGGGATCTCGACGATGGCGATCCTTGTCGGTGGTGGTGTCGGGATCCTCGTCGGCTCGTGGACCGGTGCGCCACGCATGATCAAGTCGCTCGCACAGGACTACTCGTCGCTGGGACCACGTCGCTCGATCGCCGCGCTCGTCCCGTCGTTTCTCATCGCGCAGGTCGCGATCTTGCTTGGCGTCCCCGTCTCGTTCAACGAGATCGTCGTCAGCGCGATCATCGGTAGCGGCGCGGCGGTCGGTGGCAGGGATGCGATCAGTCCGCGGAAGATCTCGATGACGATCGGTGCGTGGATCGCGTCGTTCGCGCTTGCGTTCGTGCTCGGTTACGGCGTGGTCGTCGTGTTCCCGATGGCGTAGCCAGGCACTGCTCTTTGTGTACTCGTTGGTTCAATAGATTATCGCCGCGGACGATACCCTTGGTCGGTACGTACGAATTTAGTTCACGCTGTGCATGTGAGTCTATGAGCAACCGAGGCCCCGAAATCGATCGCGTGTCTCCCCAAAAGCAGTTGACAGTGGATTATATGCAGATGGCAGGACATCGGAATAACGTCCACGGGCTCGTCGAAATCGACGTCACCGACGCCAGGGAGCAGATCCAGACGATCAAAGAAGAGACCGAAATAGACCTTTCGTTCACAGCCTTCATCATCTCCTGTTTGGCAGCCACCGTGGAGGAACAGCCACAAGTCCACCGATATCATGATTGGCGGGGACGGATCTACGAGTTCGAGGACGTGGATGTAAACGTTCTTGTCGAACAGGAGGTTGACGGCGAGCGAATCGGTGTTCCACACGTCATCCGGGCGGCGAATCAGCGGACAGTCCGGTCAATTCACGATGAAATTCGACGCGCCCAGGCGGACACTTCGAACCGTCCCGAGGCTGGCATCGCCAAGCTCGCCCGCCGCTTTCCCGGATTCATCCGCAGACAAATCTGGCGCCTCCCGCAGTGGTTCCCATCACGGTGGAAACAGCTCGCCGGCACCGTCGCTGTCACCTCCGTCGGTATGTTCGGCACCGGAAACGGCTGGGCCATCAGTCCCACGAACTACACCCTCCAGCTCACTGTCGGCGGCATCGGAACCAAACCACGCCTGATCGATGGTGAACTCCAGTCCCGGGAGTATCTGAGCCTCACCGTCACCTTTGACCATGACGTCGTGGACGGAGCCCCAGCCACGCGGTTCGTCCAGCGCCTTGGCGCACACCTGGAAGCCGGCACCGGCCTAGACGCCGTGTCCGCCGACTGAGCAACCTCTCGGCGAGAGCCAAGACACCACACCGTTCAACTCCCCCTCTGTATTCAGACTATACCCTTAACAGCTACCTCTGAATTCAATTGTGACTCCGTTATCTGCTTGCTCTGTACCCATGATGCATTTTGCACCCAATTCTGCGCAAAGAAAATGCGCAACCAGCTACGATTACGCCGACCGCGGCGGCGGCACGAGATAGACGTTCCCCGCCGCGCGCGCGATGACTGACTCGGAGACGCTCCCGAGCAACAACCGCCGAAGTCGGCTCCGGCCACGCGAGCCCAGCAAGATCGTCGTCGCGTCGAACTCGGTTTCGGCTGCGAGGATCTCGTCGGTTGGATCGCCCTGCCGAACGTCGATCTCTGTCTCGATGTCCCACTCCTCGAGCTGGGCTGCGAGCTCGTCTAGCCGTGTGCTCGGATCGTCGCCGTCGTCCCCCGTCGTGCCGGCGTCTTTCGGCGACTGGACGTGGACGAGCCGCGCCGACTGGGTCGCGTGGCGAAGCGTCGAGAACGCCTCGAACGCGCGCTCGGCGTTGTCGGAGAAGTCGGTTGCATACAGCATGCGCCGAAAAAGGTGTTCGCGACGAACTTCGGGCTCGTCGGTCTCGCGTTCGATGCGTGTAATGAGCAGTGGCACCACGGTCGTCCGCGCGAGATTCCGCGTCGTCGATCCGATGACGCGGTTCTCGAGCGGGCTTTTGCCACGTGAGCCGGCGATCGTCAGCTCGGCTCCGACAGTGCCGGCGATCCCGTTGATGCGACGATGGGGCGTCCCACGGACGACGTGCGTGTCAACCTCGAAGCCCGCGTCCTCCATTACCGACTGATACCGATCGAGCGCACGCTGGCGACGGCCTTCGAGGTCCATGCCTGGCATCCCCGCGTGGACGTTCGAGGGGACGACGGTGACGAGATGGATCGTGTCGATGCCGATTCGCTCGAGACACTCGAGACAGGTCTCGTTCTCGATCGCCGCTTTACTGGCCGCCGAGAGATCGGTCGCGTAGAGTGCTCGCATGTCTCGAACGGATGCGATCGTCGTATAATATTGTTCGTATTCTTCAAAACCGGTGAACGTTGGAGCGCATGGCATCCGATCTGCGAGTGCGAGTTGGTAGCCATCAGCAATCAGTGATGGCTGACAGTCTCGAGTAATAATATTTCGCGCGTGACCGATTGAGGCGTTCAATCACGGTCGCTCAGGGAGATGATCTGGACTGCTATATCCGAATAACTTATGCATATATTTCGGTTGGATAGCCGTGTGATCAGCTGCAGTAATATTGTACAGCACATCCAAAACTGTTAATACTGGCATCCGATTAGAGACTGTTGAAGAGAAAGCCATGATGCACACACAACTGCACACGATAGCTGGTGAGGCGCAATGATCGGTGGGGGGAGTCTGACCGCATCGGTCGACGCTGGCATGCTCATTGGGGCTGTGCTCCTCGAGGCCATCGTCCTGTATATCGGCTACGGCGCAGCGGAACAGCTACTCGGAGAACCAGTGGTTAACCGCATTAAGAACAACTAACAATGGAAATACTTGGAATGAGCCTGGCGCTGATCGTGATGTTCGTCGGGTTCGGTCTGCTCATCGGGATCCTGTTCGGATTCTTCGGGATGGGCGGGTCGTTCCTCGTGACGCCCGCACTGCTAGTGATGGGCTACGACGCGAACGTCGCGGTCGGGTCCGGTCTGGCCTTTGTCTTCGGGACCTCCGTGATCGCGACGCTCAAACACCGTGACCTCGGGCAGGTCGACTACAAACTCGGCGTGTTGATGATCGCCGGCACCACTGCCGGCATCGAGGTTGGGAAGATCGGCCTCGAGTACCTCCAGCACATTGGGCTGGCCGGTTCGGTGGTCAGTGTCGCATACGTCCTGCTGCTGGGTGGGATCGGTGTTTTCGTCACCTACGAAGCGATGAAAGGCGGCGGTGGCGGCATCGACCACGACGTCGACGAGGACGCCGATCTCGAGGACGAGGAGATCCCCGAGATCGCCCAGAAAATCCAGTCGTACAACGTGCCGCCGATGATCTCGATCCGCGGTGGCTTCAAAGTCTCGCTGTGGATGGTGCTGGCTGTGGCGTTCGCGACGGGGGTGCTATCGGGCTTCCTCGGCGTCGGTGGCGGCTTCATCCGCATGCCCGCGCTGTTCTACCTGATCGGCGTGCCCGTCCCGGTCGCAGTCGGGACCGACCTGTTCGAGATCGTCTTCTCGGGCGGGATCGGGAGCTTCCTCTACGCCCAGTCCGGAGCGGTCAACCTCGGCATCGTCGTCCCGCTGCTGGCTGGCAGCGCACTCGGTGCCCGCGTCGGCGCAGCCGCGACCAACCTCGTCAACGAAGAGGACATCAAGGTCTACTTCGGGGTTATGCTGTTGCTCGGCGCGATCGCCGTCGCGGTGCGAGAGATCGGCGGGCTCCTCGAGATGCCCGTCCTCGACGTGGTGAGCCTGGCGATCATCCTCGGGGCCGCGCTGCTCGTCAGCGGGGCCGTCGTCTACAGCGGCGTCACCGTGCTCCGCGAGGACGCGAGCGCGCCGCCGTCGACCGCTGACTAGGTTGACGCAGCATTGTACGATCTCTACACAAGTCTTTTAACGGCGCGGCGTCTATCTAGGTGTGATTCCAATGCCGGATTCGATGTCCGAACAACTCCAGCAAGATATGCAGTGTGAAGGACTCCTCGAGTGCTTCCACGGCCTCAAGCAACTCGATAAGGAGTGCTTCCGGGCGCTCGTCGCTGCCGATGAGCCGATGACCGTCGACGAAATCGCCGACGCCGTCGACCGCGAGCGTTCGACCGCCTACCGGGCCGTCCAGCGGCTGCTGCAGACGGGATTCATCCAGAAAGACCAGGTCAACTACGATCAGGGCGGGTACTACCACGTGTACTTCCCGACCGACCCGTCGAAGATCGCTGACAGCATGCAGCGGATGTTGAACGACTGGTACGCGAAGATGGGCCAGCTCATCCAGGAGTTCGAGAACAAATACGAGCAGGCACAGGCCGACGTGGCCCAGACCCAGATCGAAAGCTAGTCCCGCGGCGTGGTTCCGCGGGTCCGATCGAGTACCACATCGGGCGGCGATGACGCGTCGTACCGAGGCTCGTATTCGGATTCGACACTGCGGTGCTGGCTTGGGGCCACTCGCTGATCTTTCTCGAGCCGCTATCTCGTCTCTTCTCCCCCGTTTCGACCGCTAGCGGAAAATCTCTCCTCGAGCTATGACGGTCCGTTTCCGCTCAATCGCGTGTAACTGTGTTTAAGCGGCTGTGAGCCGCCATTTCGGTGTGCTTTCGTCGACTCGGAACTCCGTAGATCTCGCCGAATCGCACAGGGGGATACTGTTCCCGTGTGTATCGGGTCGTAAGGCGACTGCATCGTCTTCGCCAGCCTCTCGCTATGAGCACACCAGAACCTACCAGCGACGTCGAACAGTTTCTCACGAACGTCTCCGCGTTTCGGTATCGGGAGGTGATGATGGTCGCCGCGACGCTCGCTGTCATCGTCGCGTCGATCGTCTTCTTCCCGGGCCTCGAGCACATCGACAAAGGCGTTCAGTCCGACCTCTCGGTCGAATTACTTGCCCTGTTCGTCGCAGTCGCGATCGTCGCCGGTGTCGTCAAAGGGATGATCGGCTTTGGCTACTCGCTGATCACGACGCCGGTCTTCGCGTCGGTTATCGACCCGACGTTCGCCGTCGTCGTCCTCGCGATCCCGCCCTGGATGCTCAACATGTTCCAGATCGGTGAAACGGATACCGGACGAGAATTCGTTCGCGAGGAGTGGCCGCTGCTTTCGCTTGCCGTCGTCGGGAGCATCATCGGCGTCGCGGCGCTGGCAACGTTCAGTGCCGGGCCGATCGTGCCTTTCGTCATCGGCCTCGTCATCCTCGGCTACGTCGCCTTTCAGGTCGTCCAGAACTTCGTCACGGTCGAGGAGGCCCACCACCCGATCGCGCTCGGCTCCGCCGGCTTCCTCGAGGGCTTTCTGCTCGCGATCGCGAACCTCGGCCCGCTGCTGCCGGCGTACTTCCATACCTTCGAGCGTGACACTGAACGCTACATCGGCGGTCTCTCGATGGTGCTGGGAACGATCTTCACCGTCCGCATCATCCAGATGTCCTTGTTTACCGATCTCATGACGACCTACCGGCTCTGGCTCGGCTCGGTGATCGCGGTCGTCACCATCGTCGGCCTGCTGGTCGGAACCTACCTCCGGCGCCTCGAGATCGACGAACAGCGGTTCAACTGGTTCGTCGTCGGACTCCTGTTCGTCATCGCGCTCAACATCTTCCGGAACTCCGTGCCGGCGCTGTTCTTCTAGCGGCCCCTACTTCGTCAGCGACGCGAGGATGAGCAGCATCCCGCTCGAGACGATGGCCGCCTGTACGAGGGCGGCGGAGGCGATCGTCGTCCGAAACACGAGGTAGATCAGGCCCTCACAGATCGCCCCCGCACCGATAAACACGAAGCCTGCGGCGACGTATAGCATCGGCGTTTGGCCGTTTCGCCGGTAGCCGTGATACGCCAGATACGCGACGACGAGGCTCAACACGAGCGTAATCAGTTTGGCGATGACGAACGAGGCCTCCATCAATCGTCACCCCGGAGATCGTCCCAGAGCGACGTAAAATTGTCAGCGAGCTCATCGCGCGTCTCGAGCGTCAGCGACAGTTCGCCATCGGTGAGATCGACGCGGAGCCCCTCGAGCGCCGTTTCGAACTCGCTTCGGTGGGCTCCGTTCGAGTCGACTGTGTTTCGTTCTTCGATGAGCTCGAGGTCCTGAAGCGTCGAGACGCGTCGATAGACCGTCGTGAGAGAGGCATCACACTCCTCGCTTAGGGCCTTCGCGGTCATCGGACCTTGATCGGCCGCGACGAGTATCTTCCGCGCGTATTCGTCCGCGAGGATCTGGAATATCTCCGACGAGTTCGGGGAGCCACCGTGCTGCACAGGACACACCCCGACGTTCTATGCCAAATAGGCCACGATTTGCTGGTTCAGCAAATCGCCGCGGCTGTCTTGAAGCCACTCGGTGTCGATGTAGGATAGCGTCACAATCACGGAACCATGACGGATTACCTCCTTGCATTTAAACCCGCGATCGGACTGTACGGCCAACACGATCCGAGCGCCGTCCTCTTCGAAGACGGGACGCCCGTGTTCGGCGTCGAAGAGGAACGATACACGCGGGACAAACACGCCACTGAGACGTTCCCCGACCGTGCGATTCAAGCCTGCCTCGACCATCGCGAGCTGGTGATAACGGATCTCGATCGCATCCTGCTCCCCTACGATCCGCCACTCCGCAGTGAGATCGCCTCCCACTACCTGACCGACGCGATTCGAGTGCCCGGGCTCGGACGGAAACTCTCCGCACTGGAACAAACGCTCGTCACCCAGATTCGGAGCCGATTCATGCCGACGCGACAGATCGAATCCCGTCTCGAGTCGTTCGGAACGCCGCTGCCACCGATCGAAACGATCCCCCATCACCGCTGTCACGCCGCGAGTGCGTTCCACCCCTCGGGCTTCGACGAGGGGATCGTCCTTACCGTCGACGCAAAGGGCGAGTACGACGCGACGGTCGTCTGGTACGCCGACAGCACCGGGTTACAGCGCGTGCGCACGTACGAACACCCGAACAGCCTCGGTCTCTTCTTCGCAGCCGTGACGGAGTACCTCGGCTATCGCATGTTCAACGGCGAAGGGAAGGTGATGGGACTCGCACCGTACGGAAACGACAACCCCGAGATCGAATCCGCCCTCCGGAGTCTGATCGACACGGGCGTCGACTACGACGTCACCGACCTGACGAAACGATGGGGGACCGGCCACGGCGTCGAGACGCTCGAGAACGCCTTCGGTCGATCCCGAAAGGAGTCACCCGAGTCGTTCGACCAGTGGGAGAAAGACCTCGCGTACACGGCTCAGAAACTGCTCGAGGAGACGGTCGTCGACATCGCGGAGTCGGCGGTCGAGCGCTTCGGCACCGCCAACGTCGCGCTCGCAGGCGGGGTCGCGCTCAACTGCAAACTGAACCAACGCGTCCGAGAATCGCCGGTCGTCGACGACGTCTTCGTTCAACCCGTCGCTCACGACGCCGGCCTCGCCCTCGGAGCGGGCTGGTCGCGACAGCGGCCGGCGGACATCGACCGCCAGACCGACGTCTACCTCGGCCCCGAGTACGAGACCAACGAGATCCGGGCGACCCTCGAGACAAACAAAATCGAGTACGCGGAACCGGATGACCTCGAGCGGTACGTCGCCGAACGGCTCGCGGACGGCGACCTCGTCGGCTGGTTCCAGGGCCGGATGGAGATGGGACCCCGGGCGCTCGGCGCCAGAAGTATCCTCGCCGATCCACGGACTGCCGCGTCCCGCGATCGGGTTAACCGCTTCGTCAAACACCGCGAAGAGTGGCGCCCGTTCGCGCCGTCGATGCTCGAGTCGGTCGCCGAGGAGTATCTCGTTGACGGCAGGCCGGCACCGTTCATGATCGATGCCGACGACATCCGCCCAGCAAAGACCGACGAGCTCGAGGCCGTCCTGCACCCGGCCGACGACTCGACGCGGCCTCAGACCGTCCGCGAGGACCAGCACCCGCGCTATCACCGACTCATCTCGGAGTTCGCCGACATCACTGGCGTGCCGGTGGTCCTCAACACCTCGTTCAACGACCATGCCGAGCCGATCGTCCGGACGCCAACGCAGGCGATCAAGGACTTCTACGGGATGGGGCTGGACGTCCTCGTCCTCGAGGACCTCGTCGTCGAAAAAGGTGTTTCGTCCGAAAAGCGACCTGACGAACGGCTCGCGGTCACGAGGTAATCTCGAGCGAGTGTGTCGCTGACCGGACGGATTAAACTGCGCTGATCGCGTCGGCCCTGACTCGAGTCGACGCTACAGCCAGTGTTGGTGGGTGTCGTCGAACGATTAGCATGTCATTTCTTTCGTCCCAATCGGGTTGAACTATCCGTTCACTACATCTGCGAATCCAACGCTGGTACTTCCATCAGCTATCGGTGATGTTAGCAGAGCGGTGTCGGATACAGGAAACTACAATACCAGAAAGCACTTATAAAACACGTGTCACTACACTGGGGTGAAGTATCGTACCATCGTAATTGTCGGTATTATTGTCGCGTTCCTTCTGCCTGTAAGTCTGTTAGGCTCTAGTGCAACACATCAACCCTACGAGCCAGAGGACAGAGAATATAGAATCGCACACGAATCTACAGACGCATACGCGGAGATGCCAACTAACCCCGATAACGCTACTTCTGTGGATGAGTTGTCTCCTGAAGCACAACAAGTGTTTCAGGACTTACTCAAGCAGCCACGAAGGACATCCGAGTGGGACCCGAATGGCTGGCAGTCGCAGGATATCAGAATCTGTGCGGATTATATGCTGGTTTGCGATACATATAGAGAGGAACCCGAGTTTCCAGGGACACCAGATCGGCACCCACACGAAACAGTCAGAACCAGTACCCTAGAATACAACGGAGAGTATTACGCTGCACAGCAGACAACATTCTATGGAAGTGCAATGGGACTAGCTTTCGCAGCTGGGCTGACAATATTATCCTTTATCATATATAGTCTCCTTCTCCTGTGGATAACGTTCACTCGAAGAGAGTCTCATCCCCGAGCAGTATTTGCTTTCACAGCACTAGGATCAGTCCTTCTCATGTGGCCGTACATCTCGATGCTACTGAATTTTGAGTTTGCTCCATTTCTTCTAGGGGCACCTGGCGTGATACTCGCCACAATCTATCTCGTTTTCACTTATGTGAAATCGAGATTCGGAGACTAGACATTTGATGTAGGTGAGGGGTTTTTCGTGGATTCTCTATATTCAGCACGCAGTTTCTGCAATCTCTCCGATAGATCGCTCGTCGCTCCGTTATCTACTCCGCCTGTACTTACCGTTGATGGGTAGTCACAGGGTGGGTGTGCGAGCCATTCTATGACGCCCCCAGTATTGTGCTAGATGAGAACAACGAAAGCCAACATAACTCCGTTTACTCCGCCGCGTGCGTCTCGAGCAGCTCGACGACCGTCTCCGCGCTCTGGAACCCATCGTCGAGACGCGCGACCTCCTCGCCGTCTCGCAGGACGACGAGCGTCGGCACGCTCCGAATACTGTATTCGTCGGCGACCTCCGGAACGAGGCCGGCGTTTACCGTCGCGACGGCACCCGGCGCGCTGCGAGCGACCGCGCCGAGCACCGGTTCCATCGACGCACAGATCCCACAGCCGGACGTGACGAACTCGAGCAACACGAGGTCGTGTGCCGCGAGCAACTCGTCGTAGTCGGCAGCACTGTCCAGCTGGACGGGTTTCTGGGGGCCGCTTCCATCGCCGATCGGATCCGAAGGCGCTGTTTCAGTCATTACCGAAACAACGGGTCACCAGCACTTGAGTGTTTTGTACACTCCATACAATATTGGAGTGGCCAAACCGTGGTCATCGTTCGGGTTGTCCGTGCTAGGTTCGCTCGATATCTGTGTGTGGCCGCGTCCGACCGGCGTTATTTCTCGTCGGCCGTTGAACGAGTGAGAGACTGATGACCGATACCACCGACGACGAGTCCACGCAGGCCGAACCGGGACGAGAGGCCGGTCAGGATCTCTCGGAGTTGAACACGGTTCTCGGCCACGCCTATCGCGGTGAAATCTCCCGGGAGACGACCTGGCGTTCGCGGCTCGACCAGACGACGACGTGGAGCGTCACGGTGATGGCCGCGATTCTTACGTGGGCGTTCTCGAGTCCCGACAACCCTCACTACATCGTCCTCATTGGCGTACTTGCCATCGGTATGTTCCTCCTGATCGAGGCGCGGCGGTATCGTGACTACGACGTCTACCGGGCTCGCGTGCGACTCCTCCAGCAGAACTTCCTCGCGACGACGCTGGACCCGTCCCAACGCGGCGAACACGGCGACTGGCGAACCGAACTCGGCGACGACTACCGGCGACCGACGCTGAAGATCACGCTACTCGAGGCGATCGCGAACCGGCTGCGGCGCATCTACTTCGCACTGTTGACCGTGCTCTGTCTCGCGTGGCTCTTTCGCGTCACCGCCTTCGCGCCGGGCGAGAGCCTTCCCGATGCCGCGGCCATCGCGTCCGTCCCTGGCGCCGTCGTCGTAGGGCTCGTCGGAACGTTTTACGCCGGCGTTCTCGTGCTCGCGTTCTGGCCACGCGAGCGCGAGGCGAAAGAGGAGTTTCGCGAGACCGAAGCCGGCGACTGGAAGGAGTCCGAGTGAGCGCCGGCGATCACGTGGCGCAGGTCGGACACGTGCGTTTGTGTCGGGTGTAGATCAGCCCCGCCAGCAGCGCCACGGAGACGGCGCCGAGCAGCGGCCGAAGCGGATCGAAGTAGGTCATGAGCGCGGACGAACTGAACAGCGCGAGCAGGAAGACGTTACAGATCGGACAGCCGACGGCCAGAAAGCCACCGACCAGCCCACCCATCGCCCACCGATCCTCGCTGCTCGTGTCCCCGTCTTCGCCCTCGAGTCCAGACTGGGGAACGTCGGTCGCCACCCGCTGTGCGGTGTAGACGCCCGCCAGTAGCGCGGTCAGCGTCAGAAACAGGTAATCGATTGGCGTCCGCGGGACCATCCGGACGTACAGCGGGTTCGGGATGTGGCCGGTGACGAGTCCGAACAGCGCGAAGACGCCGATCCCGGCTGCGATCCCCCAGGCGATCGCTCGCCGATCCGAGCGGATCGATCGGACGAACCGGCGTCCCGTCATTGCGTCGCCTCCGTGGTGAACGTACATCGTTCGGGATGGCCTGCCCGTCCCAGGAAGAACAGCAACAGCGCGAGGCCGCCGACGCGAAGCAGTGCGCCGTCGTACGGGAGCGCTGCCAACCCGCCGGCAAATCCGAGAAAGCCGAGAAGCCCAGCGCCGCAACTCGCACAGCCCGACGCGAGGAGTCCCGGCACCACGGCGGAGAGATCGGTGAGACTCGAGAGGCCGACGAGCCGCAGTTGCGCGACGGCGTTGACGACTGCGACGCCCGAGAGCAGGGCATAGAGGACGATAACCCCGAGCCCGGTCCAGCCGTCGGTCCGGTAGACCGTCTCCGTAAGCGAGACGACGACGTACTCGAACCAGTGGAGGCCGTCGCCGAGCATCTGAAGCGAGAATTCGGGCATCGTGCTCAGGATCAACAACACGTACGTCGCGACCGTCACGAGTACCAGCCCGATCGTTCCCCGCCACGTCTCGAAGGGGTACGAGACCGCTTCGGAGAGGTTCGTCAGGTATCCCCTGATCGAATCGCGCGGTAACATTTAGATGAACCGATGCAGTGATGGTTGAAATGTCCGACTCCGATTTGCTGAGTCAGCAAATCTCTGTCCCCGTTTATCCACACAATAATGACGGTCCCGACGCGGCACCGCCTGGGTAATGGTATCCGAACGCGATTCGGACGACGGCTCGTCTCGCCGACGACTACTGGCCTCACTCGGTGCTGGCGCTGTCTCGACGACGCTCGCGGGCTGTGCGGATGTACTTCCAGACGGCGTCGCCGGCGGGGACGAAACTAGTTCCGTCAAGGGCGACATGGCCACCGGTCCCACGAACTGGCCTGCCATCGAGACCGGCGAGGTCCTCTCCGACTTCGAGACGCTCGAGGAGTGGACCGCCCGAACCGGCGAACTCTCGGCCGACCCCGACGAGGCGCGGCTCGGATCACAGGCGGCGGTCGTCGAGAGCGACGAGGGAACGGCCGGCATGGAGCTCCGCTTCCCGGACGGACTCGATCTCGAAGGCTGGGACGTCTCGGTGGCGGTCAAGCCGGAGTCCGCCAATCGTATCATCGTCGAGTTCCTCGCACCGACGCGGCGCGAGCGCCTCTCGAGCATTCGCGTGGTGCCGGATGGGTACGACGGCTGGTTCCGAATGGACTGTGGCTATCAGCAAAAACCCGGTGACGATCCGGATCTCTCGAACGTCACCGGTATCAACATCATCGCGGACGGGCCCGAGGGTGGGCCGAGCAAACTGCTGGTCGACGACCTTCGGCGAACCGAATCGGCAAGCAACGGCGCGGTGGTCCTCGCGTTCCACGGCGGCCACGACTCGCACTACGAGATCGCCGCCGAGATGCTCGCGGAGCGCGACTGGAACGCGGCGGTTCCGGTCACCCCCGACCAGATCGGTGACAGCGGTCGCATGGGTCTCGATGAACTCCGCGACCTCAGCGAGCGCGGGTGGGACATCTGTTCGCTCCCGTCAGTGTCGACGCCCCTTCCGGACCAGCCCGCAGACCGGCAGCGATCGGTCCTCGAGACCGCTCGCGACGCGCTCGCGAGCGACGGCTTCGAGGACGGGGCGCGCCACCTGTTCGTTCCCGACGGGCGAATGGATTCGACGACCTACGACGTCGCCAGGGACGTCCACGAGTCGACGTTCCTCTACAGCGCCGGGACGACCAGCGTGCCACCGACCGAGATGCACATGATTCCGTTCATCTGGGGGCCCGCGCTTCACACCGGCGTTCGCCGCCACCTCAACATCTCCGACCAGTACGATCTGCTCACCGTGTTGCGGATTCCGCGACTCGTCGACGCGGAAGACGTAGGCGTCAACGAGAACAGGATGTCGCTCGACGACTTCGGCCTGTTGCTCGATCACATCGAACACCGCGGCCTCGACGTCGTCACACCCTCCGATCTCGTCGACGGGACGCTGGACCTCGACAGCGACGAACCGCCAGTCGGAACGCGACCGAGCGGGACCGTTCTCAAGGCGGGTCAGTCTCACACGTTCGAGGGAACCGGCTCGGGCGAGTCGCCGACGTTCGAGCTCGACGACGGCGTCGTCGTCGCGACCGTCTCCCACGACGGTGGAGAGATCGCTGTCGACGTGACGAAACCCGGCAGTCTCGGACGGAACGAGAATCTGCTGACCACGTCCGGGAACGCGACCGGCGAATCGATCATGGCCGTCGACGACGACACCTACAGGCTCGAGGTCGACGCCGACGGCGCGTGGTCGATCGACCTCTCTCAGCCCGCGGTCGATGCGGACGACCTCGAGGACCTCCCCGTCGAGGCGTCCGGCACGGGCGCGGCGTTCGTCGGCCCGCTGTGGACGGATCGTGACGTCAGAGTCGTCGCGACACACGACGGCGACGGGACGTTCATCGTCGACGGCTACGGTGCAGACGGCAGTCGTGAGGTCCTCGTCCATCGTACCGGTGAGTTCTCGAACTCGCGGTCGTACAAGGCCGGCGGCCCCGTCTGGCTCAACGTCGAGGCAGACGGCGATTGGACGCTCGAGATCGTCGACTCGTAACCCGTTAGCGCCGACTCGAGGGCCACCACCATCGCCCGTCCGCCGTCGCCGTGGCTCTGATCGCGACCGCGGACGACGCCCGATTTGCTGGCTCAGCAAATCGCCGATTCCATTAGGGTTCGACGGTGAGAACGGACGCGAGTACAATCCATGTCGCTCGATCAGCCGTCCCGTCGCGCTCTCGTGACCGGTCTCGTGGGCGCTCTCGGCGGGGGTGCCTATTTTCTCACCCGCTCCGGTGACACCGCGACGCAGGAACAGGTCTCGTCGTTTCACTCGAGCGACGAGACGTCGGCGTTCGGCATCGACCTCACCGGGAAGCCGATCATGGGCTCGCCCGACGCCCCGATCCAGATCTACTACTGGACGGACTTCCAGTGTCCGTTCTGTGAGCAGTTCGAACGGGAGACGCTTCCCGAGCTCGTGCCCGAATACGTCGAGTCCGGCGACGTTCGCATCGTGTTCATTTCGCTGCCGTACTTCGGCGAGGACTCGATGACCGCCGCGGTCGCCAGCAAGTGCGTGTGGGACCAGGTCCGCGACGCCGAGCCGTCGGCGTACTGGAACTGGCACACGGCGATCTTCGAGGAACAAGGCGAGAAGAATTCGGGATGGGCCTCGAGCGAGAACCTCCTCGAGTACACCCGTTCGGTCGACGGCGTCGATGCCGATGCGCTCGAGACCTGTCTCGACGAGCGTCGATCGACGCTCGAAACCCAGGTCAACGCGGATGCCGAGAAAGCGCGATCACTCGGAGTTTCGGGAACGCCGACGTTCGCTATCGTCAATCGCGAGGCTGGCGCGACCGAAACGCTCGTCGGTGCCCAGCCGAAAACGCGGTTCGACGAGGCGATCGAGCGGGTTCAAAACGAGTGATACGGACCCCTGTCAGTGGGTCCGTCTGAGCCGTGTCGTCGAGCGGACCGCGTTTTTCCACTCGAGCAGGGCATCCCCGAGGACAGTCGCCCACTCGCAGTGAGCGGAACGGTCGAGGTGGGAACGTCAAGGGGTGGATGTATCTCACTCGTATTCGAAAACGCGTGCCATTCCACGCTCCAAGTGATAGACGTTGTGGCAGTGAAACAGCCAGTCGCCAGGGTTGTCAGCCAGGAACTCGAACGTAACCGCTCCACCGTGGGGCGGCACGAGGACGGTGTCCTTGACGGCGTCGCCGACCTGAAAGAAGTGGCCGTGAAGGTGCATCGGGTGGATCGCTGGGCTGCGGTTCAGCATCCGTACCCGGACGTGCTCCCCCTCACTGATCGCGATCGGATCAGCGTCCGGATACGCCTGCCCATCGATGGTCCACGCGCCGGGCGCTTGCATCATCCCACCCGAAAGAGTGACGTCGATCGTTCGATCCGGCGTGCCGCCGAGGTCGAGTGGCTCGAGCGCCTCGAGATCGCTGTACCCCAGTCGCTGCCCGTCGAATTGCGGGCGGTCGATCGAATCGGTGTCAGTCGCGCCATCGGACCGCAGTATCGCTTCCGCGGGTTGCTCGTCCCCGACGACGGGGGTCGCGACGATGGCCCACTCGCCAGGTGAGTCTGCCTCGACGAGTACGTCGTAGCGTTCGCCCATACTGATGTCGAGGGAATCGACTGTGACCGGTTCGACCGGTCGTCCGTCGGCGTGCGTGACGGTCAGCGAGTGCCCGCCAACGGCGACGCGGTACGTCGTGGCGCCGCTGGGGTTGATAAGCCGCAATCGGACGCGCTCGCCAGCTTCGACGTCGAACACTGGTGGATCAGAGGGAAGGCGTCCGTTGATGACGAGTCCCTCGTACGGGGGACGTTGCACTTGTTGCCCTTGCAGTGGGCTGCGACCGCCCAGCCTTCTGATTTCGTTCCGTCTGCTGGGACCGCCACCCGGTCCACTGCTGGGCCCGCCACCCGGTCCACCACCGGGACTGCCTCCAGGACCATCACCTGGTCCGCCGCCGGGACCGCCACCTGATCCACCTCCTCCACTACCAGGGCCGCCATCGCCGGGTCCACCGCCACCCGGGACACCTCCGTCGTTAGGACCGCTGGGCTCACTATCGCCGCCAGGACCATCACCGAGACCTCCGTCGCCGGGGCCACCACCGTCGTCAGTCCCTCCTCCGGGCGGTGCTTCGATCGAATCGAGCGTGGGACTCCCCGAGAGGTAGTCGTCGATCAGCAGCGTGTACTCCCGGTCGTACTCGACGTGGGGAGACTCCTCCTCGACGATCAGTGGCCCGTTGAGTGCCCTGTCGAGTTGCAACCCGACGTGACTGTGATAGACGTACGTGCCTGCCGGCGATGCCTCGAACTCGTAGGTAAACGTCTCGCCCGACGGGATAGGATCCTGCGTGACGTTCGGGACGCCGTCCATCGGGTTCGGGACGGGAACGCCGTGCCAGTGCACGGTCGTCCCCTCGGGCAACTGGTTCTCGACCGAAACGCGCAGCGTCTCCCCTTCGCTTACGCGGAGTTCCGGGCCGGGAAACTGGTCGTCGTACAGCCAGGCCTCGCCGCCCTCGTCCAGCGCTCCCTCGAGCTGCCCCTCCGCGGCGACGAGGGTAACGTCCCGGATGCCTGCATCGCCGTCCTGTCGGGCCTGCGCGATCGACTCTTCGATCGCGGTTCCGCTCCGACTCCCTGTGAGTGCCAGCAGCATCGTGGCACCGCCGACGCGTAACATATCGCGTCGTCCGACATTTCGTTTGGGACTGACCATCATGGCCTCTCCCACGGCCACGAACAAAAAAGAGAGGTGAAAGGCATCAGGGTCGTTGAGTCTCCAAATCCAGTTATCTGCCGTACGAATGATGCAGGGATGAGCACTCCCCTCACAGTCTCGTACCGGCACGCGACCCACATGCACATCGACACGGAATACACGACGGCGAGGGGAACTGTGAGACTCGGCTGATTCCGTCCAGAACGGCCTTCCCTGAACCGGGTCGAAATCGATACCGGTAGCCGAAATCACTCCGATGGGGACGGCGTCGACGACGTGTCTGCGAGTGCATCGGTCGCTCTGGCCTCGGGTCCCACGCTCACCTCGTGTCAGTGTCTGTCGCCAGCTGCGCTCGAGCGTCGCCGGTGTGTTCGTCGGCGAACCACCTGATAACGCTCCCCTCCGCACGGTGAAGGGTTTCGCTACACGTCGCTTTCGAGATGTCGAGGTCGCTCGCGACGTCGGTGAGCGTCGCTTCACGCGGCGTCGCGTAGTAGCCGCGCTCGAGCGCCGCCAGCAGTACTTCCCGTTGTCGCTCGGTCAAGATGTCGTCGGCACGGGTGTGGCCGATCTCGTGAACGTACTCGAGGGTGTACTCGATGCCGAGCTCGTCGAGCAATCGACCGAACTCGGAAAACCGGGACGATGCTGCGGTTACCGTCCACGTCGCCTCGCCGTTTCTGACGGTAAACGGCATCTCGATGGGGATGCCGGACTGTAAGACCGGCTGGAGGATCGAGGGACTGGTCGTTTCGACGTGGAGCAACGCACTCGACTCCCCTTTCCAGAGGAGATCGAAGTCGACGACGTCCGCTCGATCGGCCATGTCGGTGATCACCGGGAGCGGATCCGCCATCTGTAACTCGATGAGCGCGATTCCCGTCCGTTCGCCGGCCAGTGCCGAGACGACCTTGAACGTCGTCTGGGGATGGGACTGGGACACGTCGTTGATCCACATCGTTTCGGGGATCGAGATCGCGAGCTTCGCTCGAGGCACGTGACTGACTCTGTGGGACAGTACCGTTCCTTTGACCCCTAATATGTTCGGTTACGCCTGATTTGTTCGGGTACTCCTCGTGTGTTCGGCTCAACCGATACCTGCATTGCGTGGCTACGATCACGGAGAGACACAGTGTCATCGATGCAAACGCGCACGAATCCGTTCATCGTCATGGCCGGACTGTACCTGACGGTCGGCTTGGCCGCTGTCGTGGGGACCCTCGCCGTCGAGTCCGGCCTCATCGAATCGCTGCCCCGCCTTCGGTGGGTGCTGATCCACCTCGTGACGATCGGCGGGCTGACCCAGGCCGTTTTCGGCGTGTTGCCGTCGCTGGTGACCGCGACCGACGCGTCGGCGCGACGACCGGCCGGCAGCCGCCGGTGGCTGCAGTGGCTCGCGTTGAACGCCGGCTATCCGTTGCTCCTCTTCGGGATGGCGACCGGCGCGACGGTCGTCGCAGTCACCGGTGGGACGATCGTCCTCGGTGCGCTCGGACTCCTGCTCTCGACCGTCTTTCAGACGACTGGACGGACTACTGATCGCAGAATCAGTCGATACTACCGACTCGCACCGTGGTTTCTCGTCGTCGGGATTCTCGCGGCGTTCGGGATGTTACTCGGAATCCACGGGCCCGGCGGCTACTTCGGCTCGCTCGAGGCCCACGTTCATGCGAACGTCTGGGGCTTTCTGGCGCTGATCGTCGCCGGGGCCTTGTTTACGCTCCTGCCAGCACTGCTCGAGGAGGAGCTTCGGTATCCCCGACTTGTCTCGGTCACGTTCTGGGGGCTGACGATCGGCGTCGTCGGCCTCGTCGCGGGCCCGTGGCTCGGACGCCACGAGTTGACGATTCTCGGACTCGGTAGCTACGTTGTCGGGACAGGCGCACTGCTGGCGAACGTCGTCGGCACGTACCGCAGCAGTGATCGCAGCCACACCCGGCGCATCGCGCTCGTTCTCGGAGCGTACCTGTGGCTCGCCTTCCCCGTGCCCTGGGCACCGTTCGTCTTGCTGTTTCCGGATGCCGTCCCTGCCGGCGCGATCGAGATTGCAGCCATCAACGGCCTGATCTTCGGCTGGATGCTTCAGCTCGCGATGGCGTTTCTCCCCGTTGTGGCGGCAGCGTTCGCGCGACCCGTTGCGGACCGCGGCGTCGTCGAAGCGGTGACGGCAGTCGCTGCCGAGCACCCGCAGCCGTCCTGGATTCAGGTGGGAAGCGTGAACCTCGGCATGCTCGCACTCTGGCTGACGCCGGTTCCCTTCCTCGGCGGACTCACAGCGAGCACGACGCTCGCGGGGTTCGCGCTGATCGCCGTCGCGTGGGCGCTGTTCATGGTCTCACTCTGGCGGTCGATCGCATCACCGACGAGCGAGGGCGCGAAACGGCGCGGCGCAACACGCGATGCGGCGTAGCCGCCTATACTGACACGCGCGCTCGAGAGCACGAACGTCGCACTCACGATGTCGGGTCCGAACGAACTCGTTATATTTCAGGTTTTGTTCAATACTGCCTCTGCGAGGGACGAACTGCCAGACACCAAGCCTTTGTCCGGGCGTGACAAACGGCAGCGCGATGGTCACGCGTCGAACGGTCCGATCGCTCGCCCTCGCGGGTGTCCTCGCCGCTCTCGCCGGCGTCGCGTACGCGCTCCGCTGGCGGCGAAACCCGTCGCCGTGTCCGTACTCCCAGCGCGTCTGGATCGATCTTCCCCGACCAGTCATCTCTCGCTCGAGGTTGTGCGAGGTCCTCGAGCCACAGCCCGGGGAACGGATCCTCGAACTCGGGCCGGGAACCGGCTACTACACGGGCGCAGTCGCGGGGGCGGTCGCGCCGAGCGGAGCGGTCCATGCCGTCGACGTCCAGCGGCCAATGGTTACGGATCTCCGATCGCGCCTGCGCGAGCGCGGTCACGACGCCGTCGCGCCGGTTCGTGGCGACGGTCAGGCGCTTCCGTACCCGGATGACAGCTTCGATGCCGCCTATCTGGTCCTCGTACTCGGCGAAATCCCTGATCAGGAGCGGACGCTCGCCGAACTCGAGCGGGTGCTGAAACCCGGCGGTCGGCTCGTCGTCGGCGAGTCGCTTCCGGATCCGCATTTCGTCACGCGCGAGACGCTTCGGGCGCGTCTCGAGCGAGCAGGATTCCGATTCGAAGACGATGTCGGGATGTGTGGCAGCTACTTCGCACGGGCGTCCGTCCCGCCGTCGACAACTGCCGACTGAGACGGCTCGCTATCACGCTGTCCCGGTAGGACTGCCGGGCGATCGCGAGTTTGCCGGCACGCACCGACAGAAGTCCGTCTGACTGCGCCTCGATCCCGTGATCGGCGCGCTCGGTCGTTGGCAATTCGTGCACAATCGAACAAGGTCCTCTTCGGATTGTGTGACTTAAACGGCGCTAAAACCACTCTATACTCCTTGAAGCTCTATATTCGCTCTACCGGAACAACAGCCACAATTCCTGTATTGCACAAGATATGCAAAACCTTTAAACATAGCCAGTGCGTACGAAGTCGTGATGGCAACTGATGCACCTAGCGGCTCCGGACAGTCCCTCGACGAACCACTCCACGTCGAAAGCGAAGACCACTTCGAAGAGGTCACCAGCGCCTACGACGTCGTGCTCGTCGACTTTTACGCCGACTGGTGTGGGCCCTGTAAGATGCTCGAGCCGGTCCTCGAAGGACTGGCCAGCGAGACCGACGCCGTAATCGCGAAGGTCGACGTCGATCAGCACCAGCAACTCGCCGGCTCGTTCGGCGTCCGCGGTGTCCCGACGCTCGTGTTCTTCTCGGACGGCGAACAGGTCGAACAGCAAACCGGCGTCTTGCCGGCTGAGCGACTCCGCAGCATGATCGAAGGCTATACTGAATGAGCGAGGCCATGACTGACACCGTCCACGACGTAATCGTTGTCGGCTCCGGCGTTTCCGGCCTCTCGGCGGCCGTCTACGCCGCACGAGCCGACCTCGAGCCGCTGGTCCTCGAAGGCCCCGAGCCGGGCGGCCAGCTGACGCTGACGACCGACGTCGAGAACTACCTGGGCTTTCCCGAAGGAATCGGCGGCATGGAACTGATCCAGAACGGCAAAGAGCAGGCCAAACGCTTCGGTGCTGAGTTCACCCACGGCACCGTCGAGCGCGCGACGCTCGAGGAGCGCCCGTTCGAACTCGAACTCTCGAACGGCGACGTCCTCCGGACGCGCGCGCTGATCGTCGCCAGTGGCGCGAGCGCCCGCTGGGTCGGCGCGGAAAACGAGGACGACCTCATGGGCTATGGCCTCTCGACGTGTGCCACCTGTGACGGCGCGTTCCACCGCGGCGACGACGTCCTCGTGATCGGCGGCGGCGACAGCGCGATGGAAGAGGCGCTCTTCCTCGCGAAGTTCGCCGAGAGCGTCACCATCGTCCACCGCCGCGACGAACTCCGCGCCTCCGAGATCATGGCCGACCGTGCCCGCGAACACGAGGACATCGAATTCCGCTGGAACACGGAACTCGAGGCCCTCCACGGCTCGCAAGAAGAAGGCGTCACCGGCGCGACGCTGATTTCCCACCCTGACGGCCACCCCACGGAGAAGGCCGACAACGGGATCGACGTCGACCGGGAGACCGTCGACATCGGCGGCGTCTTCTACGGGATCGGCCACACGCCCAACACCGAGTTCCTCGAGGGAACCGACGTCGAACGCGACGACAGTGGGTATATCCAGACCGAATCGGACGACGAAGGTCGGGCAACGACCCACACAGCCGTCGACGGCGTCTTCGCCGCCGGTGACGTGGCCGACTCGCGCTACCGGCAGGCGATCACCGCCGCCGGCACCGGCAGCATGGCGGCTCTCGACGCCGAGGACTACCTCGAGACGCTCGAGCACGAAGAGACCGCGCCGGCGATGGCGCCGGAACAGTAAGCGCCGACGATCGCGCTCGCAATCAGAGGCACGCTGACGTTTACCCACCACACTATTCACTGACTGCTCTCGTCGTCTCCCGAATCCCTGCGCGCGACCATCTCCAGGCCGATCCAGGAGATGACGACCTCGTCGTTTTGGTTGATCCCCTCGAGTTTGGTATCGACGTAGCCACGGGTGGGGTCGCTCTCGGAGACGCGTTTCTCGAGGACTTCGGTCCGAATCGAGAGCGTATCGCCCGGTGTCACGGGCTGGTGCCACCGGAGTTCGTCGACGCCGCGAGCCCCCATCCCGGCTCGATCCTGCAGTGGACCGTCGACGAGCAGCCGCATGCAGATCGATGCGGTGTGCCAGCCTGATGCGATCAGTTGGCCGAACGCCGAGTCCTCGGCGGTTGCCTCGTCGGTGTGAAACGGTTGGGGGTCGTACTGCTCGGCGAACTCGAGGAGTTCGTCTTTCGTCAGGTGGTACTCGCCGAATTCGTCGGTGTCGCCGATTTCGATGTCCTCGTAGTAGCGCATTATGATGCCATCTGGGTCGTATCGGCAAGAGCCTGTGGACCGAGGCAGGAGGCGCTGCTGGGACTTCCAAACATCTATGCGATGCCGGCGTGGTCGTTTCGGTATGACACTCGAGGGACACGCCGTCCTCGTTACCGGTGGGGCGGGCTTTATCGGATCGAACCTGGCGAACCACCTCGCCGAGGACAACGACGTCACTGTCGCCGACGACTGTTATCTGGGCACGCCGGAAAACCTCACAGACGACGTCGAGTTCGTCGACGCGAGCGTCTTGGACGATGACCTGCCAACGGATGTCGACGTCGTGTTCCACCTTGCGGCGTTGTCGTCGTACGCGATGCACGAGGACGACCCGACGACGGGTGCCAGAGTCAACGTCGAAGGCTTCGTCAACGTGGTCGAACAGGCCCGCCAGGACGGCTGCGAGACGGTCGTCTACGCCTCGACGTCGTCGATCTACGGTAGCCGAACGGAGCCATCGCCGGAAGACATGGACGTCAGTGTCAACACCGGCTACGAGGCCTCGAAACTTGCACGCGAGCGCTACGGCGAGTACTTTTCAAATCACTACGACATGTCGATGGCCGGGATGCGCTTTTTTTCGGTGTATCAGGGCTACGGTGGGGCCGAAGAACACAAAGGCGAGTACGCCAACGTGATCGCGCAGTTCGCCGACGACATCGCCAACGGCGAGGCACCGGTGCTGTACGGCGACGGCACCCAGACGCGCGATTTCACGCACGTCTCCGACATCGTCCGCGGGCTCGAGCAGGCTGCAACGAACGAGCTCGATGGCATCTACAACCTGGGAACCGGCGAGGCCTACGATTTCAACACCGTCGTCGAGATGATCAACGACGAACTCGACACCGCCATCGAACCGGAGTACGTCGAGAACCCCATTCCCGAGTCGGTGTACGTCCACGATACCTGCGCCGACGCCTCGAAGATCCGTGAGGAAACCGGCTGGGTGCCACAGATTGACTTCGAGGAAGGCATTCGGCGGGTCTGTGCGCAGTATACCGACGATTGACCGCACCTGTCGGGTTCAGCTCGGTGCTGAAGCCTCGGGGCACGTTCCTTCACCTCATAGCGGACATTCCGGTCTGTGCGATTCTCATTGGGAGTGGTCCGGGGGGAAGGGGGGAACGTCGGGACGTCCATCAGGGAACGTCACCGGTGACTACTGCCGCCACAGCTATAGCAACAACTGAAACGAGTTACACACCGATCGCACAGTCATCGTGTGATCCAGTGTGCACTGACTGTCAGTGGCTACTATAGGTGACAATAGACGTTTTACCGGTGGTGATATTAGTATGTAGTATGGTGCCATTTAACGCAGATGCCAGCACGCCGCTCGAGTGGGCTCGCCAGCGTTATGAACACACGGACAAGAAGTGTCCGGACTGCGGGTACGTCGACGAGGAGGGAAACTGGGAGAGCCGGACGGACGGGCGCCGGATCGTTTACCGTCACGTCTGTCCCAGCTGCGGGGCCAGCCGCGAGCACGTCTTCACCCTGAAGTGACCCTCACACCCGACGGTACTGCTACGCGTGAGAGGAGCCAATCGATGGCGACCACGCCCCCGACAAGAAGATGGGTCCCTCGAGCGGCGAGGTCGCCGAAGAGAACCTCGACTATATCGAGGCGAGTGACGCTGCTGTGGTCACCGTCCGTCCGCAGAAACCGCTTAGCATCCAACCCTCGGGCGAGATCCCCGAACTCAGGAGCTTCGCCATCCGCGATATGGACCAGACCGTCGCCGCCGGCAAGGACCTCGCGGTCAGCGAGAAATAACCGATGAGCCAGCGACAGCGCCACCGCGCCACTGGCAGTGGCCCGGTTAGACCGACGAGAACACGCAACCCTCGAGACGCCATCCCGGGCGGTGAGGACGAGGGACCGCCATGACGTGTGCCAACTGTGGCGAGGCGGTCCCGGTTCGGCAGTACCACGTCTATTTGACGACGGACGAGGTCGTTGAACTTCCGCTCTGTGAGGGCTGTCGCTACAAATTCGTCACCGCAGACTGGGTCACCGCTGTGGTCTAATCGGGTCTCCCTCGAGCAAGCGCGAACGACGCATTCTCGAATCGTACGCGATGTGCGTCGAGGAAGCCACCGGTGATCAGCACCGAAGAATAGCGCTCAGAGCCGCCGGCAAAACGTGGTTGCCAGGGCGACGGCCCGACAGCCAGCGTTACCGCCCTCGCTCGTTTCCGGTCGCGGAGTTAGGTGTGCTCGTATGGCGGGACTTCAGCTTCGACGAGCTCGCCGAGCAATTTGAGTTCTCGACTGAGGAGCACGACGAAGTCGTCGAACGTGACGATTCCGGCGAGCTGTCCATCTTCATCAGTGGCTGGGATCCGGCGGACGTTCGAGTCCGTCATCACACGGATCACGTCGAGGATACCGCTGTCCAGTTCCACCGTGACGGGGTCGTCGCTCATCACGTCGGCAGCGGTCGCCGTCGTGGGATCCGCCCCATGGGCGACTGCCTGGAGCGCAAGATCGCGGTCCGTCACGATCCCGCGCGGGTGGCCGTCTTCAACGATCACGATGCTGCCGACGTTCTCGTCGTCCATCAACTCTGCCAGCTCCGTGAGGGCGGTCGTTGGGGACGCGCTTACGACCTCTTCGCGGACGATTGTCTTGATTTCTGGCACAGGTGGTCACCTCTCTACTGTGCCGGTGAGCGCCCACCGGCACTACCCAGCGCTTCACTATCCGGAGAGATAAACGTAGCATCGAAATCCGATCCTGCCCACTTCGAACACGACAGTGACGGAGTCGACGTGGGAGTTCCTCACGGCCCAGTACGGGTTTAACCCCGTTACGGATCAGATGAGAGGGTGGCCGAGACCAGCCTGCGGCGGTGTCGGGGTACTATTAAGCAGTCGAGCAGCGTATGTGCACATATGACATACGAGTTACGGTGTGATAAGTGCGACTTCGGTCAAACGTTCACGGAGTGGGCCGATGCGAACTGGGCAGCTAGCAATCATGAGGAAGACAATCCGACTCACTGGGTGACTATCCTGGACACGCAGCCGGCCTGACCGACATGGTTCGTGGATACGATGCGCCGTAGTCGGCCTTACAGAGTGCCTCGAAGATCCGCGGGGGAGCCACGGATCGACTTCGAGGAGTGGATTCGGCGAGTCTGTACGTGATATACGGACGAGTAGTACTGCGCTCCGCACTGCCGCCGACTTCCGTGCGATCGAATTGCAGGTGAGATAATCGAAATCGTCTGTTGTTCGCCGATCGAAAGTGAATGCCGAAGGTGTGTGAACTGCACACAGTCGAGTATACTATTAACATATGTAGTGAATAATTCTGTACTGGTTGCCGTTCCGAGACCGAACAGGTCGATGTCCGGGCACGTCGTCACCGCGTCCGATCGACGCGTTTCACCACCAGTAACTATCAGGAAAAACGATGGACGTAATCGGGGTCTTCCGGCGAGGGCTTTTTAACACGGCACGCACATCCACACGGTATGCAACTCCATAACAGAGGCGTCAGACAGGACGTCCGCGAACTCGGTGCGTTACTCGGCGACGTCCTCGAGGGTCAGACCTCTCGTGGGGCGTTCGAGACGGTCGAGTCGTGTCGGCGGGCGGCGATCGACTACCGCGCCGGCGACCTCGAGTCACGCGAGCCGCTCGTGACGGAACTCGAGGGACTGTCGCCACACCGACAGCGGACCGTTGCGCGTGCGTTTACGACCTACTTCGAGTTGATCAACCTCGCCGAAGAGCGCGAGCGGGTCCGAACCATCCGCACGGACTCTCAGGCGGGCACCCTCGAGGACAGTCTCGAGGCTGCGGCCGAAGAACTCGGCGAAGGCGACGTCGAGACCGTTCGGCAGATTCTCGACGATGTCCTGATCGAACCGACCTTCACTGCACATCCGACCGAGGCCCGCCGCAAGACGGTTAAGTCCAAACTGCGGGAGATTTCCACGTCGCTCGAGACCTTGGACGAGCGACTCCTGACCGACAAGGAGGAACGCCAACTCTGGCAGGATATCGACGCCGAAGTGACGAGCCTCTGGCAGACGCCACAGGTTCGCAACCGCCAGCCGGAACCCGAAGACGAAGCGCGGAACGTCCAGTGGTACTTGGAGAACACGCTGTTCGACGTCGTCGGCGACGTCTACGACGAACTCCACGACGCGATCGACGCGGAAGTTCCCGGCACCCTCGATATTCCGAAACTCTTCGAGTTCCGCTCGTGGGCTGGCAGCGACCGCGACGGCAACCCCTACGTCACCCCCGAAGTCACGGCGAACACGCTCGAGCGCCAGCGCTCGGTCATCCTCGATCGCTACCGCGACCAGCTCAAACGCCTCTCCGGTGTCCTGAGCCAGGACGGCAGCCGGATCGACGCCGGCTCCGCGTTTCAGGCCTCCCTCGAGCGCGACCGCGAGCGCCTGCCCGGCAGCGCACGTACAGCCGAGCAGCGCTACCCCGACGAGCCCTACCGGCAGAAACTCAAACTCATGCGCGAGCGACTCCGCCGCGTCGGCGACGTGCGACCGGGTGGCTACGACGACGTCGACGAACTCCGTGGCGATCTCAAAGTTATCGCCGAGAGCCTGCGCAACAACAACGCAGACAGCGTCGCCGACGCCCACGTCGATCCGATCCGCCGGCAGGTCGCCACCTTCGGCTTCTCGCTGGCGAGTCTCGACCTGCGCGACCACCAACAGAAGCACACCGACGCCATCGCTGACGCACTCGAGCACGAGGGGATCGACTACCGCGCCCTCTCGGAGGATGAACGTGTCGAGTTGCTGACCGACGCCGTCTTGCAGGACGAGCCAGTGATCGACCTCGGCGAGACCGCCGATCTCTCGGACGACTCGGCGCGCGTCCTCGAGTTGTTCGACAGCCTCGCCGACTGGCAGGCCGAGTACGGTGTCCACGCCATCGACACCTACTGCATCTCGATGACCGAGGAACCGAGTCACGTCCTCGAGGTGTTGTTCTTGGCCGATCAGGCCGGCGTTATTTCCCTGCCCGAACATTCGGGCGTCGACATCGTTCCGCTGCTCGAGACCGAGTACGCCCTCTCGGGGGCCCGGCGGATCATGGGCACGCTGTTCGAAAACGAGGCCTACGCGCAGGCGCTCGAGGCCCGCGGGCGCACCCAGGAGATCATGCTGGGCTACTCCGACTCGAACAAGGAAAACGGCTTCCTGGCGGCGAACTGGTCGCTGTACAAGAACCAGCGCCGGCTGGGGGAGATCTGCGACGACCACGACGTGACGATGCGGCTGTTCCACGGTCGTGGCGGCTCGATTTCGCGGGGCGGCGGGCCGATGAACGAGGCGCTGCTGGCGCTGCCGAACTCGACGGTCACGGGGCAGGTCAAGTTCACCGAACAGGGCGAAGCCATCGCCGAAAAGTACGCCAATCCGCGGATCGCCGAGCGCAACATCGAACAGATGCTCAACGCCCAGCTCCGGGCGCGCAAGCAGGCGCTGGACCAGCCCGAAGAGGAGGTCCGCGAGGAGTGGTTCGAGGCTATGGAGACGATGGCTGACGCCGCCCGCACGGAGTACCGCGACCTCTTGGAGAGCGACGGCTTCGTCCAGTACTTCGAGCAGGCGACGCCGATCACCGTCATCGAAGACCTCGATCTGGGGTCGCGACCGGCCTCCCGATCTGGCGAGCGCACCGTCGAAGACCTGCGGGCGATCCCGTGGGTGTTCTCGTGGACCCAGTCACGGTGTATCCTGCCGGGGTGGTACGCCCTCGCGACTGGCGTTGAGGCGTATCTCGAGGATGGTGGGTCGATAGAGACCTTACAGACGATGTACGAGGAATGGCCGTTCTTCCGGACGACGCTCGACAACGCCGCGCTCTCGCTGTCGCGGACCGAACTCGAGATTGCCGACCGGTACGCCGACCTGGCCGAGCCGGACCTGCGCGAGCGGTTCTTCCCACGCGTGAGCGGCGAGTACGAGCGGGCAACCGACCTGATTACCGAGATCGGCCAGCGTGACCAGCTCCATACCCGCGACTGGCTCGGCGAGAACTTAGAGCGGCGAAACCCATACGTCGATCCGCTGAACATGCTGCAGGTCTACCTGCTTGCCCAGACTGATCGGACCGACATCGAAGAACGATCGCTCAGACTGACGGTCAAGGGTATTGCGGCTGGTATGAAGAACACGGGATAATCGGGCTGTCTCCCGGTCGATACGCGGCCTGCGTTGCTGGATGGCAGGTCGACCGGGACCGACATCGGCTGTTGGACGGCACTCTCTCACAGAGAGCGAGAAAATCGAAACGGGTAAAAACGTCTCTCGAGTAGAAGTGAGTGAGCCGAGATAGCCTAGCCCGGCCAAGGCGGCAGATTCGAAATCTGCTGTCCTCACGGACTCGGGAGTTCAAATCTCCCTCTCGGCGCTTTTCCATCGACCACAACCGACGAGCGATGCGTGGTGCGTGAGTGGTCTGCGTCACTTCTGAATCTTGGCTACACCGGTACGCTCTTCGAATCCGGCGACTCGAGCGAACGCTTCCGAAACGAGTATTCAAACCAAACCCCGATCACTCTTGCACCACGAAAAGCGAACGGTGACGCCGTAAGCGACGCGTCGTGATTGCAGTCTCGGTAGAACGGTTCGCAGTTGCTGTCTGTAGTGGGCGTCGAATTGCCGGTCACCTGCCGGTGCCCCGTCACTCGCAAGGCCGGCCACTATGCTAATCCTTGACGTAGTTTCATTGTCACGAGGTACCTATGTATCCGACGCCAGTATCTTCCCGATCAGTTCCTGCAGGGTGGAACCGACAGCGACCGGCGGGGACGCCACGTGAGCTGCGAGCTCCGACAGGGAGGAAACGATGAGTTCTGACGACCCGGCACCTGGGGAGGGGCCCGACGGAACAGACGAACCGTTTCATCCGCTCGGCGAGTCGTGGCAGGACGAACTCGAGGACCTGCTCGACGAGACCGAGTACGACACCGAACTCGGGATGGAGATGGGGAAAGACGCGATGCGGGTCACGAAGGGGGAGCTCTCGGAAGAGGAGTTCCACGAGCGGTATCACGACGACGTGATGGAGGAATTCGGCGAGGACGAGCGGCCGATCGCCAGCCCGGACGACGGGGACGACGAGGGTGGGATCGGCGCGATGCTCTCGAAGTTCGCCACCGGCGAGGAGTCCCGCCGGGAGATGCTCAAGAAGGCGGGTGCCGGCGTCGGCTTCGCCAGTCTCGGCTGGGGGGCGGTCGACCAGCAAGAGCCCGAACAGGAGGCCGTCGAAGACCCCGGTGAGGTCCACCCCGACGAGGACGCGACGCAGTGGGGAATGACGATCGACCTCGAGTACTGCGACGGCTGTCTCTCCTGTGTGACTGCCTGCAACGCAGAGCACAACTGGGATCTGGGGGCCAACTGGATGTACGTCCTCGCGTTCGAGGACGGCGACGTCGAGTCACCCGACCCCGACAACTTCGAGAGCCACCGCCAGTTCAACTTCCTCGTCCGCCCGTGTCAACACTGTACCGACGCCCCCTGCGAGAAGGTGTGTCCGACGACAGCACGACATACTCGCGACGAGGGCGGGCTGGTGCTGACCGATTACGACGTCTGTATCGGCTGTCGGTACTGTCAGGTTGCCTGTCCGTACGGCGTCAACTACTTCCAGTGGGAGGAACCGAACGTCGATGAAGAGGAACTCGGTCCAGACATGGTCTACGACCAGCGCGAGCGACGCGTCAGCAGTCGGGCCCCCCGCGGCGTCATGTCGAAGTGCGTTTTCGACCCGCCTCGTCAGGACGGCAACTTCGGCGAAGATCTGGTCGGTACCACGGCCTGCGAAGCGGCCTGCCCACCGAACGTCATCCAGTTCGGCGACAAGAACAACCCCAACAGCGACCCGTCGCGATATCAGGAGAACCCGGCCAGAGCGCGAACCCTCATTCGGCTGAGTACAATGTTGCCCTCGCCCAACGACCTCCCGTCGATGCTCGAGGGCGTCGGCACCGATCTGGCGTCGATCACTGATGCCGTCGATGGCCTCGACGAGCAATCGATCGCCCTCGCGGCGGCGGTCCAGATCACCAACGTCGAGTACGAACAGGAGGCACCGCCGGGCGATACGCTCGTCAATCAGGAAGCGACGATCCTCGAGGTCGTCTCGATCCTCGAGGACCACGGACTTGCCCTCCAGAGCGAAGACGTACTCAGCGAACTCGGCCTCACGGTCGACCAGTTCCAGGGACCGCCTGCGGGGTCGGGCGAGGATAGCCCAGACATCGTGGTGAACGATCGGGAAGACGTCGCCCAGCAGCGACTCGAAGCGTTCATCCCGCCCTCGGGCAACGAGTTCGAACTCCTCGCAGATATCGGAACGAACCCGAACGTCACCTATCTCGGCCAGGAACCGGGACCGAACGCCCACCAGGTCCCCGGGCCGACCTCCTACGAAGACGTCGGCATGCTCGATAGACGCCAGGACGCCCTCGAAGAGGAAACTGTCGGGCTCGGCGTGATCGACTCGTCGTAACCGTCTCGGCAACTCGTTACCACCACTGACACTGGATTAGATCTCGAATCCGAAGTTGAAATCTCCCTGCCACTGCGACCGCTCGCCGCGGAAAATCGTCTCACCGCGATGGCGATTGCCGACCCAGAGCACCGTCGAAAGTGTCGTTTCGGGGTCGCTCATGACGAGCCCCTCGAAGAACGAGCTCTCGACGGTATGGTCCGCCCCGCTCTCGGCGAACCGGAGGCTCGCACCGTCAGGATCGATCGTACACGTATCGAGCGTGAGCCGGTCGATTTCATCGCCGCCGTTCGTGACGAAGACGCCGTGTCGGTCCATGGCGGACTGTGTCTCGATATCGAACTCGCAATCGTTGAACGTGACGTTCGACGACCTGACGTAGACGGCGTAATCGGACGTCGACGGACTCGAGCGATCGGTGATCGTACACCCTTCGAATACCGTCGGCGCGTCGTCGTTGTCGTCGACCCGGATCGCCCGGCCGTCAGTTCCTTCGTCGGTGATGTGGACGTCGGTCAGTCGGGCCGGCCCGTCCTGGGTCAGACGGATGATTTCGGTATTTTTTTCCATTCGGTTGTTCACCAGTAGCTGTGAGACCAGCTGCCCACCGCCGTTCTCGAGCCAGAGGCCGGACCACGGATAGCCGGGATGTTCGGTCATCGTGATCTGACAGTCCTGCACGTAGTCGTTGGGGCCGATTCGGATGCCCGCTCCGGCGCAGTTGCGGACGTGGCAGCCGGTGACGATGTTTCGGCCGTCGTCTCCCGAGACGTAGATCCCGTTATCGATGTAGTCGGACACCTGACACCCCTCCCAGTAGTTCGTCCCGTGGTTGTAGACGTCCGAACTGAACGGGATCGCGTGGCCGACGTGGGTCGATCGGTCGTATTTGGTATCGCCGTTGTTCAGATGACAGCAACTGATGACGTTCGTCGTCGAGGGCCGGACCCCGTCGACGAGGATCGTATGCCGATCCCCGCCGTACCGGTCGTTGAGCCTGTCCCGTCTCCCGCGCATCGAGACGTTTTCGATGTGTCCGTACCGGTAGGTGTACCAGCGGGCGATACCGGTGTCGTAGTCGCCGCGGATATCGATCTGCAGGTTTCGCATGACAGTCCGCTGGGCGTGTGGAAGCGACGCGTCCAGCGAACCGACGGTCATCAGGCGATCGACGTCCTGATCGGTGACCTCGAGGACGGCGAACGGGTCACCGACGATACCGAGGAACTCGTGGGCGTCGAAGTGGACGTTGTCGGTCGCAACGGACCACGTTCCGGCAGGGATCTTGTAGCAGTGATTCCGATTCGTCGGTTCGAAAGAGCCGTAATGGGCTTCGATCGCGGCCCACAGGTCGTCGTCCTCGGGTTCGACGCCGAGGTCGTCGCGCACGTCGACAGTGTTCGGGTTCGTATCGCTCTGCACGCGAACGGTATCCGCATCGGATTGCGTCGCGGAAAGCGACGTTCCGAAATCGAGGTGTAACACGTCGTCGTCGATCGTCGTTCCCGAGTCACTGACGGCTATCCCACCCGCCGCGCCTTCGGATTGCGCCGCAGCGACGCCAACGCCCTGTAAGCTCGACGCGGCCCCACTGGCGAGTGCGCCACCGAAACCCAGCGCACCGAGTCGTTTGATGTACGAACGACGCGTCGTCTTCCCTGCCTCACTTGCCGATGGATCTTGATGGTTGCCTTCCATCTCGAGCGGACAGTCACGAATTCGATGATTTGTTATCAGTGATCTACTGACAATTTCAGCGCTGTAAACAGTCGACAAGCCGTTGTCTGCCTGCAACTGTCGCGGAGACGGTTAGCAGGAACTGTTATTTCTCGAGGGAACAATCCCGTCCCCTCGCGGAGAAACCGCCGACTAGATCCGTCTCGAATCGTGATCCACTCCTTCCGCCTCCTCGAGACGACATACCAGATCCGATCTGTTCGAAACCACACGTATTCAAGCGACTCGAGTCGAACGGACGACTATGAACCGTCGAAAGCGACTGATCGTCGGGGGCCTCTGGATCGCGGTCGCGGTCGTGATGGCGACGACCCTCGACCTCGGAGTTCCGTCGTCGGTGAACGGGGCTGCTCGCCTGTTCGTCGTCGTACTCGCACTGTTTCTCGCGAGCGTGTACCTGCTCGATCCGTGGAACCTCGTCAGTGATCCCTTCCGACAGGACTGATCTCGGAGGCGTTCGGACGCCAGCCGCGCCGTCGCCCCGAATCGCAGAAATCGATTTCTCTCGTTCTCTAACCGGCGACCAGCGGTGTTAGTCGTCAGCAGGCGCGAGTGGCTGCTGGTCGGCCGCCAGCAGTCGATCGAGCGCGTCGACCATCGCCGTGACGCTGGCGCGGGTGATGTCAGCCTCGCTGCGGGCGACGGTCACCGAGCGGTCGTTGCGGACCATCGTCACTTCGACGGTGACGACGGCGTCGGTACCGCCGGTGACCGCGTCGACGTGATAGGACTCGAGTTCGGCGTCGGCCATCGAGCCAAGCGCCTCGCGGACCGCCGAGACGGCAGCATCGACGGGCCCGGAACCGGTCCCGCTGGCGACGCGTTCCTCGCCGTCGACGTCGAGTCGGATGCTGGCTGTCGGGACGGCCCCGCCGCTGGTGGCGGTGAGATCGAGGAGGTCGACGACGCGATCGCGATCCTCGCCGGTGACGTCTTCTGCGATCGCCAGCAGATCGGCGTCGGTCACGCGGCGACCGCGGTCGCCGAGTTCGGTGACGCGCGTGGCGATTTCGGCGATCTCGTCGTCGTCGGCGTCGACATCGTGTTCCTCGAGCGTGGCTTTGACGCCCGCACGACCAGTGTGTTTGCCCAGTGCAAGCCGGCGTTCGCGCCCGACGGTCTCGGGCGGGTAGGGCTCGTACATCTTGTCGTCTTTGAGCGTGCCGTCGGTGTGGATGCCGCTCTCGTGGGTGAAGGCGTTCTCGCCGATGACGGCCTTGTTCGGCGGCAGCTGGACGCCGGTCGCCCGCGAGACGACCTGTGCGAGGTCGTACAGCTCCTCGAGGTCGGCGGTCTCGACGTCGTAGACGTGCGCTAAGGCGATCGCGACCTCCTCGAGGGCGACGTTGCCGGCGCGTTCGCCGAGGCCGTTGACCGTACAGTGGACGAGATCGGCACCCGCCGAGATGGCCGCAAGCGCGTTGGCGACGCCCAGTCCGAGGTCGTCGTGGGTGTGGGCACTGACCGGCCCCAGTTCGGCAAGCCGAGCAACGGCTTCATAGGTGTGTTCCGGTCCGGTGTGGCCGACGGTGTCGGCAAAGCAGAAGCGATCCGCGCCCGCCTCGAGGGACGCTTCTGCGAGGTCCTCGAGGTAGTCGAGGTCAGCCCGCGAGCCGTCCTCGCCGATGACTTCGACCCAGAGATCGTTGTCTTTCGCGTAGGCGACGAGTTCGGCGGTTTTCTCGAGGTTGTCCTCGTGGGAGGTGCCGACCTTGTCCTCGACGTGGCGGTCGCTTGCGGGAACAACGATGTGAACGCCGTCGACGTCACACTCGAGCGCGAGGTCGATATCGCCTTTGAGCCCGCGACAGAAGCTGGTGATCCGGGCGTCGAGATCGAGGTCGGTCACCCGCGAGATGGCCTGTCGTTCACCCGCACCGGTACAGGCGCTGCCGGCCTCGATGGTCGAGACGCCGGCTCGCTCGAGGGCTCGAGCGATTTCGACTTTTTCGTCCGGCGACAGCGAGACGCCCGGCGCTTGCTCGCCGTCGCGAAGCGTCGTGTCGAGAAGGCGCACTGTGCGGTCCGATGCGATCGTCTGTTCGGGTGAATGACTTACAGGCAAGAGTGGTGAGTTTGAAGGACTGCGATTACGTTCGTCGGAGAATTTCACGCCCAGCCGGGTTGCCCCGACTTCCTCTATCCTCGTCAGATGGCGAATGGCGTGCCATTGTACTGCAAGCTAACGGATCTTGTCGACTTAAATCCGCCGGTCACGCGTTCGTCGGGGCGAGCGGTTAGCGCTCGTCCTCGAGGACCAGCCGATCGCCGGGTTCGACATCGGCTGCGGCACCAGCCGGCAGTTCGACGATCAGGTCGGCCCGATCGCGGGCGAACCCGAGCCACGGTCGCAGTCGCTCGACACGCTGGACGACGCCGTCGACGACCCAGACGGCGTCGATCGGGACGAAAACGAACAGCATGTGGAGGTCGCGGGTTCTGACCGAGTTAAACCGGAAGACGAGCGCGTAGTCGTCGGAGACCGAGCGGCGAAACATCAACCCGCGAGTCTGGCTGACGAGTGAGTCCGCCAACTCGACCGTCGTCGCCAAAACGGTGCGGTCGGGACCATGGAGAGACTGGCCGTTGTCGCTCGATTCGTGGACGAGACGCACGGCCTCGAGTCCGCATGGCGACGAGAAAAAAGTCCCGACCGCCTGCGAGGCCGGCAGTGACTTGCCTACAACTCGCTGACCGCCGACGCGGCATCGAACAGCGACAGCACGCCGTCTTCGAAGAGCAGGCGACCGAACTGCGTCAGTTCGTACTGGGGACCGTCGATCGAGCAATCCACCAGACACGCCATCCGTTCGGCGACGACGCCGCCGTCGGCGAGTGCGTCGATTTGGGCGTCGATTTCGGACTCCGTCACACTGAGTTCGGCTGCGAGTTCGGGAACGGTGACGCCCTCAGCGGGATAGTCGTACACCGTATACGCGACCTCGAGTCGATCGCGATCCCCGATCGCGTCGATGACATCGATCACGTCGCCGGCCGAGAGGAGCGTCTCGGTGTCGTCGATCGGTAGCATGATCGATGCCGACGCAGTCAGTCGGCAAAATCCCATCGACAACGCCCACCGTGCGGGACGACGCCGCGAGCGGGTGTGCCGGGCGATTCAACATCCCTCGAGCCATAGCGCCACCGACGATGGAGAAAACGCCGCAGGGAACCTCGGTCGGCGTCGACGATCCCTACGAGTTCGCAGGCGTCTGCGACCATCTCACCGGCGATGGGACGTGTCGATACGCCTTCGACCACTACGAGCACGACCCCGCGTTCGCCCGCGAGCGCGCGGAAGCGGAGTACGCATGTCCCGTCGTCGACCCCGAATCCGACTGGTCGTGGGCCGACTGTCCACACTTCCGCTCGCGCAATCGCGACCGCGAGTGCGTCCGTTGTGGACTCGAGGAAAAGCGGCTGGCCCACGACGACGAGCGCCCGTTGCTCGAGGAACATCACCTCTCCTATTCGCGCGACGGCGAGACACTTTCACACGAGATCACGGTCTACCTCTGCCGGTGGTGTCACGCCAAAGTTCACGATTCGTGGGCGCGGATCACAGACGACGCTGCACTGGATCCCGAGGCGATCGCAGCCCTCGAGGAGCGACGCAGCCGCGAGCAGTCGGAACTGGACTTCGAGTCGGCGGCGGCGCGATACGATCGAGACGAGTAGGACGTCGCCGCCTCGAGCGAGAACGAGCTACGCGAGTTTTCGCAGGAGACCGTAGACCGCATCTCGCAGCCGATCCGGGAGATAGCGTGCGTAGCTGCCGTACTGGGCGAGCGGACCGACCGGGTACCGGGCCGGCGGATCGGGGCTGGTCGCGGCCTCGAGGATCGCCTCGGCGATGTCATCGGGATCGGCGGCGAAGGGGCCGCCGCTGCCGCCACCGATCAGTTGTGCCTCGTCGTAGAGGTCGTACAACGATTCGTAGGCCGGCGTTCGCTTGTCTTCCGGCAGTTCGTCGTCGACACGGTCCGAGAAGTTCGTCTCGACCGGACCGGGTTCGACCACGACGACGTCGATCCCGAACTCCTCGGCTTCACCGCGTAAGGCGTCGCTCATCGCCTCGAGGGCGTGTTTCGAGCCGGCGTAGGCACCCGCACCGGGCAGCGAGATCCGACCGATGACACTCGAGACGTTGATGATCCGGCCCTCGCCCTGCGCGCGCATGTGTGGCAGGGCGGCCCGCGTGAGCCGGTGGGGGCCGTAGACGTTGACGTCGAACTGCCGGTGGAGGTCGACCGTGGCGACGTCCTCGAGTGGCCCCATCTGGGCGTAGCCGGCATTGTTGACGACACAGTCGATCGATCCGGCGATGTCGACGGTCTCCTCGACGACCGTCGCGACCTGCTCGGGGTCGGTGACGTCCAGTGCGAGGGTCTCACAGCCTGCCTCCGCGAGTTCCTCGATGTCGTCGACGTCCCGTGCCGTCGCGAAGACCTGCCAGTCTTTGGCGAGGAAGGCTCGAGCGGTCGCGCGGCCGATGCCGGACGAGCAGCCAGTGATTAGCACCGATTTCTTGCGCGTGTAGCGGTCGGTCTCGCCCGTCGCGTGCTCGCGGTCGTCCTCGACGACGGTGCCATCCGGCTCGTCATCGGCTGTCCCCTCGACGTCCTCAGCGGTAGCCATACGTGACCGGTTCGGGAGACGATACCTAAGTATCGACGGTTTGTCGCGCTGTTCGTAATTTCAAGAGAGGATTGGAGTCGAGACGAATCGAACGAGCAGTAGAGGGCCGTAAACACACCGAAAGCCCCCGATCGGGTCGGGGAGCTGTCGCCAGCGGCTGGTCTTCAGGCCGACTCATTGAAGTTCTGCTTGGCTTCGTCGGCGTATTTGTCCGCGAGTCGAATCGGCTCGGGGAGTTTGTACGACGTGGCTAGCTCGAGAACGATGTCGGCCGCCGTTTCGGGGCCGACGCGGTGGCCGGAGCTGACATAGAGCGGGTTGATGTGGCGGTTCGGGGTGTCGTACTGACGGGTCTGGACGGCGTAGCCGATGAGGGTGCCATCGGGGGCGTCGACGCGGTCGTTCGATTCGATGGCGACCCGCGAGCCTGCCGGGAGGCCGTCGGTGTCCTCGCGTGGGCGGCCACAGAGGAGACTCTTCGCGACCCCAATGCTTGGTACGTCTCGGACCACGCCCATGTGGGTCGCGATGCCGGCCTGCCGGAAGTGGATGCGACCGCTGCCGTCGAAGAGGAGGAGATCGGGGTCGACGGCGAGTTCCTCGAGCGCCGCGAGGATCGGCCCGCCTTCGCGAAAGGAAAGGAGGCCGGGAATGTAGGGTATCTCGAGGCTGGTAACGGCGTGGACGCGCTCGATGACCTCACCGCCGCGGGTGGCGACGACGGCGCTCAAGGCACGATCCTGTTCGCCGGCTGCGTTCGTGAGAAACGACTGGTCGACGCCGACGACGATCGGTGGCTCGCTCCCGCTGGCGGTCGCGGCGAGGGGATTCGAGAGCGCGCTGGGGTCGAACGCGAAGTCGTCCTCGAAGACGGCGACCGAAGCGATTTCACGCTGGAGATCCTCCATCTCAGCGCGCGAGAGCGCCGGATCCGGTGTGAGATCTGGCCGGGGCTGACTCATTCGTTTGCGGTGAGAGTGGCCGTACGAAAATCAGTTGCGGGCTGTCGTGGTGCGAGCGCGGAACTCGAGAACGGTCAGAACCGCCCGCGTCCGGGGCCACCTGGACCGCCGGGGCCGCCACCGCCGAACTCGAGGCGACTCGGCGCGCGGAGGTTGCGATTTCGCTTGACGTACTGCCCGTAAGCGAGGCCAATGATGAGGCCGATGAGGTGGGCTCCGTGTGCGATCCCACCGCCACCGCCTGCCACGCCAGAGAGGAAGGTGATGCTGAGGAGCGCATAGCCCGCCGTAAGCAGCCAGATCGGGACTGGGATGATGAAGTAGAGGTACACCTTGAGTCCGGGGTTTAAGACCGTCAGCACGCCCATGATGGCGAGTGCCGCGCCGCTTGCTCCCAGAACGGCAGTTGGGTACCCCTGGGCGAGCGAAATAACGACCTGTCCGAGTCCGGCGAGAACGCCGCTGACGATGAACAGGATCGCGAAGTCCCGCGAGCCGATGTAGCGTTCGACGAGCGGCCCGAAGAAGAACAGCACGATGCTGTTCCCGACGATGTGCATGAAGTTACTCGTGCTGTGGGCGAAGATCGATGTCACCCACGTCCAGACGTACTCGACGTTCCACGACGTGAGCAGGAACAGTGACCGGTAGAGCTCTGAATTTCCAAACGCACCCACGACCAACTGTGCGAGGAACGTGATCCACATCAACGCGAGGAACGTGTAGGTCGCGTTCCCGCGGAAGTACGCTAGCGGTCCACCCGTGCCGGTATTGAGTGGAATCTTGTCGGTGATACTCGAGGCGCGTGACGTGCTCCCACTCCCACTGGCACTGTCGTCGAAACCGCTGTCGAAGACCCCCTGTGGGTCGTTCCAGTTTTCGAGCCCCGTACAGTTGTGGTTCTCGGGGAGCCGATGGTCGGCACAGTAGGTGCCACCACAGTGCCGACAGTTGTACGGCATGTTTTCGTCTTTCCCACACACGTCGCACTTGGCCATTGGTCGGTGGTATGTGCGGCGTAGCTAAGGGATTTGGGGTTCCGGATGTATTTTTCTGCGCCAATATGGAGAAATTAGGTGAGGTGGGAGAGCGGTTCGATTCTGCCGCCGTCAGGTGTGGTGGTCCAAACGGCGGACATTTTTGCTGTTCCATCCCCCATATCCGGGCGTGCAAGAGTACGAGCGCAAGCAACTGCTCGAGCGCGTCGAGCGCGAGGGTGCGACCGTCGGCGCGGACATCCCGGAGACGATCACGGTCCAGGGGGAAGAAATCGACCTCCGGACGTTCGTCTTCGAGATCAAGCGCCGCGAGACGGTTCCCTCGGGTGAGCGCGAGCGCGTCGAGCAGGCCAAAAAGAACCTGCGCCGCGAGCGCCTCGAGCGCTTAGAGCAGATCGAGGAGGGCGCGATCAGCCGCGAGGAGGGCGAGGAACTCGCTCAGAGCATTATCGGCATCGATCGGGCGCTCAACGCCCTCGAGAGTCTGGGGCCGACGGATCTCGAGCGCGAACAGAAAGTCCAGCAAGCCCAGGACCGCAAGCGCTGGATGTCGTTCTTGAAGAAGGCACTCGGCCAGGACGACGACGCCAGCGCACGGAGGGGTCGATGACGACCAACGCCGAACTCGCCGCCCGCTTCGAGGAGTTCGCCGACTTGCTCGAGGCCGACGGCGTCGAATACAAACCCCGCGCGTACCGCCGGGCGGCGGAAAACGTCCGTGCCCATCCATCGCCGATCGCCGACCGCGTCGACGCTGGCGACCACGAGGCAGTCGAAAACATCGAGGGCGTCGGTGACGCCATCTCCTCGAAGATTATCGAGTACGTCGAGACCGGCTCGATCGAGGAACTCGAGGAACTCCGCACCGAGTTGCCGGTCGACATGGCCGACATCACCCGTATCGAGGGCGTCGGCCCCAAGACGACCGGCAAGCTCTACCGTGAACTCGGTGTCGAGACACTAGACGACCTCGAGACAGCCGCCGAGGCCGGCGAGGTTCAGGAGGTCAAGGGCTTCGGCCCGAAAACCGAACAGAACATCCTCGACAACCTCGAGTTCGCCCGCACCGTCGGCCAGCGCCAGTTGCTCGGCGAGGCGCGACCGCTCGCCGACGACGTGCTCGCCTTTCTTGAGTCGATCGACGAAGTCGAGCGGTGTGAGGTAGCCGGCTCGATCCGCCGATGGCGTCCAACGATCGGGGACGTCGACGCTCTCGTGGCGACGGAAGACGGCGAGGACGTGGTCGAGCAGTTCGTCGCGTGGGAGTCGGTCGACGACGAGATCGAGTCCGGTCCCGAGAAGGCAAGCGTCCGCGTCGGCGAGATTCGGGTCGATCTTCGCGTCGTCGTCCCCGAGGAATTCGGCTCTGCACTGCAGTATTTCACGGGCAGCAAGGACCACAACGTCAGCCTGCGCAACTACGCGATCGACCGCGGGATGAAGCTGAACGAGTACGGCGCGTTCGACGTGAGCGAGATAGATGATCCCGACAGCGGACAGCGCGCCGGCGAACGCGTCGCGGGCGAGACTGAAGAAAGCATGTACGACGCGCTCGGATTACCCTGGATGCCGCCGGAGCTTCGTGAGAACCGCGGCGAGATCACTGCCGCCGAAAATGGCGAGCTACCGGAACTCGTCACCCGTGAGGACATTCGCGGCGACTTCCACACCCACACCGAGTGGTCCGACGGCAACACGACGATCGAGGCGATGGTCGAAGCCGCCGCCAAACGGGACTACGATTACTTCGGGATCGCCGACCACGCCGAGGGCCCCGGCATCGTCGGCGGGATGGGCCTCTCCGACGCCGACATTCTCGAGCAAGTCGAGGCAATCCGCGCAGTCGGCGACGACGCCGAGATCGAGGTCTTCGCAGGGATCGAAGCGAACGTCGACGCCAACGGCGAAATCGGCCTCTCCGACGAGGTGATCGACGCGCTGGACGTGATCGTAGCCTCGACACACAGCGCGCTCGATCAAGACGCAGAGACCGCCACGGAGCGGCTCGTCCACGCCGTCGAGAATCCGGCGATCGATATTTTGGGCCATCCCAGCGGTCGCCTGCTTAATCAACGCTCGGGGCTCGAGTTCGACGTCAGGGCGGTCGGACGGGCCGCCGCAGAGCACGGCACCGCTCTCGAAGTCAACAGCGACCCACGCCGGCTGGATCTCTGGGGCAGTGCCGTTCAGGCCGCCCTCGAAGAAGGGGCGACGATTGCGATCGACACCGACTCCCACCAGCCCGCGACCCTCGAGTATATGCGCTGGGGTGTCCACACCGCGCGCCGCGGCTGGGCCGAACCGGCCGACGTGATCAACACCTGGGAACTCGCAGCATTGCGCGAGTTTCTCCACTGACGCTATGCGCTCGCTCGTCGACGTCATGTGCGGTGGGATCGTCTCCTACCTTCGGATGTGCAACCACGACACCGTCTACGCCGGCGATCGAGGGCTCGAGGCCGACGACGACCTCCTCGTCGTCGCCCGAGACGAAGACCGAACACTCGTCACACGGGACGTGACGCTCGCGAACCGGGCCGACGACTCGATCTGCCTCGAGTCTCGTGACGTGGAGGACCAACTGGCGGAACTAGCTGCGGCGGGTGTCGATCTCTCACTGGCCGACGAGCCCGCGTTCTGTGGCCGGTGTAACGGCCCGCTCGAGCGGGTCGACGCGACGGCGTCGATGCCCGAGTACGTCCCCGATTCGGTCGAGAGCGAAATCTGGGTCTGTCGCGACTGTGGCCAGTACTTCTGGCGCGGGAGTCACTGGGACCGCGTCGCAGAGACGCTCGCGAGGATTCAGTAGACGACTACGTCGTCGAACCGCCCGCCGTAGGCGATGTGCTCGGGATGGGTCGGTTCGGTGCCCGACAGAAACAGCCGATCGATCTTCTCCCAGGTGTTCTCGTAGACGAGGTGGCCGAGTTCCATCGCCGTCGTCGCCCACCGGTTGAGGCCGTTTTCGTAGACGACGCGACGCGCGACGCCGTCCTGTAGCGCTGTCACGAGGTCGGCTTCGCTCTCGATCGCCGTCTCGAAGGCGGTGTGGGCGACGCCGACCGTTCGCGGGAGGTGTGCATACGAAGCGGTGATCGGCGGGAGCGAAAACGCCTCCCCGAGAGTGCGTGCGCGGCGGTTGTGCATCGGGAAGTGTTTCGGGTTGAAGATCTCGAGGGCGTCGACCGTCTCCGCATACGCTTCGAAATCGGACTGCTCGAGGCTGACGTTTGCAAAGGTCGGATGCGGGACGAGCACCGTCGCGTTCTGGCGCTCGAATTCGGCCATCGCCGTCTCGAGAGGGATGAAATCGGGGACGGGCTCCTCGAGACCGACTGCGAGGACGTGCTTGCGGTTTCGCCAGGTACCGGTAAACACCTCGCGGGCGGGGACGACCAGCAGCTCATCGTCGGAGTAAGTCGCGGCGCGCTCGCGAATCTCCGGAAGGCGGGTGAAGTGGGGTGCATAGACGAGTGCGTCGAGGCCAGCCTGTTTGGCTCGCTCGACCACGCGATCGTTGAGCACCTTCACGTGACAGTCTACTCGGAACGTCACTCCGTCGGTCACGACGGTCACTTCTGGTACAATCGAGTTATGAATTCTGATTTGACGATGGCAGACCGGGCCCACGTCGACGCCTGCAGCGCATCGGCCATCGACAGCGCCGCTCTGGATACGTTCCTTCTGGCCGATTACTTTCGCTGCGAAAAGATCATTAGGGCGGCCGTGCGAGTGAGAGTATCGAATGGCCTGGGAATGCGGAATCGACGGCTGTGGCGCAGTGTTCGACGACGTCGAGTCTGCCGTCGTCCATCAGGCAACCACCCACCAGCGCCGCGAGTGCAAGGTCTGTGGCACTATCGTCCCGGACGGCTACCTCGCGATCCGCCACGCGTTTACCGAACACAGCCGCGCCGAATACGTCCGCGCCTACGGCGCCAGTTCCGAAGCCGTCCGGGAACGCGAAGAGTTGCTCGAGGAGATCGAATCCGTCGCGGATATGCAAGCGATCGCGAGAGAACTGAAACGGTAGGCCGCGGACTGAATGTTACTGCGTCGGGTTCGCTCACGCCGCTCGCTCACCACTCCTTGCAAAAGTTAGTATAAAACACCCGACTCGCTATCGCTCGTCGGAATCGAGGACGCGAATCTGGTCGCCCCGAACCGTCACCGGAATCGGAACCGTCGCCTCGTACAGTTCGACCGTCACCTGATCTTTGCCCTCGTCGATGCGCTGGACCTGTGCCTTCTCGCCTTTGAACGGTCCGGCGATGAGCTCGACGATGTCGCCCTCGGCGATCCCCTCGACGTCCGGCTTGGGCGAGAGGAAGTGTTCGACCTCGGAGATGTCCGACTCGCCGGGAACGATACTCCGGGCGTGGGGGATGTCCTCGAGGACGCGATTGAGAACGGCGTCGCCGTCGGCTTCGACCATCACGTAGGAAGTCAGTGAGTCAGGCGCGAGCGCGGCGTGAATCTCTGGTTCCTCGCGGTTGATGATCATGTCCGCGACGGTGCGCTCTTGGCTCGCCGTCGTTTTGACAGCGAAGATGCCCATTAGATGCCACCACCGCTGGTCAGCAGCACCATGACTGCACCGATGAGGAATCCGACGAGACCGACCAGCAAGATCCCTGCACCGGCGATTTTCGATACCTGAAGGAACTCCTCGCTAGTGGGTGTCGTCGCCATTTTCAACACCCGAACGTACGAGGTGAGGTCGTACGGAACGTCCATATTTGTCTATTTACAGCGTGGGGTCTTTTATCTGTCTTTCGTGTCTACTGATCAGTGCTGTCGGCAGTCGCCACCGCGCGTAGCTTTTTGACTGTGGGTTCTTTTCACACAGGAGACAGCGATGTTCACCGCGACGGTTCACTTCACCCAGCACCGGGAATGTATCCTTCGGCGACTCACAGCGGACGTCTCCGAGCCGATTCCGGTCGAGATCGAGGAGATTCAAAACGGGTTCGTGACCTTCATCCTCCGGGCAGGCCCGCATACGGATACGTTCCAGTCAGAACTCGAGGCCGCCGATCACGTCGAGCACGTCAAGCGCCTCGACGACGGGAACCTGCTCGTCACCAAACCCTCGTGTGGCGCGTATTCGGCGATCTACCAGAATCACGGTACGCTCCGGCGGTCGAATACGGTTTCGGGCCGCCAGCGAGAGTACAACATTCTCGTGTTCCAGCGCGAGGATCTCAAACACATCATCGACGATCTCGAGGGCTTTGGAACGGTCACGCTCGGCAAACTCGAGGAGTTTCGGGCGAGCACCGACTCGGCGCTGACCGAGCGCCAGCGCGAAGTGGTCGCCGAGGCGCTGGCGCGTGGATACTACGACTGGCCGAGAGGAATTACGAACGAGGAGTTGGCGACGGAACTCGAGATCAGTCGCGCGACGCTTCACGAACACCTCCGAAAGGCCGAGCGGGCAGTGTTGTCGTCAGCGATGGCCGACAGCCACAGACGGACGGGCCGACGGCAGTTCGAACGGATCGGGATCGACCACGAGTAAGGTGGTCACGAATCCGCGGCTGACAGCGTAAACGACACCGTCGTCCCCTCACCGGACTCGGAATCGATCCAGATTTCGCCGTCGTGGCGCTCGACGATCCGCCGACAGAGCGCGAGTCCGATCCCGGTGCCGGCGTGTTCCTCGCGCGTGTGTAATCGCTGGAACACCTCGAAGACGCGGTCGCTGTCGTCGGGCTCGATGCCGATCCCGTCATCGTGGACCGAGATCGTCCACTCGTCACCCGTGCGCTCGGCGGTGATATGGACCCGCGGTGGCTCGTCACCGCTGTACTCGAGGGCGTTCTCGAGCAGGTTTTGAAACACCTGCCGGAGCTGGCTGACGTCACCCATCACGGTCGGCAACGACTCGGTGGTGATCTCGGCGCCGTGGTCCTCGATCGAGAACTGGAGATCCGAGAGCACGTCCGACACGACCGCGTTGAGATCGACCTGTTCGAACGGATCACCGCGAGTTTCGATACGCGAGTACTCGAGCAGGCCATCGATCATCTCGCGCATGCGCTCGGCCCCGTCGACGGCGTATGCCAGGAATTCTTCGCCGTCGTCATCGAGAACGTCGGCGTAGCGGCGCTCGATGAGTTGCAGGTAACTGGTTATCATCCGGAGTGGTTCTTGCAGGTCGTGTGAGGCAGCGTAGGCGAACTGCTCGAGTCGCTCGTTCGATGCCTGTAACTCGTCGATGTACGCTCGGCGATCGAAGTGGAACGTGAGAAGCGTTGCGAGCGTGTCGAGCAGTTCCTGTTCTTCAGCAACAAACGCCGCCGTGTCGGTCGCCGGGAGATCGGCTTCGTCGTAGAGAACGATAGTTATCGTAATCGGTGTGCCGTTGACCGTGCGACTGGACGCGGAGAGCCGCGGCTCGAGCGAGTCGTAGTCGTCCGTGGCCACCTCGTCGTCGCCGACCGAGACGCGCGCGGCGGTTCGGTCCGGATACCGAAAGAACTGCGGAAGGTCGGTCACGAACTCCTGGAGCGAGGCAGCAGCCGGTTGCTCGCCGGTCTCGAGCAGGCTGGTGGCGAGTCGGACGGCGGCGAGTTCTTTCTCCCGTTCCTCGAGTTCGCGTTTGCGCCGTTGGGCCAGCTCTTTGAGATCGGTGATATCGGTCGCCGTCTCGACGACTTGCACGGGGTTGCCCTGCTCGTCAGTAATCGGTCTGGCGTTTATCGAGAGCCACTGCTGTCTGTCCGATCGATCCAGACGGACCTCTCGGTCGGTTACGGGGTCACCCGTTTCGAAAACGCGGGACACGGGTCGTTCCTCTATCGGGATGAACTCGCCGTTCGCGTCGTACATGTCTCGTTGGGCGGTGGTATAGATGGACTCGTCGTCGGTCGAGAGATCGAGCAGGTCTGCCATCCGTTCGTTCGCCCGGCTCGTCGATCCGTCTCGGTTTACGACTGCGATGCCAACGGGGCTCGTCTCGAGGATCTGCTCGCTGAGTTCGTACTCGCGGCGCAGCCGTTGTTCCTGTTCTCGGCGTTCGGTCATGTCACGAGTGATCTTCGCGTAGCCCTGCAACTCGCCCGCGTCGTAGATGACCGAAATCGTCACGTTCGCCCAGAACCGCGAGCCGTCCGATCGGACGCGCCAGCCCTCGTCTTCGACCGTCCCTGTCTCCCGTGCTTGCCTAAGATTATATTCAGGGACGCCGTCCGCTCGATCCTCGGCGGTGTAAAACGTCGAAAAATGCTCGCCGATGATCTCCGCCGAACGGTAGCCTTTGATCCGCTCGGCACCTTCGTTCCAGCTAACGACGTATCCGTCGGGATCGAGCATGAAGATCGCGTACTCGTCGACCGCGTCGACGAGCGACTGAAATCGCTGTTCGCTCGCCTGCCTGGCTCGCTGTGCTGCTTTCCGGTCGGTGATGTCGTAGTACAGTTCGATGCGGCCACCGGCGTATGGACCCGACTCGATCGGTTTACTGCGGTGTTCGAGCCAGCGCTCGTTCTGAGCTGCATCGTCCGTCACCCGACACTCGAACTGTTCGACGTAGGTGTTATCCTCGTAGGTGGCCAACACTGTCTCCGCGAACGACTCAGGATCTGCGAGTCGATCACGGATCGTCTCCTGAATCAGCGTCGCCTTGTCCTGACCGATAACTTCGGCTCGCGCGAGACCAAAATACTCCTCGATCGTTTCATCGACCCACACGACATCGAACTCGTCGTCGAGGACGAACACACCAACATCGGCTTCGTCGATAACTGACGCGATCGAATCGTACGTCTTCCAGGTCGACGGCAGTTGCTCGTTCGTTCGATCGTGAGCTTCAACGGCTCGAACGACACCGACCGACCCCTCGAGTTCGCCATCATCTACGAGCAGGCTCATTCGGAGTTCACAGGGAACGCTGTCGCCAGCCGCGGTCTCGAGTACGAGGTTGAACGTCGTGTCGGGATCAGCGTCGTGCTCGAGGCGCGTGTGGATCGCTTCCTCGAGCCGTTTTGCGTCCGGCGTTTCGATGACGGTCGACACGTGCTCGCCGAGGAGGGCCGATCGCGAATAGCCCGTTATCGATACGAGGGCGTCGTTGATGGCGACGAACCGGCCGTCGGTGTCGAGTTGGTAGATCCCGTCATCGATGGCGTTGACGAGCGTGAGACACCGTCGAAGCGAGTCAGTCTCGCCCTCCTCGGTTCGAAAGAGCTCATTCGAGATGCCGGCCACGTCACGCATGGACAGTGATTGGGTCCGAACCGGTTTATGTGGTGTGGTGACGCTCACTCGAGCATTCGTGGGGCTGCTGTTACGGCGTCCGGGCGCGCAGCTGCCAGCCCATACTATATAAACCGCCAACAGCTGTTGGGGGAACCCTTACTCTCCCAACGGCGGATGTACCACAGTACACGGTACCACATGACACATAATCTCGGCGTCGACGTCGGTGGGACGTTCACGGACGTCATCGTCTTTGACGAATCGACGCACGAACTCACGATAGACAAGGTGCTCTCGACGCCTGCGAACCCATCAGAAGGAGTGATCTACGGTGTCGAGGAGGCAACCGCAAAGGCGGGAACCGTCGTATCCGACCTCGATCTGCTGTTTCACGGCACGACGGTCGTGACGAACATGCTCTTAGAGGAGACGGGAGCTCGCGTCGGGCTCATCACGACTGCAGGTCACGAGGACATCCTCCATCTGGCACGGGCGTGGACGCCCGGCCCGCTCTACGGGTGGATGGACATGGAAAAGCCAGACCCGCTGGCCGATCTAGTCGACACACGTGGCGTCGACGGGACGATCAGCTCGCCGGCGGGCGAGGAGATCGAGCCGCTCGACGAGGCGGCGGTCAGAGACGCCGTCCGCGACCTCGAGGCTGCCGGCGTCGAGTCACTGACTGTTGCGTTATTGAACTCGTATCTCAACCCTGCCCACGAGGAGCGCGTCCGCGAAATCGTCGCCGAAGAGGCGCCAGACCTTCCGGTGTCGATATCCGCCGACATCGTTCCGGAGTACGGCGAGTACGAACGGACGCTGACGACGGTCATCAACGACTACGCGCGACCGACAGTGATCGAATATCTCGAAGATTTAGACGAGTCACTGGCGGCAGCCGGTTCGTCGGCGACGATGAACGTCGTTCGGTCCGATGGCGGACTCATGAGTTCGACGGCTGCGAAGGAGCGACCGGTCGAACTCGCGCTCTCCGGGCCGAGCGGTGGCGTCGTCGGTGCGGCGACCATCGCCTCGAAGAAGGGTGTCCCGGACGTATTGACACTCGACATGGGCGGGACCTCGACCGACGTCTCGCTCGTCGAGGGTGGGACGCCCGAGACGACTCGCCAGACGAAGGTCGGCTACCGGGAGTTCAAATCCCGCTCGGTCGACGTGAACACGGTCGGGGCCGGGGGCGGTTCGATCGCGCGCGTGCAGTTGAACGGCTCGTTGCAGGTTGGCCCCGAAAGTGCCGGCGCAGACCCTGGGCCAGCATGTTACGGACAGGGTGGCGAATCACCGACGGTCACGGACGCCAACGTCGTGCTCGGGCGGATCCCGCCGACAGTCCAACTCGGCGGTCGGATGGAACTCGATCGGGAGGCCGCCCGCGACGCCGTGGCGACGATCGCCGACGAGCGCGACAGCACGGTCGAGGAAGCCGCACAGGCCATCCTCGATATCGTCAACGAGAACATGCACGGCGCGCTTCGCGTCGTCTCCGTCGAGCGCGGCTACGATCCACGGGAGTTCGGCCTCGTCGCCTTCGGCGGGGCCGGCCCGATGCACGCGAACGCGCTCGCTGATGTGATGGACGCCTATCCGCTTGTCATCCCACCGGGGCCGGGTGTGATGTCGGCCTTCGGCTTTCTTACCTCGGACATCCAAAACGAGTTCTCGGAGACCTACCTCGAGACCGAAACCGATGTCGACGGCGCAGACGTCGCCGAGGAACTGCGCGCGCTCGAGGACGAAGCGAGCGAGTGGCTCATCTCCGAGGGCGTCGACGAGGCCGATCACGCGTTCGAGTACTTCGCCGAGTGTCGCTACTTCCGCCAGGACATCCAGATGTCGATCCCGATCGACATCGAAAACCTCCGCGAAACCGGACTCGCGGAGATCAAAGACGACTTCGAGGCGCGCCACGACCGTCAGTTCGGCTTCTCGCTCGATGCGCCGCTCGAGATCGCGAACCTCCGCGTCATCGGCAAAGGGACGCTTCAGGGTGTAACCATCGAAGAACAGGAGCTGGCCGATGCCGATCCGAGTGACGCCGAAGTCGACGTCAGCGACGTCTATTTCGAGGGCGAGTACTACGAGACGCCGATCTACGACCGAGCCGGGCTACGGCCGGGCAACGAACTCGCCGGGCCGGCTATCGTCACCGACGACGACTCGACGGTCGTCGTCCAGCCGGATCACAGCGCGACGATCGACCGCTACGCGAACATCGAAATCAACAGAGGTGAGACGCAATGAGTGACACGACCCCGGAGTTCGTCGGCGACCACGACATCGACCAGACCACGCTCGACATCATCGAGAGCACGCTTTCGAACACCCGCCACGAGATGGACCGGGTCGTCGAAACGACGGCGATCAGTCCCGTCATCCGCGAGCAGTCCGACCAGTTCCCGCTCATCGCCGACGCCGAGGGACGGATGGTCATGGGACAGTTCGGCTCGGCGATCGACACAATCCTCGAGAACTCGCCGTTCGACCGCGAAGACTTGGCGGACGGCGACGTGATCGCGACCAACGACCCCTACATGTGTGCCGGGGCCGTCTCGCACACCCCGGACATGCTCCTGTTGCGTCCGATCTTCTACGAGGACGACCTCGTGGGCTTCTCGAGCCAGTGGGGGAACCTGATGGACGTTGGCGGGAAGACGCCCGGCAGTATGCCCGTCCAGGCCCGCACGATCTTCGAGGAGGGAATGCGTCTGCCGCCGGTCAAACTCTACAAGGAAGGCGAGTTCGACAGCGAACTGCTCGAGACGTTCGCCCACAACACGCGCCTACCGGAACACGCCGAGGCCGACATCAAGGCGCTGGCGGCGGGGACGAAAGCCGCCGAAACGCGGGTTCACGAACTCTGCGATCGCTTCGGCAAGGAGACGTACGTCGAGGCCTGCGACGCCATCCTCGATCGCACCCGCGATGGGATGATCGATCTGATCCACGAGTTCATCCCGGAGGGCGAACGCTACACGTTCGAAGACTACGTCGACGACGACGGCATGGGCAACGGCCCCATCAAACTCCACCTCGAGATCTACCGGGAGGGAGAGACGGTCTACCTCGACTGGACCGGCACGGACGAGCAGGTGCCGGGGACCGTAAACTTCCTGTTGAACGAGCAGATGTTCAAAATGTTCACCGGGGTCTTCCTCATCATGGCGTTCGACCCGCTGCTGACGTTCAACGACGGCTACTACGATCTCTTCGAGGTGACCCTGCCCGAAGGCACCGTGGTCCAGCCGGAGTTCCCGGCGGCGCTCGGCAATCGCCTGCCGATGATGGCCCGCCAGTTCGACGTCCTGCAGGCGACATTCTCGAAGCTCATCGACGGCTTCTCGGTCGCGGGCAGCTACGGCACGTCGCCGAACCTCGTCTACGCCGGCACGGACTCGGAGGGCAACGACTTCCAGATGCTCGAGATCCTCTACGGCGGCATCCCGGCCCGACCCGGCGGCGACGGCCTCGACGGCCACTCCTGGTGGCCGCTGTTTCGCACCGTGCCCGCGGAGTACCAGGAGGCCTACTACCCATTGACCATCGACGAGTACAGCACCCGCGCCGACACCGGCGGCGCCGGCGAGTTCCGCGGCGGTCACGGCATCACGAAAGTCTACACTTTCGAGGAACCGGGTGCGATCACGTTCCAGGACGACCGCGCGCACACGTACCCGTGGGGCGTCGACGGCGGCTCCCACGCCCGGACGAGCGAGAAGAAACTGATCCGCACCGATGGCACCGAGGAGGAACTCCCCTCGAAGGTCGAAAACGTCGCCGTGGAGGCCGGCGACAAACTCGTCTTTTCCACTGCTGGTGGCGGCGGCCTCGGCGACCCACTCGAGCGCGATCCCGACGCCGTCGCCGCGGAAGTCGAGCGCGGACTCGTCTCCGAGTCGGCCGCGCGCACGGAGTACGGCGTCGTCCTCGCCGACGACGGCACCGTCGACGAGGCGGCGACCGCCGAGCGACGCGACGAGCTTCGGGAAACGCGCGACGACCTCGAGCCGTTCGATTACGGGCCGCTACCGGACGACGAGACGCTGGAAGAACGTATCGCCGCCGAGCGCCGGGAGTTCGCGGACCGACACGACTGACCGGCAGCCTCACTACTCCAGCACATTATGGACTGGCCACACGACATCAACATTGACGCCGAATACGACGAGGCCGATTTCGGGACGAGCGTCGGCCTCGGCGAGCAGCCCGCGCTGCTGGTCGTCGACCTGATAAACGCCTTCACCGATCCCGAAACCAGTCTCGGGTCGGACGTGACCGGCGTGCTCGAGCAGACCGAGCGGCTGCTCGACGCGTTTCGCGAACACGACCTGCCACGATATTTCACGACCGTCGCTTACGAGGAATCGTACGGCGACGCCGGTCGGTTCGTCGAGAAGGTCCCCGCGTTGCGAGAATTGCGTCTCGGGACCGAGGCAGTCGAAATCGACGACCGGGTCGAACCCGAAGACGGCGAGCGGGTCATCCTGAAAAAGTACGCGAGCGCCTTCTTCGGGACCGACCTGCAGACAGAGCTGACGACACACCGCGTCGATACGCTCGTACTCGCTGGCGTCACGACGAGCGGCTGTATCCGCGCGACGACCGTCGATAGCCTCCAGCACGGCTATCGAACTATCGTCCCCGCCGACGCGGTCGGTGACCGCGCGGAGGGGCCACACCGAGCGAACCTCTTCGACATCGACGCGAAGTACGGCGATGTCGTCACGACCGACAGCGTCCTCGATCACCTCTCTGCCAATGACTAACGATCCAACCGACGGACGACCAGCATCGACACCGACTTCGCCGCGACCACCGTGTAATCTGCCATGACCGACTCCGGTGCCACCCTCCGAACGTGCCTCGAGCGCGACGAACTCCTGGTCTGCCCCGGTGTTCACGACCCACTTACCGCCAGAGTCGCCGATTCTATCGGCTTCGACGCGATCTACATGACCGGCTACGGGACGTCGCTGTCGAAGACCGGCTACCCTGACGCCGGCTTCATCACGATGCCCGAGATGATCGAAAACGCCGGCAACATTCAGGAGCGAATCGACGTGCCGCTGATCGCCGATTCTGACAACGGCTACGGCAACGCGACCAACGTCATCCGGACCGTTCGCGAGTACATCAAAGCCGGCGTCGGCGCGATCCACATCGAAGACCAGACGTTCCCGAAACGCTGTGGCCACACGAAAGGACGACAGGTCATCCCGCGCGAGGAGGCAGTCGGCAAGATCGAAGCCGCAGCCGACGTTCGGGACGACCGTGCCGAAGACTTCGTTCTTATCGCCCGCACCGACGCCCGCGGCACGGGTGACGGCTCGCTCGACGAGGCGATCGGCCGCGCCAACGACTTCCTCGCGGCCGGCGCTGACGTCGCGTTCGTCGAGGGCCCAACCGACGAGTCGGAACTCGAGCGTATCGGCCGGGAGGTCGACGGGCCGATCGTCTACAACTTCGTCGGCGAACTCGGCTCCTCGCCGTACGTCGACCTCTCGTCGCTCGAGGAGTGGGGATTCGACATCGTATTGTTCCCTATTACGTCGACACTGTCGACGATCGCGAACGTCCACGCGGATCTCAGTGCCTTCGCGGACGACCCCGTGGCGGCGATGCGAGACATCGACGATACGTTCAACGCCCAGCCCGTCGGGAGCCTCCACGAGTTCTCGGGCTTTCCCGAGGTCGTCGAGTGGGAACGGCAGTACCTCCCCGACGAAGAGCAAGACAAGTACGAGGGGTCGCTCGGGGACGACCCCAACTCCGAATAACCTCGCTCTCGAGGCGAACGGAGTCTCCGGATCGGCGGAGCGAACGACACCTGCGGGGGCGCTAGCTTCAACTGCCTCTCTGGCTTCTCGTTACCTGTGACCCACGACCGAATCCACGCCCGGAAACCGACCCACGACATCGAGCGGTGGTCCGTCGGAACGATCGAACGCATCAGCGAACGGGACGGCCACTGCGTCTTCGACGTACAAACCGCTGCGGGCGACACGGTCCAGCTCGTCGTCACGACTGCGATTCGGGAGTTGGTCGTGCGGCGACTGGATCTCGAGGCGGGTGCGTCGCCCGTCGGGACTCGAGTCTGGTATCGAAAACACGGCGGATAACGCGGTACGATAGTACCAACTGAACCGAGTGACACACCGATCGCATCGTCCGCGGGTCTCGCTCGCGACACTCGCTCCGACCCGCACGCCCGTCGTGCGATCGGGTATGCAGTGACTGTCAGTGGCGACGACAGATCACGCCACGGTTCAGTCGGATTCTCGAGAAGGACGCGGGAGAAGCTGGCGGTAAGATTAAATAATCGTATCCAGTGACCTTCACTATATTCGAAAGAGAGTGATGGTTTTAAAACGGACGGTCTGCCAGACACGCAGTTCCAGTTTCGAAGCGGGACGAGGTTCGGCTGGCGGTCGGTCAGACGGACTCCTGTCAGCGGGTGCCGGCGGGTGCGCCCGGGACACCGTGACAGCAGCCCGTCTCAGACGCCGGGCCGATGACAGCCGCGACGGTCCCACGCTAACGGCGAACCCTAGGTCCCGTCGAAGACGGCGGACGGTGACCTGACCCAGCGATGAGGCACGTTCGTTCTTTCGAAGCGGATCACTTCAGAAACCGATGACACAGAACCCACACAGCACGTCGAAGTCGTCGACTCGGAATCGTTCGTCCAACTACGCAGATATCAGCGCTCTCGGTGAACAGTAATGGTCGCAGTATCGATACTTGTACTGGGACTTATCGCTGCCGGGGCGCTCGTCATGTTCGGCTCGATTCTGTACACGCGGCGGCTGTTCTTACAATTGAACGAGGCCAGCTACCGACGACGGTGGCGGGGGTTGCTTGCACTGATGGTGTTGTTCTTACTCGGCTACGTCGCCGCTCTCTGGATCGCCGTTAGCGGGCACGAACTCCTCTTTCAGCTGCTGACAGGGTTTGTCTTCCTGTTCGGCGCAGTGTTCGTCTTACTCGTGGTCAACGTGGGGCTACTGACGGTCAACGACCTCCAAAATAAAAACGAGTCACTCCAGACGAAAATGGACGAAGTCGAGCAGGCGCGACAGGAAGCAGTCACGCTCCGCGAAGAGACGACCCAACTCAACGAGCATCTCGAGCGGAAAGCCGACGAGTACGCGACTGTCATGCAGGCGTGTGCAGCGGGTGACCTGACCCAGCGCATGGACCCTGACAGCGAAAACGAGGCGATGGCCGAGATCGCACGCGAGTTCAACGACATGCTCGCCAAGCTCGAGTCGACCACCGAGGATCTCACATCGTTCGCACAGAACGTGGCCACCGCATCCGAATCGGTGACGGCCAGTTCCGAGGAAGTGCACTCGGCTTCCGAGCAGGTCTCCACGTCGATTCAGGAAATCGCCGACGGTGCCGACCGACAACACGAATACCTCCGCTCGGTCACCCAGGAACTCGACTCGCTGTCGACGACGACCGAAGAGATCGCCGTGTCCTCGTCTGAGGTCGCCGACATCGCCGAACGAACCGTCGACACCGGACAGGATGGACAGGAGTCCGCACGAGCTGCCATCGCTGCGATGAACGAGATCGAAACCGAAGCCAGCGCTGCCGTCACCGAGATACACCGGCTCGAGGCGGAGGTTCAGCAGATCGACGAACTACTCAATACGATCGCCGAAATCGCCCGCCAGACCAACATGCTGGCGCTGAACGCCAACATCGAGGTTTCCCGGTCGACCGACGCCGGCAGCGGCGGCGACGGGTTCTCCGCCGTTGCAACGGAAGTCAAAGCCCTCTCCGAAGACGTCGCGGAGGCAGCCGAGGAGGCCGAAGCCCGCCTCGAGGCGATCCGTGACCGGACCGAGGAATCCGCCGCCGAAGTCGAGCGCACGAACGCCGGCATTCAAGACGCCAGCGAGCAGGTGCAGGAGGCCGTCGACGCGCTCGTACAGATCACCGACCTCGCACAGGAGACCAACGTCGGCGTCCAGGAAATCTCGGCGGCCAGCGAAGCGCAGGCGGCCTCGACTCAGGAAGTCGTCGCGATGGTCGACGACGTCGCGTCGATCTCCAAGGAGACGACCGCAGGTGCCGAAAGCGTCGCCGCTGCGGCCGAAGAACAGACCACAGCACTGACCGAAGTGTCGACGAGTGCTGAACGTCTCAGCAACCAAGCGTCACGGCTCTCGCGGGCACTCCGCTACTTCGAAACTGACGCAGCCACCACCCGCACCTCGCCGACCAACGACTGAGACGGGCCGCTGTCACGAGTGACCGGTACACCCGCAGGACGGTCGTGGTCCCACCGGAACAGCAGGACGACAACCCGTCTGAATCACCACGGTTTTGTGCTTTCGATACAATATAGTAGTGATGAGTCGCATCCGTCCAGCCGAACTGGAAGCCCGCCTCGAGTCTGGAGACGAGCCGTTCGTCCTCGACATTCGCCCGCGGTCGGACTATCAGACGAACACAATCGAGGGCAGCCATAACGTGCCGGTCTATCAGGAGTTGCGCCAAGGCGACGAGTCCGCGCTTCGCGACCGACTCGGAGAAATCCCGCACGAGCGAGACGTCGTCGTTGTGTGTAAGATGGGTATGGTTGCCAAACGAGCAACGAGTCTACTCGTCGACGAGGGGTACGATGCAGCGACGCTGTTGGGTGGAATGAGCGGGTGGACTGGCTATCAGAACGGTTCACTCGGGTATAAGCTGCGCTCGTTGCTCTGGAAACTCCGGTAGGCCCGTCATCTCTCCGGTTGGAGGATCCGGTGGCGCTTTCGACACAACGGAGATCGAGACGACTGTCAAGAGATGGATTGAAGCGGAGGGTATCGGTTTTACATACCGTACATTAAATTCCCTCGCAAGGATTGCGAGGGCGTGTCGGGCTACCCTGTTCTTAGAAGGGTTGGCCACCGCCCTGTGGTGACGGCGTTTGGCCACCCATTTGCCTGCCCATCTGCTGTGACTGGCCCTGCTGTGTGACTTGCTGGCTCGCCTGTTGGATCGTCTGGGTGATCTGCTGGGCCTGCTGGATCACCTGCTGGACACCCGGAGCCTGGGACTGCTGGAGTTGCTGGGTGCTCTGTTGGAGTGCTTGCTGGGTGCACTGACCGAACGTCTGTGCGAAGTCGGACTGCCGCAGGAGCAGCGTCTTTTGGAGGTGGATAATCTGGGTGAGATCAGCCAGCATTCCGGAGGTGAACCGGTCGCCAGCCTTCATCGCCTGTCCGTGCGCCCACTCGGCGTCCGATTCGAGTTCCTCGAGTTGGTGGATGGCCTGTGAGACCTGCTGCGGGACGGCCTGGTCGCGCGACTGCGGTTGCTGGGACTGCTGTCCGGTCTGGTGCTGCGGTTGCTGTTGGTGCTGCTGTCGTCCGGTCTGGTGCTGCGGTCGCTGGTGTCCGGCTCGCTGTTGAGTTGGCTGTTCTAGTTGCTGTTGCGGTGGCTGTTGGTATGTCATGGTTCTCTTGCCGGTATCGTATCCTACGAGGTCGGAGATCCGGCAACGCGTCGCCTCGTAGGGCATTGCGACCAGTCCAGCCGCCCCAATAAATACTCAGGCCACTGTTTCTCCCACTCGGGTTACTGTTTCTCCCACTCGAACTCCGGCGGAGCTGTTCACGACTATTCGGGCTTCCCACTCGAGACGACTGGCTATTCAAAAGAGAGTTACCGGGCGTATTCACGCGGTATAGTACTATCACACGATATCACGCTACTGTTGACATGATTCGTTTTCGTCATCGACTGGAGAGACTACAACCCGATGATCTTTGACGCGTTGTAATCGGCGTGTTCCCGTACCGAACTTCTAAGACTGTGAGAGGAGGCCATATTGTCCCAACAATCGAGATTCCACGGCCAGAGCGCTGTGGAGATCGCAACTGGCGACGAAAACAGACGAGACATGCCAACCCAGGTAGAATAGCCGACCGACGGCAGGTCACGAGAAGACACACGGCTCGTGCGAGCAACATCGTGGCCGTACATCGGCCATTGATGGACTGTCGGAGAGCAGTCGAAAGCGATCTGGACAAGCCAGTCTTCAAGACATCCGAGCAACCGGAAAGTACGGGGGTCCGCAGGCGGCGAGGACCGTGCGGCGTGTCCGTGAGGGCGTATACGCCAGTCGTTCAATTATGACACCATGTATTTTCTGTAGCACTGATGCGGTCTGCTGTCACGATGTACCGGTGCAACCGCAGCTCGGGTCGCGGTTGCACCGAAACTGACTGCCAGGAGTCCGTATGGCCGATTCTGAAAAGTGACGACCGGAGGATCAGCTTCGGGAACAAGTCGAACGATAAAAATATTGAACCCAGCTCTGACCACGGAACCTCACTGTGCTGCGTTCGTCACCTCCCTTCTCTCCTGATTACGACCGGGCGCCCGTGCGATTAACTGTCGACTGCGTAGCAGCGTGCCGGAATCGTCCTGGTCCTCCCGGATCAGACAGTCGCCTTGAACCGCTGTACTTACGGCCAAAGACCGCGATTAGCGTGGGCGTCAACCAACCGCGAGAGAGCAACGATGTATGCCGCATCTCGCCACGTTACATCTCTCGTTTCGACCTCGGCTCGGACTTCGTCCCACGCGGACAGCATTTCCTGGTCGAGTTGTTCCTGTACTTCCTCGAGCGACCACGACCGGCGGTTGATATCCTGGAGCCACTCGAAGTAGGAGACGGTGACCCCGCCAGCGTTGGCGAGAATGTCCGGGACGACCGGAATGTCGCGTTCGGCCAGGATCGCATCCGCCGCGAACGTCGTCGGGCCGTTTGCACCTTCGACGATGAGGTCCGCCTGAATACTGTCGGCGTTAGCTTCGGTAATCACGTCGCCGATGGCTGCCGGAATGAGAAGATCGACATCCAACGTGAGCAGTTCGTCGTTCTCGATCGTCTCGTCGGCGTAGTCGGTAACAGCCTCGGGTTCTTCGTCGTGTGACGGGATCATATGGGGATCGAGTCCCGCTGGATCGTAAGCTGCTCCGTTGACGTCGCTGACCGCGACGACGGTTGCGCCCCACTCATCGAGCAGGCGGGCTGCGTTCGCTCCGACGCTCCCGAACCCCTGAACGGCGACGGTCGTCTCCTCGAGCGGATAGTCGTAGTACTCGCAAGCTTCGCGAGCAATGAGGGCGACGCTCCGTCCCGGGGCCTCCTCGCGGCCGTAACTGCCGCCGATGACGGGTGGCTTGCCGGTCACGACGCCGGGGAGCGTCTCTGCCTCTTGCATGCTGTAGGCGTCCATGATCCAGGACATCGTCTGGGAATCGGTCCCCATGTCGGGTGCAGGAATGTCCTTGTTCGGCCCGATGATGTCCCGAATCTCGTCCGTGAACCGCCTCGTAAGGCGTTCCTTTTCCGCCTCGCTGAGCTCTTTGGGATCGACGACGATCCCGCCTTTCGCGCCGCCGAAGGGCAGATCCATCACGGCACACTTCCAGGTCATCCACATCGAGAGGCCGATACACTCCTCGCGAGTGACCCCCGGATGGTATCGCAGGCCGCCTTTGAACGGACCGCGAACGCTGTCGTGGTGTGCGCGATAGCCAGTGAACACATCGATGGAACCGTCATCGCGTTCGACTGGTACTGTTACCTCGTGGACAGCTGCCGGATGTTTGAGCCGTTCGACGATGTTCGGATCGATATCGAGGTGCGTTGCAGCGTGCTCGAGTTGGCGTCGAGCCGTTGCAACTGCTGACGTGACATCCGCGTCGTCTGGCTGAGAAACCGTCCGTTCGATCGTTGTTGACGATGTATGAGAGGACATCTCTTGTTTAGAGGAGAGATTAGTTATTCGAGTGAGAGAGCTCGATTTTGGAAGGTGTTCGTCCGCCCACAACGAGCACATTTCCCGTCCCGGGTATCGGTGGTGACAATCTCGCCACAGCTCAGACACTCGTATGTTGATGTGGTATCAGAATTACCCCTGATGTCGTACATACATACTACTGGTCGTTCGATAGCCGCATAAATATTAGGAATTAATGTAATATATACACATATAATAGCATCATAGGTGGCCTCGATCGACTGGTGTTCAGCGCTTCACATGGCTCATCTCGAGTCCCACGAACGCGCCAGCCGTGCTCGCTACGCGTCTATAGCACCCACTGACGTCACTGCACACCCGTTCGCACGAGGGGCGCGCGGGTCGGAGCTACGACGTGAGCGAGAGCTGCGGACGGTGCGATCGATGTGTGAATCGTTTCAGTTGTTACTAAGCGCAGCTCTACCCGACCACGATCTACTTCCAACGAGTGTCCCGGAGACGATTCTGAACAACTGAGAATCGGGACGAAATTGATACTGATTCTCCCGAGCATCTTTTCTGTCGCGTTACCCCGCGCGACAGAGACCGATCCAATCAGCCTCGAACCTACGTTTTCTCAGCTCGCCCGGCGGCCACCATCCTACGCCCATCCGGGCGGCTTTTGCGGTCTGCTCGAGGAAGTCTCGTTCGTCGAGGCGCTCGATTTCGACTAGGGCAGGCGTATCCGGTAAGACCACGGTTGTCTGCGAGGTCGAGGTGGTGCTGGAGTGACTGCAATTACTTGCTGCCATTGGGCGGCTGTTCTCCATGCCATTCACGTAACCTCCGCAGATCCGTCACTGGCTGGATGCATACAGTCTGCTGTCACTGGGTCCCAACGGGCGCCCGCATGGCGGGTCGCGGACCTGCCGGTACCCACAGAGACTGGAGTCCGTATCACACGGGTACAAAGGCAGATACCCTGGGGATTCAGTTGGTGCTTCGAATGGGGCTACATCGACTCAGCAGTCGACGACGTGACTTTTCTCGGGCAATCGCTCCATCCTCGCCATTCTACGTATCCTCACCGACAGGCCGGCAGACCGTCGCACACCCGAATGAGCGACAGGGGCGTCCCCAATAACCGTCGGTCGAATCCTCGGTGATTTCACCGACCGACACTGGGCGCGCAAAACGGCGACAAGTATGAATCGACTGTGAGGCCGATTCGTTCGATCGTCGAAGCCTGCAGTCGCATTACATTTGATATGCAATAACTAAAATTCATAATATGGATGAAGTTGCCACCGTGAAGACTCTGGCTGATTGAGACTCCAGCGAGAGAAATCCTCGCGCTTCAGCGTGGGGAGGACGTCAACGACCAAGTTGCAGTAAAAGTTTGCTCAACGTCAGGAAATAGCGGGAAGTAGATTTGAACTACTGATCTGCGGGTTATGAGCCCGCCGGAATCTCCTGGCTATCCCATCCCGCTATCTCTCCATCTCTGCCGACCATGATTAAGGATTGCTATCTGGTTGTTTCATCTAAAATATTTTAAACTATTTCTCGAATAGTCTGATCTGGATCCGTTCCAAGACCTGTTACTATCCGTTAAGTCTTGTAGGATATAGGGACTACCTGTAGCAGTTGCTGTCCGGGAAGTAA